>JAVFAO010000292.1:0-8882 GCA_034002465.1 Myxococcota bacterium
ACCTGTTGGTTGGTGATGTTGTCTTCGGCGATGAGGATACGGGGTTTCCAGCCCTCGAAGCGCAGCAGGGTTTCCTTGGCGGTGTGGCGGGTGGCGATGCGGCGTGGTCCTTGGTCTTCGATGCCGACGAGGCGCAGCACGGCGAGCAGCTCGTCGTGACGCACTGGTTTGGTGAGGTAGCCTGCGAAGCCGAGCTCTTCGAAGCGCTTGGCGTCGCCTCTGGAGGCTTGGGAGCTGAGCATGACCATGCGGAGCTTTCGCAGTTGCGGATCAGCCATGATGCGGCGGCCGAGGGTGGCGCCGTCCATCTCGGGCATCTGCATGTCGATGATGGCAAGCTCGAAGGGCTCATGCTTGTCGACGGCTTGGCGGAGCAAGCGCAGGGCAGTTGCTCCGTCCTCGGCCTCCTCGACGAGCATTGCGCACTGTCTGAGTCGTGCCTGGAGGATCTCGCGGTTGGTGTGGTTGTCGTCGACGACGAGGGCGCGCTTTCCGGCGAGGGCAACGGGTACGAAGAAGTCGGGGAGGGTGTCCTCTCGGCGCGCTTCGAAGCAGGCTGTGAACCAGAACTCGGCGCCAGCGCCGAGTTGACTGTCGACGCCGATCTCGCCGCCCATGAGCTGGGCGAGTTGTTTCGAGATGGCCAGTCCGAGGCCAGTACCGCCATATTGTCGGGTGGTGGAGGCGTCGACCTGGGTGAACTTGTCGAAGAGCGCGGCGTGCTTCTCGGGCGCGATACCGATGCCGGTGTCGCGGACGCGGAAGCGCAGCAGGAAGCCTTGCTCCGCGCAGTCTCCTGTTCGCTCGACACGGATGACGACCTCGCCTCTCTCGGTGAACTTGATGGCGTTGCTGACCAAGTTGGTGATGATCTGGCGAAGGCGGCCGGGGTCACCACGCAGCAGTGGTGGCACCTCGGCGTCGACGCTACAGAGCAGCTCGAGGCCCTTCTCTTCTGCAACCACGGCGAGTGAGCTGGAGAGGTCGTCGAGCAGGGCGAGCAGATCGAAGTCGAGGATTTCGAGCTCGAGCTTTCGGGCCTCGATTTTCGAGAAGTCGAGGATGTCGTTGATGAGGGAGAGCAAGGCCTCGGCGCTGCTGCGGACGAGCTCTGCGTAGTGACGTTGCTCGTCGTTGAGCTCGGTGTCGAGCAGCAGCCCAGTCATGCCGATGACGCCGTTCATCGGGGTGCGGATTTCGTGGCTCATATTGGCGAGGAACGCGCTCTTGGCCTGGTTGGCGCGGTCGGATTCCTCGCGGCTCTGTCGCAGCTGCCGCTCGTTGGTCTGTCGTCTTCGGATGCTGACCTGGAGCTGTGCGTAGACGGTGAGCAGGCGCTGCTCGGTCTCGGAATAGCGGTGACCGCATTGGTCGAATTCGAAGCCGACGAAGCCGAGGCAGGCTGGTCCGTCCATCATCGGGACGCAGAGGAGGCTACGAATACCTAGAGACTCTAGGTAGTTGCGGATGGGGTTGGTGGGGGAGAGGCGCTCGAGGTCTTCGAGGGCGATGGGGTGCCCTGCGAGGTGCTCCTTGACCCAGTAGCCGAGCTGAGACAGGGGAACGTCTTGAAGCTCGTGAATTCGAGGGGCGATGTGAGGGGCGCACCACTCGTAGCGGTTGCTGAAGAGCGAGCGTTCGAAATCGTAGTCGACGAGGTAGGCGCGGTCGGCGTCGAAGAGCTGCCCCAGCTCGGCCAGGGACGAGGCGATGGCGTCGTCGACGAGATCGAGCGGCAGGGTGATGAAGTCTGCTGAGAGCTGGGTGAGCAGCCGCAGGATCTTGTTACGCAGCAGCAGCTCGTTTTCGGCGTGCTTGCGCTCGGTGATGTCGGTGTGTGAGCCGGCCATTCTGACGGGGAGGCCAGCGTCGTCCCTGACGGCCTCTCCGCGAGCCAGGATCCAGCGAAACGCTCCGTCTTTGTGCTGAAGGCGGAAGTCGACCTCGTAGTGTTGCGATTCGCCGCGGAGGTAGGTGTTGAGGCGATTCATGACCCGAGTCAGATCGTCGGGGTGTAGGCGCTCGGCGAAGTTTTCGAAGGTGTTCTCGATCTCGTCGTCTTGGTAGCCGAGCTGCTCCTTCCATTTGGGAGAGAGATAGAGGCTGTTGTTGCGCAGGTCCCAGTCCCAAATGCCGTCGTTGGAGCCGCGCACGGCGAGCTCGAACTGTTCGCGGCTGCGCTCGAGCTCGCGCAGAGCTCGGGTGCTGGCGGTGATGTCGGTGAAGATGGTGGCGAAGCGCAGGGGTCCGATGGCGTAAGCGGTGATCGCGAAATCTCGTTCGAGCGTGTCGACGTGACATTGGAAGCTGGTGGAGCTGCCCTCGAGGGCAACAGGGGCGTAGCGTTCGAGGAAGAACTGCGCGTCGGCAGGGGGCATGAGCCTGCTGATACGCTTGCCGACGATGTCATCGATGGGCAGACCGGATTGCGAGGCGAAGGCTTGGTTTACGGACAAGAAAATGTAATCTATGGGCTTGCCTGAGGCGTCGAGCACGAGCTCGTGAGTGGCAAAGCCGACGGTGGCGTGTTCGACCAAGCGCCGGTAGTTCTCCTCGCCTTTCTTCAGCGCCTGCTCGACCCCCTGTCGGTCGCTGATGTCGACGAAGGTCTCGAGCAGCTTCGGCTGACCACCGAGAAAGACGCGTTTGACCGATTTGAGCACCGGCAGCTCTTGCCCGCTGGCGTGCAACAAGACGCGCACGGCGTGATCGATCTCCTGACCACTCTCCTTGACCGGGCAGTGCCCGAGCTCGGCGGGACAGAGGAAGCGGTGGCAGACGCGACCGACGATCTCTTCTTGGCTCCGTCCCATCATGGCGGCGGCGGTGGCGTTGACCTGCTCGATCATGTGGCTTTGCGCGTCGACCACGAGCACACCCGCTGCGATGCAATCGATGACCTCGCGGTTCAGCAGGGAGCGGTCGGGCAGAGGGAGGCTCGTGCTCGAGGCGAGGGCGTGTTGGCTGTCCACCGAGCTCTGGGCTGAGGAGAGACCGTCGAAGAGAGTGAGTTCCTCGAGTGGATCAGGGCGCAAGCGCTCGACCGCGCGGTGCTCCGATGCTGTCTCATCGGTTTGGCGGTGGACGGCCAGTACCGTCCCAGAGATGCAAGGGCTGGCGCTGACCGAGAAGCGGGCCGTGGGCCGATGTCGAAAGGCAAAGACACACGCGTCTGGCTCGCACGCGCAGCCCGAGATGAGGCGGTGTGCCCGCTCCTGCTCGCTCGTTCGGATACACACCGAGACGAAGCTCGAGCCGAGCTCCAGCTTGTCGAAGAAGTCACGAGCCCTGGAATTGGCGGCCAGTAGGTGCCCATGTCGATCGAGCATGAGCAGCGCGGTTGGAGCGAATTCGAAGGCTTCCTGAATGCAGTCTCGGGGCGCCTCGGGCATGCTTCCCTCCCAGCGTGAAGAGGAGCATCTCTGCTCTTGCAAAACTCGTCAAGAGCGCTGCGCGTGTCGATTTTGCTGCGTTCTGCAGCGGCCATCGACGAAGTGGCCTCACCGTTGCATCGAGCCGCACACAGTCGGCCATCAAAGATCCTTCTTGTCTTGCCCATTGATCCCAGCACGCAGATTGCGTAATCTCGAACGTGGTCGATGAAAGGCGGGTGCGATTGCTTTTGCGCAGACTGGCTTTCTTCGTGCTTTCGCGCGCAAGCGCAGGTGCTTGTACTTCGTTGATGAGGAGGATGACGATGCAACGAAAAGCGTGGCTCTTGGCTGTCTTGGCTGTGTTTGCCTTCTATCAGGGGCTAGGATGTGGCGGCGGCGGTGGCAGTAGCTTCACCGATACCGATACGACGACGGAGCTGAGCGACACCGATGCCGTCGACTTTGCCGAACCTGACCTCAACGACACCGACCAGGGCGACATTGACCTGGGGGATAGTGACCAGACCCAAGAGGGAGCAACGCTCAACTTCGTGCTGAAGTATGGGCCCAACTCCAAGACGCAGTTCCCGGCGCTCTGGGCGGTCTCGGTGCCTGGCTACGACGGCGATGGCGCAGTGGTCTTCATGCTCTGCCGCACGGATGATCCCAACTGCAGCGACCCGGTGTTGATGCGTGAGCTCACCGAGGCCGAGCGCGGCACCAACAAGATTCAGAACAGCTTTGGACCCAGTGTGAGCCTGCGCGGCTTGCCTGAAGGCGAGTTTTTGTTCATGATCTTCGAGGACTCCAGCGACTCAGAGAAGCGTGGCTTCGGCTGGCAAGACGATTTCCCTACGCGCGAAGAGGCCTGGGGCGGCGTCGTCAGCGAGAGCGATCTCATGCTCGTCGCGGAAAACGACTCACCGGCCAGCGCCTACAATCCCCCGCCTGCTCCCCGCCAGGTGACGCTGTCCAAGTCCGCTCCCGTCGAGCTCGGCGACCTGTGGCTTGCCCACTACCACCAACGTGACATCTCGGTGCTTCCCGAGAGTGAGAGCGGCATGATCGTCGCTGCGGTCGACCAAGGCGTCCGAGTCGTGCAGCTCAATGACTTCTCGGTCAAGACCGCCTACGAGTTCGGTGGTCAAAAGTACTATGACTACATCATGTTGGACGAGGCCGACGAGGGCGTCGACGGCCGGGTTTGCGGCATGGTCGAGGGGCCGAACAAGACGGTATTCGTCCTCTATCTCGACGCGACAGGGACGAATTCCGGCTTCGCCATCCACTTCGATCCGATCAATGGCCAGCAGCTCAGCCGAAAGCGCGTCATCTTCCCTGGCACCCAGCAAGACTTCCCCTGCCGCGGTCTCTTCCACGAGCACGAAGGTCAGCAGTATCTGTGGGTGACCAACGCCAGCGGTCCAGACAAGGCCTCGGAGAAGTTCTGGTACGTCAACATCGCAGGCTTGGACAGCGCTGACGTCACCGCTTCGGTGCTCGATAACCGGGATGATGCCGTCTACCGCGCGGGCATCGATCGCATGGCCGCCCATGGCGACCGACTCTACATGGTGGCCGACGCCAATGTGGCCCCCTGCAACGGCTTGGCCTGCGCCTTCAAAGCCAGCTTCGACGCCACTGGGCGCCCCACTTTCCTGATGGACGGCACGGACTACGACGTCTTCGTCGGCGCGGCGATCAACGCGGGTACCACCAACGCTCAAGGTGAAATCTCCTGCGTCACGGCTCCTCCCGCTGCAGGTCTGGCCATCGCCCCCTTCCACGACGGTCGCAACCTGCTCTTCCTCGGCCTTTGCCTGGAGGTCCAGGCCTTCGATTTGGCGAGCGGCGAGAAGCTCGACTACAACGGCCCGGCACCTGGGCGCCCAGGACTCGACGCCTCACTCTTCGGGCAAGGCTTCGTCCACTTCGACCTCTCCCCGGATGGCAAGACCCTCTGGGCCGTCAGCAATGACAAGTCCGTGGTCCACCTCTACTTCCAGCGCGGCATCGACGGCAATCGCCAGAGCTACAACCGCTGGATGTTCTTGCCCATCGACCTGAGCGCTGGCGATTTGCCAGGGGTCTCCGCCGACTGGTCCACCGTCAATATCGATGACTACGAGGGTCGCCCCGACTCGGGCGTTGGCACCTATGACTCGCCTGCCGTCGATCCCGGCCTCGACCTCGATTTCGCTTTCCTGAAGAAATACATCGTCTTCTGGGCTGGCGATCTGGCTGGTGCCACCCCCACCTCCATCCCTGTCGGGCCCAGCATCGCCGTCGCCAACAACACCCTCTGGCTGCGTGGCTCAGGCATCCCTGGCGTGAGCGGTTTGGCCAATCAGGGCAACCTGGGCACCTTCTCTCTGAGCGAGGGACAGGTGGTGCTGTGGCCGCGTGGTGACGAGCCTTTCTATCAAGTCTGGACCTCGGGCGTCGACACCAACTGGGGCTTCGACCTCACCCCCGAGACCACCAACTCGCTCGCCACCTACGGCATCTTCTACTTCACGCCCTAGCTCGCCAGCAAGAAGTTGGGGAACAGGCCAAGCGCCCAATGAACAAGAAGTCGAAGCCAGGAGGCGAAGACTCGCTGCGAAGGCAGCCCGAACACCAAAATAGAAGGGATTCCAAAGGGCTAAGCCCTTTGGCGGGGTGTGGGGCAGCGCCCCACAAAGACCCTCTCTGCGGCTCTGCGGCTCTGCGTGAGCTTCCAAATCCAACGGCAACCGGTGTGTGGGGCAGAGGTGCTTCACGTCTGTGTATTCGGGCTGACGCTTGAGACCTCACCCCCCAACCCCCTCTCCATGAATGGAGATGGGGAGCCGCGGGAAGAAAGGTATTCCTCGAGGTGGTTGTGCGCCAGCCAGAAGATGGCGATGGCCGGGCGCTGAGCACGGAAAAACCCTCTCTGCGGCTCTGCGGCTCTGCGTGAGCTTCCAAATCCAACGGCAACCGAAGCACCGGTCTCGGACCCCTGGCTGTCACTCACGCCAGCTCGCTCCAGCCCCTCCCCGCGTTGCGGGGCAACCCTCACCTGGCTCAGGTCGCGCCTCGCCGGATGGACGGTGACCACGAAAAGAGGAGCTCGCCCCACCCCAAAGCTCCCTCTTTGCGACTTGGCGTCTTTGCGTGAGCTTGCTAATCCAACGGCAACCGAAGCACTGGTCTTAGACCCCTGGCTGTCACTCGCTCCAGCTCGCTCCAGCCTCTCCCCGCGTTGCGGGGCAACCCACACCTGGCTCAGGTCGCGCCTCGCCGGATGGACGGTGAGCACGAAAAGAGGCGCTCGCCCCACCCCAAAACTCCCTCCTTGCGACTTGCCGTCTTTGTGTGAGCTTCCAAATCCAACGGCAACCGAAGCACCGGTCTTGCGCTCTTGGACCCGCGCAAACGAGAACGAGTGTCAATGGGACCAGAAGGCTCAGGACTCTACTGCCAAGACCGCCTCAAGCGTCTCCTCATCCAAGATGCGCTCGGCCCACAGCTCGAGCTGCGCCGCGCTCCCCTGGTCGAGACGCTCCTGCGCCCAAGCAGGCAATGCTCCAAAGCGACGCGTGATCAGTCGCCGAACAACACCCCGCTGCCCCTGCTCGATCCCCTCTTCGATCCCCTCCTGCTTCGCCTTTCGCTCGAATGTGGCAAGGTATGGCATCTGCTGCTCCTCCTCGTGTGTGCTCAGGCTGTCCCAGAACGACGACTCCAGGTCTTTGGGCAGCACCAGCAGCCAGTCCAGCACCCGAAACAATGATAGCACCTCGACCCTCGAAAAGCCCTTGTCGTACAGCCCCCGACACAATTCTAGCTTCCATTCCATGCGCCGTTGCGGCGAGCGCCGACATTGCAGCGCCCGCAAATGCGCGGCGACCACCACGCCAAACGGATTGCTCATCTTCGGCAAGTCGGCAATCCGATCTGCATCGTCGAGCAGCTTCACCACCGGAAACTCCAACAGAAAACGACAACCGAAGCCCGAGCGCTCAAACACACTCGGCCGCCACGACGCCTCCTCGTCCGTCAAGACCGCTACGCTCACCACGGGTTGCCGATAGCGGTCGAAGATCCGGTAGTGGTAGACCATCATCCTCTCTGCAAAAGCGGGCTCGCGTGAAGCCTGCACCTCGACATGCACGAGTAACAAGCTCTGCGTTCCATCGAGCCGGTGCACCCGCACCAGCTTGTCCGCGAGGCGATTTCCCACCGCTCCGCCACGAATGATTTGTAGCAGCTCCTTGTCCAGAAACACGGGTGCTCGAGTCCAATCGATGGCCGACCAAATGTCTGGGAAGAAGAAGGCGACAAAGGGCTCGAAGAAAGTATCGAGAACCTCCTTCCACGGCGAGTCCGCGTCGATGCGCTCCATGGCTCCTCCTGTGCTGAGCTATCCAACACAGGAGTGATCGACCTGAGCCAGCAAAAGCGAGCCCCCTCTTGTGCATTTTTTTCACCGACAGTGGTCCAGCGTAGGGCAGTTGGGGTGGAGGTGCTGGTGGTCTTTGTATTCGAGCACACGCTGGAAACCTCACCCCCCAACCCCCTTTCCATGAATGGAGATGGGGAGTCGCGGGAAGGAAGGTATTCCTCGAGGTGGTTGTGCGCCAGCCAGAAGATGGCGATGGCCGGGCGCTGACCACGGAACAACCCTCTCTGCGGCTCTGCGGCTTTGCGTGAGCTTCCAAATCCAACGGCAACCGAAGCACCGGTCTTAGACCCCTGGCTGTCACTCGCGCCAGCTCGCTCCAGCCTCTCCCCGCGTTGCGGGGCAACCCACACCTGGCTCAGGTCGCGCCTCGCCGGATGGACGGTGAGCACGAAGAGAGGGCTCGCCCCACCCCAAAGCTCCCTCTCTGCGGCTCTGCGGCTCTGCGTGAGCTTCCAAATCCAACGGCAACCGAAGCACCGGTCTTAGACCCCTGGCTGTCACTCGCGCCAGCTCGCTCCAGCCCCTCCCCGCGTTGCGGGGCAACCCTCACCTGGCTCAGGTCGCGCCTCGCCGGATGGATGGTGACCACGAAAAGGGGCGCTCGCCCCACCCCAAAGCTCCTCTTGGCGAAGACGCGCTCGAGTGCACAGCATCTCACTGCTCGCTGCTGCTCGATCTGCTGCTAACTCGCTGACTTTGGTCGATTTTTCCTGTCTCGTCTTGTGCTCTGGCCCGTCTCTGGCTAAGCTCTTGGGGTCGCCGTCTCGGGCGGCTGAGCGCCGTGCTTGTCGCCATCCCGGCGCCGAGTCGGGTCTCAGTGAGCTCGTGTTTCGCCCCTCCCTTGCTGTGGAATACGCCATGCCCCCTGCAAGCTCAACCTCCCGTCTGCCTCTCTTTGCGGCGCTCTGCTTGATTTTCGGTGTGCTGGCCTGCAACGAAGGGGAAGCCTTCAAGCTACCCGATAGCACGACCCCCCACGATTTGGTCGACGTCGAGGCCGATCTGCCCTTTCCCGACTGGTTCTTCGACGGCATGGACCTCCCTCCGGAGCAAGAGCTCGAGGACGCCGACCTACCAGA
>JAVFAO010000293.1:0-8882 GCA_034002465.1 Myxococcota bacterium
CTTCGCCATCCATGGCTGCGAGTTCGCAGCGAGTCTCCGCCTCCTGGCTGCGACTTGTAGACTTTTGAATACGTTAGTGGGGCTCTGCCCCACGCCCCGCCAAAGGGCTTCACCCTTTGGAATCCCTTTGGATTCATGTTCTTGCGCGCCATCCGTGGCGAGTGCCCTTCGGGCTTGTCTACGGCAACGCTGGGATCACGAAGGAAGTGGGCCCCTCGCCTTCGCCGACGAGGACCCAATCGTCATACAGTTCGCGTCCTTGACCGACCATGACCAGGTACTGTTCGTTGAGCGCCATGCCGCCGCCATAGTCACAGCCCCCGACCTCGAAGACCTCGAGCTGGTCGCCCGCGAGCAGCTCGCGAGGCATGAGCAGCAAAATGGCGCCCTGGCCACCGAGCACGACGGACTCACTCCAGACGTTGCAGACCTCGAGGCTTGGCCAGTCGTAGTAGGCATCGGGCATGCCGAGGGCCTGGCTGGGGTCGAGGTTTTCGCCGACGCCTGGGATGTTTTCGTAGAGCATGACCTGGGTGGCGCAGAGCCGCTGGCCCGCGCGGACGGTGCAGACGGCGTCGAGGTCGACGCCTGGATTTCTGCCGACGTCGTTGTAGCTGATGTCCACAATCAGGACGTAGCGGTATTCCGAGCCAGGTTCGTCATCATCTGGCCAATCGGGCTGGTCAGGCCAATCGGGCTGGTCAGGCCAATCGGGCTGGTCAGGCCAATCGGGTTGGTCAGGCCAATCGGGCTCGGGCTGGTCATTGAGGTCGGGAGTGTCACTGACGTCGAGCTCGCTGACCAGGCGCTGTGCGCAGGGGCGAAAGAGGGGAGCAGGCAGGTTGTCGCCGTCGAGCTCAATGGTGGAGCGTGTTCGTTCACCGTCGGCGCGCTGCAGCTCGAGCTCGCGCAGGCCCGTGCCGATACCCGAGGGCACGGCGACGGCGATGGCGGTTGGGCTCCAGCTCATGATTTCGCCGCAGGTTCCGGCGAAGAAGACAGCGCTGCGCGTCTCGTCGTAGTCACCGAAAAAATCCCCGTAAATCCATAAGGTTTTCTCTTGTTGGATGGGGTCTGGGGCAAGCTCGTCGATGCGCGGTGTCGACTGGGTGCTACAGCCGATGATGCTACTCAGCAAGAGGCTACTCAGAATGAAGGCTACGGTGGCTGCTCTCATGCGTCCCTCCTCCGAGCACAGTGTACTGGACTTGTGGGACGAAGCGAAATGCTCTGTTCGTGGTTCGTCGTTCGTAGTTCGTCGTTCGTGGTTCGTCGTTCGTGGTTCGTCGTTCGTGGTTCGTCGTTCGTGGTTCGTCGTTCGTGGTTCGTCGTTCGTGGTTCGTCGTTCGTGGTTCGTCGTTCGTCGTTCGTGGTTCGTCGTTCATCCGTAGTGTCGATTGCATTCGCTCGCTCTCGTGCACCGACCTCTCGACAGCAGCAATTGTCGCCCGCCTTCCCTGGCGGGCACCCTTCGGGCTTGCTTCGCAGCGACTCTCCGCCTCCTGGCTCCGAGTTCCTTCGGAATGTCGGGGGGATGCGTGCACTTCGCTCACTTTCGATCATTCGCTCGCTCCCGCGAGCCCCTCGCAGCGCTGCTCCTGCGCATAGGATGCGACGCGACAGACGCTGACTCGTGCCTCGCTCCGCTCGCTTGCGATTGCCAGGGGTCAGCGCCTGTCTTATGATCCCTGCGGCCTGGGACTGGGCTTTCGGGCCTTGCCTGCTTCTCCAACTGGCGCTGCGGCGCCCATCGTGTGAGAGCTGATGAGCGATCGCATCGCCACCTTGTTCGCCGAAACGTCTCTGCAGAGCCTGGTGGAGCAACATTTGCCATTGTTGTTCCAGGAATATGTGGAGCTCTATGCGCAATGGAGTGAGGTCGATCTGACCGTGCTTGCTTGCTTCGAGGGGGAGGCGGGGCAGACATGGACGCTGGTTTTGACGGACCTCGGGCTCGAGGTCGAGTCGGGTGTGACCGCGAAGGCGCTGCTCACGGTGCGTGGTGAGCTCTCGGATTGGGAGCAGAGCAAGGCTGCTTTGGGGCACTTGCTTGATGAGTGGACCAAGCGCTTGCCGGGGATGCGGATTGAGCCTGCGCTGCGTTTGAGCTGGAGTCGTCTGCGGCAGTTGGAGAAGCTGTCGATGTCGTTGCAGCTCGCGTTGATGGAGGTCCCTGGTTGCGCGCAGACGCTGAGGCTGCGTCTGGATTTTGGGACAAGCCGGTCGGGTTCCGTTGCGGATGTGTATTTGGCGCTTCGGTACACGGATTTGCTCGCTGTGTCGCGGGGAGAGAGTACTGTGCCGAGGCTGCTGAGCGAGCAGCGTCTTCGTGTGGAGGGCAACAACCGCGCCTTTCTCGAGCTTTTCCGAGCCTTGACTTGAGAGGCCTCATGCGTCGTCGATCCCCTCTAGCGCAGCGTCCCACTCGATTGCCCCACAGCACCCCGCGACTCCCGGAGGCGCTGCCGCTGCGCTGTGAGAAGCTGCCCAACGGGGCGACCCTGTTGATCTGTCCGCTGCCTGATCTGCATCGGGTCAGTCTCTCGGTGTCGTTTGGAACGGGGAGTCGCGACGAGCCTGAGGCGCTCAGCGGCGTGTCGCACCTGATCGAGCATTTGATGTTTCGCGGCACACCCGAGTACCCGAGCTTGCGGGCGCTGAGCGCGGCGTTCGAAGACATTGGAGGCAACATCAACGGGTTCACGTCTCGCGAGCAGACGAGCTACGAAACCCTGCTTCCGCCGGAGAGTTTGGCCGAGGGTGTGGAGCTGCTCTCGCAGATGGTGCTCAGTCCGCGTTTGTTGGGGTTGGAGTCTGAGCGCGACATCATTCGCGAGGAGATCTTGAGCGACTACGATGAGGATGGGCGTCTTATCAATGTGGACGACCTGCTCATGGAAGAGCTCTTCGAAGGTCCGCTTGGTCGGGCGATTGCGGGGACCCCCGAGTCTTTGGCGCGCATCGGAAGGGGGGCGGTACGGCAGTACTACCAGAGTCAGTATTGTGGGCCCAACGCGGTGATTGCCTTGGTGGGGCGTATCGATCTCGAGGATCCCGTGGCAGTCTTGGCGCAGGCTTTCGATGCGCTAAGGCCCTCAGTGCCTCGTCATCGCGATGCCTTTTGTGCTCTTCCGTCGCCGAAACCGCGTTTGCATTTGCGGCGCTATGATGGGGCGACGCAGACCGAGTTGGCCTTTGGAGTGCGCACGGTGGGGCAGGACGAGTCAAGCTATCCAGCGGTGGAGCTTGCCCTACGAATTTTGGATGATGGGCTGGCTAGCCGTTTGCCGCACCGTCTGATCGACGAGCTGGGTTTGGTCTACGATGTCGAGGCGTTTTCGGCGAGCACTCGAGAGGCTGCGATGTGTGAGCTTCGCTTGGCTTGCCGGCATCGTCGGGTGGGGCGGGTGTTGGAGGAGCTGCTCGGAGTGTTGAGGAGATTGGCGGACCATTTGGTGAGCGAGGAAGAGCTCGAGCGGGCCAAGCGTCGTATTCTATGGGAGCACCAGGCGTTGTTGGACAGGCCGGCTCCTCTGGCGCAGTGGCTGACATCGATCGCGCATCGTGGTGTGCTCGCCGATCCACGTCAGCGTTGTTTGCGTCTTCTCGAAGTGAGCGCGGAAGCGATTCGGGAAGCTGCGCAGCAGATCTTTTTCGGGCGAGCTCAGCGCGTGGTCTTGGTGGGCGAGCTGGGGCCGCAGGCGCTGCGGCGCGTGGCGCAGCGTCTGGGGGAGGGGCTTGGCGAAGATGTGGAGCTCCGGGCGGACTGAGTTGGTGCGCAAGGGCCTGAACTCACGCGGTTATTCCCTGGATGTCTTTTTTTACTTGCGAATCTGGCATTCGTGAGTATCTTGGGCAACTGTGGATGAACGGTATCTGCCGATGCAGCTCTACCGTATCCCGCCTCCGGCGACAGTCCTGAGGCCCGTGCTTTTGAGCACCGTATTGTAGCCACCTCTGCGCAGATGTCCTGTGCGGGGTTTGTTGCTCAACAAGACCTTTGATTCCCTGCGTTGGAAGCGCAGACGAGAAGCAAAGGCGAGCCAGAGAAAGACGCGCTTCCTGCGTATCGTGCGCAGAAGACGTCGTAGAAACACAGTGTGTTGCTGTTTCCGAAGTCAGCGAAGGACTCGCATCCTCTCGACATTCCCAAGGAATTTTGTTGTCGCGAGGTTGGTGCCGAGAGCTGACGAAGCGCAATCGAAGTCGCCACCGACCGACGTGCTCGGTCTGCTGTCGACGCCTGCATACGGAACTATTCCGTAGATGTAGGCAACTCGCTGTTTCGTGAACGCCAAGGATTGCGGCGAAGCGCGAGAACAACCGCGGGGCGCATGCGCCTCGACATCATGGGACAAAACCATGGGAACGAACGAACAAAACATGGATTTCTTTGCTTGGTACGCTGCGCTTCTGGTGGTGGTCGTTGGCCTCTTCGTGGGCATTGTGAGCGCCATCATCAACCAGCCGCAGCATGAAGAGCAGGCCAACTGCACACCCAGTGAAATCGTCGAAGAGCTACAACCCGGTCAGAATGCAGCGACCCCAGCGGCCTATGAGCGAAGCAGCTATCGTTGTCCACCCGAGGAACGGGTGCAACTCGACAGATGAGCCGGTTTTTTTTGTTGATTGGGCGCTTGGCCTGTTCCCCAACATTTTGTTGATTGGGCGCTTGGCCTGTTCAACAAATTATTTGACAAGTGAATACATCTGGATTGAGCGAGGCCTAAGCTGACGACTCAATCGGATGAGCATCGACCTAGAGCAACTCCGGTCTGCTCGTAAGTCCTCGGGCCACGAACGACAGCCAGAGGCAAGCCATCGAGGAAACACCCACTGACTTTCCGCTGTAAACGAGCGCTGCGTTTCGCGTTCGAGCAACGGGCCCAACAGAGTGTTGCTGGCCCGTCCAACCCGTCCAACCTGCCTTGCTTGACGCGACGCGCGCCCGCATCTAGCCTACTCGCAGTATGGGGCGCAGTCTCTTTGATGGCTGCCATTTCGAAAGGGTTCTCCTTCGAGAGGACGCGCGAATCGAACCGGAGCCGCTCTGGATGGAAGACGATCTCGCCATAGGTATTGGCACTGTCATCGACGCGCGTTACGAGGTGACCTCGTTCCTTGGAGAGGGTGGATTTGCCACCGTCTACAGGGCGAGACACCTCCATATGAACCGCGAGGTGGCGGTCAAGGTACTCAACCTTGGGAGCAAGGTCCCACGGGCGGAGCAGTTCGAAGAGCGTTTTCGCCGCGAGGCGGAGGCTGCCGCCGCCATCAAGCACCCCAATGTGGTCACCATCTACGACTACGGCGTATACGGTAGCAGCCGACAGCCCTACATGGTCATGGATCTTCTCGATGGCCATGATCTCGACGACGAAATCACCGCTTCTGGGCCACTGGCCCCCCCGCGGGCGCTCAAGCTCTTCTTGCCAGTGCTCGACGCGCTCGGCCTTGGGCACGAGAGCGGCATCGTCCACAAGGACCTGAAGCCTTCGAATCTCTTCCTGGTCAAGCCAGGAAGCGCCTCGGAGCGCTTGCTCATTCTAGACTTTGGTGTGGCCAGCATCACGCAAGGTGAGACCAAGCGGCTCACCGCCACTGGCCAGGTCTTGGGGACTCCGCAGTACCTTGCGCCAGAGTATGTCGCCAAGCAGCTCGCGACGCCTGCCCTCGACGTCTATCAGATGGCCTTGATTCTGGTCGAGACCATGACGGGCACCGCCGTCTGCGACGCAGGCAACCCCTTTCAGTGCATGATGAAGCACTGCCGAGCGGAGTTGGAGATCCCAGCAGCCTTGTTGACGGGACCACTGGGCCCTGCGCTGGTGAAGGGACTCGCGGTCGATCCAGAGGAGCGCTTCCCCAACGCACACGCATTCCGAGATGCGCTCGCCGGGGTGCATTTGCCGCCGGGCATGGCCGCTTTGAGCGACGAGGAGCTCACGCAGCTTCGAAGGATTCCTCCGCCCTCCAGCTTCGATCTCAGTGAAGTCGACAAAGCGACTGCAGATTTCGTCTTGGAAGCAGAGCAAAGTCAGGATCTTGCTGCCGTCTATGCACCTTCGACCGGAAGCCTCAATGCCATCGTCGACGAGGACGAGCAGAGTGCACCCAAGAAGAGCGTTCTGCCATTGCTCTTGGTGGTGATCATCGTTCTCCTGGTTGGGGCGCTGGGCGTCTTCTTTTTCATGGTGTTGTCTTCGCCAACAGGCGAGGAAGCAGAGGATGCAGCCGGCGCGAAGAACCCTGGTCGCGAGCAGCCAGTGGTGGTGGAAGACCAGGCCGAGCCTTTGCCCGAAGCGGATGCGGTGGCTGCGCTTCCTGATGTGCCAGTCGAGGAGCTGGCGTCAGAGCTCGCAGAGCCAGAGCCCGCTCCGGATGTCGAGGAGCTGCCCACGGCAGCCCCAGACGTGAGCCCAATTCCCGCGCAGATTCAGCTCTTTTTGGCCAGCGAGCCCAGCGACGTCAGCGTCTTTGCCGGGGATGTGGAGCTTGGGCGTACGCCTTTCGTTTTCACAACCGAAGCGCGCGATGAACCGCTTACGCTTCGTTTCGAGAAGCGTGGCTACGAAGCCCTCGAGCAGGCGTTCACCATCAAGGAAGGGGAGCCGATCAACGTCAAGCTCAAGCGTCGCAGCTCAGACGGGCACAAAAAGCCCGATCCGAAAAACCCCGATCCCAAGAACCCCGATCCCAAGAATCCCGACGGGAAGAAGCCCGACGTCATCCTGATCGCCCCATGAGGCCACAGGAAAGCGATTCCAATCGAAAGCGAGCGAAGGGTACTCCATCCTCGCGAGTCATCGAGCGAGGTCGGTACCCGAGAGCGAGCGAATGCAAAAGCGAGCGGAATCTTGAAGGGCACAGCCCCTTGCCCATGTGCTGCGTGCCATCCGTGGCACGCACCCTTCGGGCTTGCTTCGCAGCGAGTCTCCGCCTCCTGGCTTCGACTTCAAGATTTCGCTCACTCTCGCGAGACCCTCGCAGCGCTGCCCGTGCGCATCGGATGCGCACGCGACAGACGCTGACTCGTGCCTCGCTTCGCTCGCTTTCATGAATCGAAGGCGTCATTGCGGCGCGAGGTGCACCTGCGGAGAGCTGGGCTTTCTGTTGACGCTGCCCCTGAAATCTCACGCAAAGACGCATAGGCGCAAAGAAAAGGCCAGAGATGAGGGGGAGAGGCCAAGCGCCCACTGGACAAAAAGGCCAAGCGCCCAATCGCCCAGAACTTGGGTGAAGAGGCCAAGCGCCCAATCGCCCAGAACTTGGGTGAAGAGGCCAAGCGCCCAATCGCTCAGAACTTGGGTGAAGAGGCCAAGCGCCCAATCAACAAAAAAGTCTAGACCCGACGCAGCGTGAGCAGGTTGAGCTCGCGTGGCACGCCCAGTCGCAGCGGCGGACCCCAGTATCCAGCGCCCGCGCTGACGTGCACGAGCCGCCCCCCTTCCTCGTAGAGGCCATGGGAGTAGCGGTGGATGGGCGTCGACAAGAGGCTGATGGGGAAGAACTGTCCTCCGTGGGTGTGTCCGGCGAGCACCAGGTCTGCCCCTGCTTCCCAGGCGGGCTGCACCGATTTGGGCTGGTGGGCGAGCAGCAGCGTAAACGCGTCGGTGGGGGCGTTGGCCAGGGCGGCTTCTGGGTCGGAGCGGTGTGCGGGCACGAAGCGTTCAGCCTGCACATCGGCCACACCGGCGACCACCATCTGTGCGCCGCCTCGTTCGATGACCGTGTGTCGGTTGAGCAGCACCTGCAGTCCGAGGCGCTCGACCTCCTTGGCCCAGGCCTCACCGTTCCAGTAGTACTCGTGGTTGCCGGTGACGTAGTAGACCCCCAGCGAGGCCTGGAGGCGTGAGAGCGCCGACACGTCTTGACGCAGGTCTTCGACCAGGCCGTCGACCAGATCGCCTGTGATCGCGATCATCTCAGGGCGTTCGGCCATCGTCAGCTCGACCATCTCTTCGAGGTCGGCGGCGCTGATGGTGGGTCCGACATGGATGTCCGAGAGCTGCGCGATGCGGAGCCCATCCAGGCCCTCGGGCAGCCCCTGCACGGGGACCTCGAGACGGCGGATACGAGGGCTTTGGCGCGCCTGGAAGATCCCGACCCCTGCGGAGGCGGTGGCGGTGAGCATGACGCCCGCGCTGCTCATGTTGAAGAGGAACTGTCGACGTTCGGGGTCGCTCGTTGCCTCGTTGTCGCTGAAGCGCGAGGACAAGGACTCGATGCCCCGGTAGACGAACCACAGGAGGTCACGCGCCAACGCGACAGTGAACAGGACGGCGCCCACGGCCATCAACACGAAGCCGACGGCTTGCGCTGTGTCGACGAAGCTGCCTGCATCCAGCGTCCTCCCCAGGCCCATGCTCAGGGGACCAGCCCATGCCAAGAGCAGCAGGGCAGCCCAGGCCACGCGGCGTCGCCACGGGCTCAGGCGCAGGGGGCTTATCAGGCGCTTGCCGAGGTAGAGCACGAACAGAGAGAACACCAGCATGCTGACGCTGGCGAAGAGTGCAAATTGCAGAATGGGATTCACGGCAGCCTCCTTGGCACCGATGCGAGCTGCTACAGCGACCTGTCATTCGGTGTTTGCGCAAACCGTGTTCGAATGGTGTCCCTGGATCAATCTTGCAACGAGGCGAAGCGGTGAGGTGTCCTTGAACGCGGCTCTGCGGTCGAGCCCTGCGTTCGCTGGCGAGCGCGGCCGACGCCAAGAAGAGTACGCCCTAGGCCGAGAACAAGGTCGCCACAGGACGGACTCCGGCAAGCTACACGAGCGACGCGCGTTGGCTCTTGCCGCGGGCATGACGCTGTCGTAGCGAGGTCTGCAGTGAGCTGGAGGGAGCGGACGTGGTCGCCAATCGACACGAAAAAGAGCAGGG
>JAVFAO010000294.1:0-8859 GCA_034002465.1 Myxococcota bacterium
ACCCCCATTCACCGACACCGCCGCGGCACCAGTTCCTGCCATCGCTCTGACGGTAGCACCCGCATGCCAACCGAGTCAAGAACAATGTGCATACTAAATAGCATTGCCACCCCCCCCTGTTGAATACATTTCCAGAACCAAAATGGTCCATGGCAACAGCGAATAGCGATACTTCTCGGGCTTGGGAACGAGCTCTTCGTAGATCCAACCGACAGAGTGTCGTATTCGACGAAATGCGCCTGCTTCCAATTGTCGCAGTCCTCCCTGTCGCTTGCCAGCCTCGCCAGGACGGCGCGAAAGTGCTGCTTCTCCCGCGGGCTGCAGGAACGACTCCTCTGGGCTCAAGACCGCCTTTCGGGCCAGGCGAGGGCTACGGTCCGGAGCTGTGGGTGGGCGCGAGCGTGAGCTCGGCGAGGACGCGCGCGAGGAGCTCCTCAGGGGTTTGCTCGCCTGCTATGCGTAGGAACCTGCCGAGGACCTGCAGGTGTGAACGTCGCAGATGCTCCTCTCGCAGGTGCTCGTCGGCTTCGGCGGTGATGGTCTCCTGGTCTTCGCGGCTCTGTTTTCGGTGCTGCAGCCTGGCGAGCCGTGTGGCAAGCGAGCTGTCCAGGTAGATGGTGACGTCAGCGGGTTGGAGCAGGTGCTGGAGGTCGTCGAGCTCGAGCCGAGAGCCTCTGAAGGCGGCATACGCCTGGGTCGAGAGGAAGTAGCGGTCGAGGACCACCGAGCGACCTTGTCGCAGCAGCGCCGAAGCCTCCTCGGACGCAGCGCACACGGTGGCGAGGTAGAAGAGCTGCCGGGCCTCTTGGCTCGAGCCGAAGCTGTCGACGAGCTCGTCGCGATAGCGTCGTATGCGCGGCGAGGGCGTTGTCAGGAGCTCGGCGTCGATGCGCTTGGCGAGCAAGGCGGCGCAGGTGCTCTTGCCAGAGCCATCGAGACCCTCGAAGACGACGAAGAGCGGTCTGGGGAGCTTCATGCCACCTCCTTCATGCGTGGAGGGAGCCAGCCCAAGAAGTTGGGGGACCAGGCCAAGCGCCCAATCGACAAGAACTCTGGCCGCTGCGCGGCGGCGAGTCGTTTCAGCTCGTGGAGCTCCCTGGGGGGGCTCCCCTCGGTGAGTCGCAGCGCCTCGGAGAGTTGGGCCATCTCGCGCCAGTCGTCGACCCCGAAGGTGCTGGATTGGAGGACCACGGGCATGGCTTCTCCGCCATCGCCGAGGTTCCAGCGAGCGCGCTCACGCTCGAGCGCGGTCCCACGCAGCAAGAGCAGCGGGAATGCCTTGATGACAGGCACCTTCCGCTGCAAGCACCAGTCGACGCTGGCCTCGAAGGAGGCCAAGGTCTGCAGCGGCAGACCGAAGATCAGCGACACCTCGTGGGCGATGCCTCTGTGGCGCGCGCCCGCGAGCGTTGCATCAACACGCTCGAGCTGGTTGAGACGCCGGATTGCCCGAGCTTCGTCTTCATGGATGGTCTGGAGGCCGAACTCGAGGCAGACGTCCAAGGCCGAGGCAGCGTCGAGAAACGCTGCAGTCACCGCCTCCGCGCGACATTGCAGCGACAGCCTTCCGGGGAAGCCTCGCTTCGCGAAGCGCTCGAGGACCCCAATGGCGTGCGGTGCCAGGTTGAAGATGGGGTCCAAGACGGCGATTTCGCGGACGCCCGACGCGCAGAAGAGGTCAATCTCGGCTTCGATGCGGGAGCGGCTGAGGGCGCGTCTGTGCAGCCGTGCTCCGGGTTCGCGGTGCTGGCAAAACGCACAGTGGAAGGGGCAACCCCGTTGGGTCTCCCAGCGGATGAACGACTGTCCTTGGAGTGGGATCGTCCCCCGCAGCCACGGCGACGGCAGACGTTCGAGGTCGACCGCGGCTTGCGCGAGGCTGTCGGGCGTTCCTGCCCAGTGGACGCCAGTGATTGGGGTTCGCGGTGTGCTCGTCACGAGCGTGGCCAAGGCATCCTCGGCGTAGCCGCGGATGAACACGTCGGCCTCGGGGTAGAGGCGCTCGAGGCCTCGCCCGCAGTAGGAGATCTGAGGACCGCCCAGGATGATCCGGCCCCGGAAACCCGCAGCTCGAAGTCGCCGAAGCACCTGCCGCAGCAGCTCTTCCCCCCAAACGTAGGCTCCGAAGGCCAGAGCGACGTTGTCTGGGCCGATGTCGTCAGCGTTTCGAAGGATGGCGGAGGTGACGCTGTCAGCGTCGAGGCATTCTTGGTTCACGGGCACCTGCATGGAGCGGACCTCGAGCCCGGCGTGTTCGCGCAAGGCTGTCAGGAGAGAAGCGTGCCCCAGAGAAAGGCGCGGGTCTTTGTCGCGGGTCCAGCAGAAATCGACGAGAATGATCGCGTGAATGGTCTGTGTGAGTGGTGATATGCACATCAGGCCCCTCCAAATCGCCGTTCTGCGACACTTGTGTCGATGAAATATGCAGTGAGCAGGCGGAGCCCGAGCCCAACAATCAGCACAAGTCCGAGCCTGGCCTCAATCCAGGCTTCAGATGGGCCGAGCAGGACTGAGGCGAGGAATGGGCCGAGGTAGACGGCCACCGCGTCACCTTTGGCGGGGTAGCAACGGCCGAACTGCAGGGCGTGTTTCACCGCTTGCTGCGAGATGCCCCGCTCTTGGAGCCGGCATCGGGCATGGGCCGTCACTATGAGTTCCTGGGACTCTATCATCATCAACCTCCGTGGGCGAATGCAAAGACAGAGGCGTGGAGCACCAGCCCTTGCAACGCAGTTGAAGTGAGCATGTCGGCGGTGAGGGTGCGTCACTGGCCAGAGGGGCGCTGACGCAAAAAGCCGAGGTCTAAACTATCGATGTTTGAGCGCCGCTCAGTTTGTGCGCCGAAGGGGCGACGAGCGTTCGTCACCAAGCAGGCAAACAAACCCTGCGGGTTGCCTAGTCTGGTTCTTGAGACCGGCGTACCTCCTTGCGAAACGTGCGTTGAGCTCCAGTTGCGCTGGGCTGCTCACCGCAAGCAAGAACGTGAGCTTGGCGAAGCCACCAGAAGGCGGCGAAAAGTGGGCGTCGCGGCGAGATACCCTCTGGAAGGCCGTGTGAGTTCCTGACAGTGCGATAGGCTCTCTCGGCTGCTTGCCGAACACTCTCGTCTGGATCGTTTCTTCGTGACCAGTTCAAGGTGTGATGCCCGCGCCCCCGTGGATTGGCGCTTAGCTCACGGACTGCGTTTACGTAGCCGCAGCGCCAAATGGGCTCGGGCTCAACGAAGTCCTCATTTTGAGCACCCTCGGTCGCCTTCGATTTGGTCTTCAG
The DNA here is from genome assembly GCA_034002465.1 of Myxococcota bacterium. Taxonomy (GTDB): domain Bacteria; phylum Myxococcota_A; class Bradymonadia; order UBA4248; family JAVFAO01; genus JAVFAO01. Next base: position 3,271 of record JAVFAO010000294.1, read on the forward strand.
TCGTTCGAGACAGAACTCGGCAAACTCCGTGCGAAGCGATGCCAACTGCGGATCATTGGTTTGCTCTAAGGCACCTACGAAGCTATTGAACACATGCGCAACGAGTTCGGGGACTTTGCACCAAGGCAGCGGCAACGGCTCAAGCTGGCCCTCCCACCATGTGCGCAGATCGAGCGCCACGGATCGTTTCGGAAGCTCACGAAAAGCCAGCAATAGGCGCTTCAATACTGCCCAAGGTGGCGTTAGGCGTAGCCGAAGCAGAAAAGTGGTCGCGTTGTCGAAGTATCTGTCGAGTTGTGTCAGCCTTTGCTCAGCGTTGGGGGCACGGAGCAAGGAGCGGAGTCCGCCGAGTTGCTTGAGTGCTTCGTCACCCAGGGAGCGACGATAGGTCTCGGGAAACGCGTCCGGCTCATCTTGAAAAGCGATCCTGGCCCACTCCCAACAGCTTGAAGTGAGCAGATCGTTGCGGTGAAGAGCCTCCGCTTCTCGACGAGCTGCCAGCATGACGGCGAGGGGGCGGAGCAGCACCGGAGGGGATTCTGAGCCTGGGTAGCGTATCTGCAGGATCCGTTCGAACGCAGCGGCTAGGGTTGCGAGCTCGTCCGCTGGCTCTGCTTCGAGAAGTAGCGCGCAGGACCGTAGCGCAGACACTGGATGCGCCTTTGTCCACAGAATTGGCAACGCAGGATCGTAGTCGGTGACCAGGCGATTCCAGGACCCTGAACCCACAGGGCAGCTTCGAATAGCGTCGAGATTCAAGAAGTACTTTGGATCGACGCGGCCAGACTCGCAGAGAATGGAGAGAACGCCAGTGGTCTGGAAGTCTCGAGGAAAGAGCGGCGAGTGTCCGCGCACAAAGCAGCGGTTCAGCGCATCGTTGTACGACTCGTGGGCAGGCAGTGCGGCAACCATCCGCGTCAGGAACGGTGCCGTCTCGGGCGCGCCAAATTCCCTGCGGAGGTAAGCGTCGAACTCTTGGAGCAACGCAAGCTCATGGACTGGAGCAGCCTCCTCCGACAGCGGACGAAGGCGAGGGGCAAGGCTTCGGGCCATCTCATCAGCCCAATCTTCATCCTCCTCGGGTGGGACTGGGTCGCTCTGCTCTGTGCCATTGGGTACTTCGAGGTCACATCCAGCGACAATGAGACGAGCGAGTCTTGGTCCAGAGGGTATGTTCTCGGCGTCGAACGCTCTCGCAACGAGCTCTTCTAAGGAAGAAGGAGCCGCAATGGGCTCAATAAACTGTGTCATTCCGGCCTCCTGGGGCGGGTTGTCTCGATTCGAACATGTGAGGACTTGGAGACTCCGGCAGGGCCGGTTGGAGGGGCGCCAGTCAGACGCCAAGCCAATCCTCACCACAGAGACTGAGAGAAAACAGAGTGCATGTCAACAAAGAATCGCGCTACTCGCTCATCTCATTGAAAAACCGTGCAATCCATTGTGACCTAGAACTGAGCCGAGGGCCTCGGCCGCGCGCGCCTCTTCTGTTCCGACCTCTCTACCCGGCGTTGTCGGGTGTGGGTAGCAGTATCGTACGAAACGGGGAACGGGGAGCCAAGCTCAACGCCAGATCTCCTCGAGCCGATAGGTCAATCGTCGTGCCGAAGGCCACCCTTCTTCGACGAAGGCGTCCAGCACAGCAAGCAAGCCTTCGAGACAGGCATCGGCGAAGTGCTCGTTGGTTTGAAAGATCGTGCGATGATCGGCGAAGGCCCGCTCGACCAATGCAACGACGTCGCGCTCTGCCAGTGATTCGCGTGCCAGCCCCGCAGGAACACTGCTCCGCACTGCGGTGGTCGCCAACACGAAGCTCTCAGCAGGTGCGCAAGGCATCAGGAAGGCCAGAGCCTTGACCACACGATGAGTCGTGTGCGGCTGCGACTCCGTGGAAAGGGCAGTGAACAAGGTCCTGCTCTCGAGCCAGAAGCGGGTGAGCTGTGCTGGCGGGGGCGCTGCGCCGTTTTGCGAATCAACGGCACCACTCGCGAAATACAGTTCAGAGGCAACGGCATCGATCAGCCGGAGACACTTCTCCGCGCGGATTGTCTCATCCCCTGTCGCCGCATCGCTGTGGAGCTGTCGCAGCGGCTCCAGCTTGCGCTGGGCGCTCGCCAATACTCTGCCGAAGAAGCACCAAGTGCGGGCTCGCTGCTCGTTGGGGCTGTGGGTGAGCCAACCCTCGAACCTGGCCGTTTGAAGCAGGGGCACCAGGCCCGTCCCTCGAACCGTGTCACAGAGCTCAATCAGAGCTTCAACTCGCTTCTCCAGTTCAACGTCGCCAGCGCGAAGCCATTGGAACAACAGGCTCTTTGCCAGCTTGGTGTGAAGCTCGTGTGTTGGCGCTGCGATGACCTCGGGGCGGGCAGCGGTGACATCGAGCGCCGCGAAGACCTTCTCTGGGTCGCATCCCCATAGGCGGTCCAGAGCCGAAACCAGCGCTTCGAGAACATCGAGGCTTCTTTCCTTCTGGGCTAGACACATGAGCAAGTGCCAAAGGCGGGGCTGATCCCCGTACCAAAGCTTCCAGACATGGCGAGACAGCTCACGGCGTACAACGCGAGCGGGATCCGTGACCAGAGTATCCAGCGCCTTCGCCGCCGCAGCGTCCTCGCGACCACGGCATTCGATCAGTCGAAGCAGGCCAGTCGCTGCATGCAGCCGCGGACTTGGCCACCCCCAGCCTGAGGGCAACGGCCGATCCGAATCGCGATCCGACGCGGGCGCGGCAGCATTCGCCGCGCGCAGAAAGAGCTGCTGCATTTCTTCCCAGCGCTCATCCGATGCTGGCCATGTGGCGTGGTCGGCGATGCTCGCGCTGACGGCAAAGATGTAGCTCCAAACATGTTCGGTCAGTTTGGTCCCGCGATGGGGTGGCTGCTGGAGCAGCGACACATCCTGTCGAACGAGCTCCCAGCCGTGGTCAACGTGCTGCGTGTCTCGATTCGCTTCCAGAGCTCTATTCGCCTCCAGGAGTCTGTCGAGCAGCTCGGCGAGGGCCCAGTCTGCGGGGGTCTCAAGAGCGATACCTATTGATCGAAGTCGCTGCTCGGCAGTCTGCGAGTGGAATCCAGGCGTCACGACCTGACCTGACTGAAGAGCGCTGCGACCGCGATCGGGTTGACGGAGCTTGTGCAGTTCGATGGTCGCTGGCAGCTCAAGCGTCCCCCCATCGAGCCGTTCCAGCACTCGGTCAACCGCAGCGTCGTTCTCGAGCCATGCCCAAGAAGGTCGCTCCCGACCCGAATTGGCGAGGCGCAGCAAGGCGGACTCGAGGCGCACGCGGTCGACGTTGGCCTGGTGGAGAGACACGAAGAGTTCGACTCCAGCAGTGCAGTAGTCGAGGTGTGCGAGCGATGCATCGCAGTCGAAGATGGCCACGAGCCGCGTTCCCAGGCTCAGTTGCTTGGCACCGCTGCGTAGCACTGCACACCACACCACCGTTGGCGTCTGGCGCGAGAACAAAGCACTCAAGAGCTCAGTGAGCCAGGTGACGTTGTTCGACGCCGCCTGATCTTCGAGGGTTCTTTCGAAGTGCTTGAGCAACTTATCGTGCGCCTCCTCGTTCGCTACATGAGCACAGTCCTGAACCAGCGAGGTGGGAGGTATCCCAAAGCTCCCCACAATGACGGGCGGCTCCGACGGACGCCAGCGCAACGACTGCGCAACGATGCACGTGCACTCGAGGAGGGCAGCCGCGCCCAGCGCGGGACAACGTGGGAGGCTCTCAGACAGTGAATCCTGGAGCGCCGTCCAACCGTCGGCGCGCTGAAAGGATAAGGAAAGGATCTGTGAGCCGTTGGTCTGCATTCCACTGGGAGGCACGCGCAAGAACGCTTGCGTGCACAGACGAACGAGGAGCTGGTCGCGGAATGGCGCCGTGAGTCGAAACTCAGGGAGCTTGTCGACGAGGATGAGCAGATCGTCCGTAGGATAGGTGGCAAGGCGCTCCTCTGCGAGCAGGCTGCCAAGGAGCTCTTCGCATTCCGCGGGTGCCACAGCAGAACTATGTGCGAGCGACGTGAGCGCGATGCGATACCCCCATTTCCAACCCTGGTCCACTGGCTTGTCGACATGGGCCCGGAGGAGTGCGCAGGCGACATTGAAACTGAGCAGCAAAGCAGGGCCTTCGTTTTCAGAGGCTGGTGGGAGTGCGTCGAGTATGTGGGCCAGGGCGAACTCGACCTGGCCCTGGACCTTGTTTTGTCTAGCCAGGTGGTCGGCGACCTCACACCATAGTGGCATCACAGAATCGCTTTCCCGCAGTGCCAACACGAGGTGCTGCAGGACCCAGCCCGGTACTGACTGGGCCTCACCAGAGCGGGCAATGGCATCCAGGAGCGGCACGAGGTCGTCGACTTTTTCGACTCGCCGCACGGCGAGCAGTGGTGCAAGGATACGCGAGAGGGTGTGAAGCCTTGGGCTCTCCTTCATTCGAAACGCGACTTGCCAGAACTCTTGCCTGGAGTCGTCTAGGTCCCAGAGGCGCTCTAGAGCAAAGAGGCAGCTTTGCCGGTAGAACACTGGGATGCGTGGATCTGCTTCGAGAAAGGTGCAGAGCTCTTCTACCGATGATGGAATAAGCACGGCAGCAATGGCGAAATCGTGCCAGAGGTGATGGACGAACTCGATATCGTCATCCGCGACCCGTACGCCAAAGCATAGGCGTGGTGATGTGAGCAAGCCCTGTTGCCGAAGTTGGCCGACTGCATCAAGCTGAGCAGCATCGAGCTTCAGCGTGGCTTTCGAGATTCCGAGACGGCGTTGCTTGCGCATACTTTCGCAGATCGTCCGCAGCGTCGCTTCCCGAACGCCGCTCCCGCAGCCTTTGGTCACCCGGATTTCCCAGGCCCTTTGCAGCAGCAGACCGGGGCTGTCCCAATCGCCAAGCCGCGCGGCGGCCAAACCATGACGAAGAAGCTCGGCAGCCAGACCGAGGTAGAACGGCGATGCATGAATGGTGCGCGCCTTGGGAGAGAGGCGCCCTCCCTCGATGAAGGCTCTGAGTTTGGGTTGGCGTTCGAGCAGTAGGTCGAGTTCAGCCACACTGAAGCATCCAAGGTGGAAGTGGGCCACTCCCTTGAAGTCGGGCGAGCTGAAGTCGGCAACGCCTTCTCCACGAAATGCCTTCCGAAGCTCGTCGCTGTGCTTCAGGTCGAACTCGCGAATGCTGGCGAGAAGCCGCCATGGCGCGAGCTGTTTGACGGCCACCAGCAAACGGCGGATGTTGGCGTCTCCATTTGGGTCTCGAACGGCATCGAGGGCGTCAATGATGACGATACCCGATTCACTGAAGCCGTTCTTCAATACTTCGACCAAGGGATGCTCGAGTCCTCGCAGTGTGGCACGTTGCTGCGCATCGTTTTCGACGAGTTGCTCTGCACGAAGAAAGAGAAGCGGACAGTTCTCGCGTTCCAGCTCATTGGCCAGCGAATGCAGCAGCCCACTTTTTCCACACCCCGGCTCTCCGGTGAGCAGTAGCGACTGCGTTGCGATGGCGTTGCGCAGTGCCATGAGCGCATCCGAACGGGGAATATGAAGCCGGCCAGCTTCATCGTCACTCACGATGAGCTCATCGTGTTCATTGAGAGT
>JAVFAO010000295.1:0-7026 GCA_034002465.1 Myxococcota bacterium
CGACAACGATGGCGATGGCGCGATCGACATGGATGATTCCGACTGCTTCGCGGTCCCGGAATACATGGCGCCGTCAGAGATCTGCGACGATGGCATCGACAATGATGGCGACGGCGCGATCGACATGAACGACAGCGACTGCATTACCGGCGAGCTCTATGGCGTGCCCGTCGAGAACTGCACGGACGGTGTCGACAACGATGGCGACGGCCTCGTCGACGGTGCCGATCCCGACTGCGTCGACTGAGTCTGGCAGCACGCCTCATCGCGCGCGCGGTGAGGCGGTGCCTTCTTCAGAGGGCACTGATTGAGTCTTGCTGCAACAGGGCAAGAGCTAGCCGCCGCAGCCGCCGGAGACCTTGACCGCGCTCGCCCCCTTCACCTTCTTCGTGAAGTTTCTGCTCGCTGCGAGCTCTACGGGCGGCCGAGACGCGGGTGCTCTGTGTCCGAGCACACCAGGAAAGGCGTACTGGCGGGTGTCGTCTCGTTGTGGCTTCGCGTCCTGGATGCCCTTGTCGAAGATGGCGAGCCAGTGGTTGATGCCGCCTTCGAGGATGTAGACCGCGGTGAGACCGGCAACTCGGAATCGCCGGTAGGCCAGCTCGGCGCGCTCCTCACCATTGGACACCAAGATCACCACCTGCTTCTTGCGGATGGTGCTGGCGAAGTCGTCGTCGATGCTCTGCAGGTCGACCCGCTCGGCGTCCAGGATATGAAACAGGTTGTATTCTGCTTCATCACGCACGTCGAAGAGGCGTTTGTCGACGCTGGTGTTGTAGAGCAGCTCGAGCAGCTCGCCTGGATCGATGTGTTTCTCTCGCGAAGCAAGCTCTTGATCGAGCTCCTCGGAGCGCTGGCTCATGCGCTCCTCGATGCTGGGGTCACCCCAGACGGCCAGGCCCAGGCCCATGACTATCAGCAATCCTGCGGCGAAGAGCTTAGGGTTGCGCATCTTGCCTCCTTTGGGCGCGGCGCGCCACCAGCCCCTCGGCCCACTCTGCGGCGCGGAAAGCGCCCACCGCCATGAGCACGACGCCGAGCACGACGAGGCCCGTGGGCAGCCCTAGCCATTCGGGCAGCGTGGCTCTCGCTCCTTCGCCTGCGCCTTCGAAGAAGTCCCAGAACTGTGGCGCTGCCTCTCCAAACACGAAAATCCCGAGCAACACACCACCCACGAAAAACATCCCATCGAGCTTGCCCGTCGCAGCCGACACCAGGGAGGTGCCAGGGCAGTATCCCCCGACGATGAATCCGAGCCCCAGGATGAAGCCACCGACGATACCGGGCCACAAGAAGGTGGGGTTGACGAAGATCCGGCCGTAGTCGACGAAGCCCAGGAAAACCGCCCAGAAGAGCAGCACCATCGCGACGACGATGCCCGTGAACATCACCTTGAGCACCGTCATGTCCCGGAAATAGAACTGAGAAGCGAGCTTGCGTGAGTCGCCAAAGCCCGCCCGCTCCAGGATGAAGCCAAAGGAGAAGCCGATGCCCAGCGACACCGCGACCTCAATTCCTTTCCCCCAGGCTGTCACGTCGTAGGGTGCCATCACAAGCTCCTCTCGAGCCGCTCTCGGGCTCGCCTCATCGCTGACCATTTCCTTCGGATAACAGTAGCTTGCGTTCCGATTCCGAACCTCAGTTCCAAAGGCGACGCACGAAGTACGCCAGCAGGTAGCCACCCGCAAAGACCGAGAACATGAAAGCCCAACTCCCGAGGCTGAGCACGGCACCGCCCGAGAGTGCTTGGCCAGAGGTGCAGCCTCGTGCCATGCGGGCGCCGAAACCCACCAGCGTTCCGCCCAGCAGTGCTGCGATCCAACGAGCCCTCACTGAGATGTTGGGGCCGCGGAAGGTTTCGATGCGAAGCCGTCGTCCCATCCAACCCGAGACGAAGCCACCCGCCATCGCGCCGATGATCGCCCAGACCAACCAGTGATCGAGAGGGTTGGCATCACCGCCCGCCATGGTGGCCAGTGCGGGGTTGGCGTCGACGTGGCTCGACACGAAGAGGTCTTGGACCCAGACGATCATGCGTGCCAAGCCGCCTGATGCACCCAGGCCGTGCCCGGTCACGAGAAACGAGACGAAGAGCAGGACCCCCAGAAATGTGCCGGCGAGATAGGGGTTGATATATGGGGCTGGCCCGCGCTCTGCTCGCGCTTTCATGCTCCCCTCCGCTTGCTGCCCTTTTTGCGTCCAGTTTTGCGCTTCGATTCGTTCTCTGTTGGCTCGTCACTGTCCGCTTGGGACGGGGGCTCGCTCGGGCGGTCGCTCGCGGCGTCTTCGTCTGATGCCGCGACGTCAAGCTCACCTGAACGCTCAGTGGCAGCGTGGGCGGCGTCCTCGTCATCCGTTTTTGCCAATGGCGGAGCGGGCTCGCTCTGCTCGAGGCGCTTCGACGCCTGGCTCGCGCCTGCTGAGACCTCCACGACCTCTCCCCAGCCAAAGAGCATGGTGCGGATGTGTTCGAGCGGGGTGTGCCCCGTCGTCGTCATGTAGATGTGCACCACGATGACGGCGAGCAAGACCCAGGCAACCAAAGTGTGCAGCCCCGCGATGACGCCGAGCGTGGTGAAGGGCTCGTACTTGGTCGAGGTCCACATCAAGATGCCCGTCACCACCTGAATGGGGATGAGCACATTGAGGATCATGATGTAGGTGAGCTGCTGGATCGGATTGAGGCGGCGCTCGGTGTTGCGTTCGAAGGGGTGCGGCTCTTTGCGGAAGATGCCGCGGATGTAGTACAGCCCTTGTCGCAAGGCGAGTGAGAAGTAGTCGCGCGAATGCGGCAGGTAGTGCTTGATGTTTCCTGTCGCGACGAAGAAAAAGAGGCCCAAGAAGGCATTGAGAATCAGAACTGCTGCAAGGAAATCATGGATTTTAACAGCAGTATCGAAACCAAAGACGTCGATTCGACCGGCCCAATGGATCTCGGCGCCGGTGAACAGCAGGAGCAAGATGCCGCCAGCCTGCAGCCAGTGCCAGAGGCGTTCGTAGAGCGTGTAGATGAGCACTCGCTTGGTTGCTGCCGCGTGGGCCATCAGCTCCCCCCCATCCGTGCATGGTAGACCCGCAAGCCCGCGTGACCCATGATCCCCAAGAAAGAGCCCACCAACATCAGCAGACCAAAGAGGTCGACCCAAGGCCAGGCGCTGAAACCAAAGACGTAGAGCTCGCCTGAACGCCGCTCGGGGACGAAGCTCAAGGAACCGTCGTCAGCGCGTTGGAAGCTGCCCCTCAGGTCGGCGTTGCTGTCGGTGACGAAGGCGGGCTGCACACCACCAGGGAGGTAGGCCGCGACGCGCATGCCCTCTGAGACCACCTGCGCTTCCTGCTGATGGCAGGCAGCGCAGTCTCGCGTTGCCCAACCCCGACCGGCTGCGCCGTGGTGGATGCTGTAGGGTTGGATTTCGCCGACGATGTGCGGATCCTTGACCCCCAAGGCCTGCAGCCGTGCGCTCACGAGCTGGGTTTTTGCGTCGCTGTCCAAGCGCAGCTCCTCGGCGCTCAGCGCGCCGTCGCCATTGCTGTCCAGGGCCTTGCGCAAATCCTCGTGATAGGCACCGCTTTCATCGAAGTAAGCCTGCGCCAGAAGCTCCACCGAGACGGGTTGTTGTGGCTCTCCGCCAACCCAGTAGAAGGTGCTGAGCAGGTTGTGTGGGAACAGCTTTGGCCGCTGCTCATCCGAGATTCGACGCTCGAGCAGCACCGGCCGATATCCCTTGATCAGCGCCAGAGGGTCATTGGGATCGCCGTCGACGCCGCGGTAGACCACCACTGGCCCGCGGGCTTGGTTGAGCACCGTCCAGTCGGTTTGCATGCGCGCTGGCGCATGCATCTCAGGCAGGTGGCAGGCTTCGCAGGAGAGCGCCCGGAAGTGGCGCTCTTTGCGGGGCAGCCAGGCGTGTTCGTTCATGGCGTCGTGGCAGTCTTCGCAGCGGCGCATGCTGCCGTCGAGGCCATTGGCGAGGTTTTGCGCCGAGCTGTGACCCTTGACGAGCTGGTGGTTGGGATGCCGCAAGTACTCGCCAATGCTTAGTTTAAGGGCGTCGAAGGCGAGGTGATCGGGCTTGGTGTTGGCGCTCTCGCGGGCAAAGATGGGGTTGTTGGGGGAGTGGTGGCAGCTCGAGCAGTCGAGTAGCCGTTCGGCGTGCACATCCCAAGGCCGGGTGAGGTCTCGTTTGCCCGCAAGGTTCATGCGGGTGTGGTAGAGCTTTTGGGCAGCGAAGATCTCACCGGTCAGCTCGGTGCGTGGGTTTTTCATGCCCACCGACCACTCGACGGGCTCGCTGCCGTCGACGGCGAGGCCGTGGCATTGGCCGCAGGAGCGGGAGGATGGATCGAGGATACGGACGCGCTCGAGGTTGATGCTCTTGTCGGGGTCGAAGGCCTTGGCGTTGTACCGCCACTGTCCGTTGCGGTCGACGACGGCACCCGTGCTGGCCAAGGTCGCGGTCGCCGCCCACTCATATTGACCGCGCTCCATAGCGCGCAGGCGTGCGTCGTTGTCGGAGACGTCCAAATGGCACAGGAAACAGTTGGGCTCCATGCGGTCGGCGAAGGGACCACCGCCCACATGCCAACGCCCGAGTTGGTCGAGCCAGCGCTCGAGCTCGTCGGCATCGACGCCTCCTGGGGTCTTGGGGCGCAGCACAGTGTCGTCGAAGGTAGTGTCGGCGTGTGCTGCCGGGTCCTTGGGTTCGAACCAGACATAGAGGTTGGGGTCGAAGCGGCCGAAGATGCCGCTGCCACGGTCGTAGGGAGAGGCGCCTGCAGGCACGCGGTCGAAGCTTCGGGCGCCGAGATCGGCGTGGAAGCTGTGACGGGCGATGAACTCGGTGTCGTGGCACTCACCGCAGGAGCGAACGGTCGAGACTGGGCGTCCGCTGTCGAGGACGTTCTGCCCTTCTTTGTCGAGCAGGTCGATATCGGGGTGGAAGGACACCGACTGAGACCAGGCAGGCGTGCTGAGCAGCAGGAGCGCGGCGAGGACGAGCAAGAGCTGAACTATTTCGAGCCGTTGTGCACGAAAACGTGAGACAACGCCGAGGATGGTCTCGAGGAAAGGCGAGGTGTGCGCTTTCATGGCTTGGCCTCGATGTCATCGGCGAGCAGATCGGCGCGCTTGCGGCCGCCGTAGAGCGCGGGATCACCGGGGTATCCGAGCTCTTTCCAGTTCAGCCGTCCGCGGTCGGCGTGGCAGTCGGTGCACTGCAGCGCGTGTTCTTTGGGGGCGACCATGTGATGAAGTGGCCAATACATCAGGGTTTCGGCAAAGCCGTACTCGCCGCTGAAGGGCTGCCCGGTCGCGTCGGCACCGAGCTCGAAGGCCTGGTTCCAGTCGAACTCGGTCCAGTAGCCGCCCTCCCCTACGGTCTTGGGCACGATGAGGTACTTGAACGTCTTGTCGTAGGGCTGTTTACCTCGGTGGACTTTGACCGGCACGATGCGAGCGGTGGCATCGGCGATGGACCCCTCCAAGCGGTTGATGACGGTCACCGCTTCGGGGTCGATGGGTTCGCCTGGGAGGAGTCGGTCGACCCGTCCATTGTGCCAGGTGTATTCTGGGATGAGCTCCTGAATATACTCGAAGCTGCCCTTGGCCTTGAGGTAGTGATGCGCGTCTTCAGGGAGGTCTTGTCCCGCCGTCGACCAGTCCCAGGCCATTTTGGTGGGGTAGTCGAGGGCGACCTTGGGGATGTGGCAGCTCTGGCAGGCGACGGCGCTGGCGTGGGTGTTGAGCCGATCGTTGTGGTGGGGGTCCATGGCGTGGCAATCGGTGCAGCGCACATGCGCGTCAGCGCTCTCGGAGGTGGTCGTGAGCACACCTGCCACCTCGTGTCGCTCAGTGCGGTGGCAGTCTTGGCAGCGGAAGTCGTGGCGACCCATGTGGATGTCGTTGCGCGGCATGGGGTGGTGCAGGGTGCCGTCCATGTCGCCGTGCTTGACGGCATTTCCTCCGCCCCCCTCGAAGTGGCAGGCTCCACAGTTGTTTCGCCCTGGCGCGGCGACGCTCTTGGCCACGGCGACGAGATCGACGTCATCCTTGGGCCAGCCGCCGCCCTTCTTGCGGTAGGTCTCGGTGCTGTCGTGGCAGACCAGGCAGTCGACGGCAAGCTCGTCGCTGAAGTCGAAGTCATTGCTGTCGTAGCCGTAGCCAGCGTGGCAGGAGGTGCACATCTCGAGGTTTGGTTGAGCACCGAGGCAGAAGTTGTTGATCAGGTTGCGTTTTCCAATGCCCAACGGTTTGCCGTCGAGGCCCTCGACCTCCTCGGCGATCCAGGTCCAGTGCGAGGTCTTCATCACCTCTCGTGAGGCCTCGGGGTGACAATCGAGACAGCGCTTGGTGACGTCTTGCGGGCGCTCGAAGGGGCCGGTCAAAAACGAAGCGTGGGGTACGTGCGCGCGTTGGGCAGGCATGTAATCCCAGGGGGCATCCTTGACGGCCTCGGCTTGCTCCGCGCTCAGCACGAAGTAGATCAAGGCCATGCCGATGGCGAGCAAAGGACTAAAGATGACGACGAGTTGCCTGCTCATGTGCGAGCTCCCTCGAGTGGCTCTGATAGCATGCCAGAAAGCTCGACAATCGTCTATATTCGATCAGCAGAATATCAGCATGCCGTGGCGTTCGTGCAAGGCTCAAAAAGCACAATCGGAGCACGAGCGCAGCGTCGACAGCTTTGTCGCTCGGAGCTCAGCGGCAGACCCTGTCCCATTTGGCCGACGGCTGCATCATCAGCTCGCGCAAGACGGGTGTCCAGTCCACAGGCCCCCGCGAGACCGCCACGAAGTCAAAGCCCGCCGCGTCGTGCCTTGGCTCGGATTGCCAGCAGAGCTGCTCCTCTTGTCGATTGGGCACTTGGCCTGTTTCCCCAACTTTTTGTTGATTGGGCGCTTGGCCTGTTTCCCCAACTTTTTGTTGATTGGGCGCTTGGCCTGTTTCCCCAACTTTTTGTTGATTGGGCGCTTGGCCTGTTTCCCCAACTTTTTGTTGATTGGGCGCTTGGCCTGTTTCCCCAACTT
>JAVFAO010000295.1:7036-8847 GCA_034002465.1 Myxococcota bacterium
TGGCCTGTTTCCCCAACTTTTTGTTGATTGGGCGCTTGGCCTGTTTCCCCAACTTTTTGTTGATTGGGCGCTTGGCCTGTTTCCCCAACTTTTTGTTGATTGGGCGCTTGGCCTGTTTCCCCAACTTCTTGGGTCATTGCCGAAGCGAGGCTCTTGGTCAAGGGGACCTCGCGTCCCAACCACTCGCGTTTCTCCTCGTCGATGCTCGACAAATCCAACAGCACCCAGCGTGGAAGGTCCCGATTCAGATGTGAAAACGCGTAGAACTCTTCGAGCCTGTCGGCGGTGTAGAGCCAGCGTGGACGCTCTTCGGCCGAGATGCTCTCGAAGACGTTGGAGCTCGCGTAGGCCAAGGCGTCGCGCAGCAGCGCTCGGGCTGGCGTGGCGTTGGACTTTTCGTAGGCCTCGATGGACTGCTTCACCCGCTGCGCCAAGCGCAGGTCTTCTGTTCGCCAAGCTTGGAGCATCTCTTGAGCCTGTGCGTCGTCCCCTGTCGCGCTGAGCGCGGTCCAGGCGCTGGCCGCCCAGGCATGTAGGAACTGCGGAGCCACCGTACCAAAGCGGGAGAGGAGCTGGTTGGACAGCTCGGCGCGTCGAGATGCCGGGAGCAGTGAGAGTGTGGCGCGGAACGCAGCCTGCCACAGGGGCTCAATGGTGTTGGCGTCGGCTTTTGCCGATTCGGGGAGCAGCCAGAGGAGCAGCGGACCAAAGGCGTGTGCCTCCGACATCGTCCCCTGCCCTTGCGCCACGTAGACCTGCACCCTGGGCGCGCTCGTCTTTGGGGCGTTGCCTGCTCCGAGCTCGAGTCTCTGCTCGAGCGCAACGAGGGCGTCCGCCACGCCCTCTGCGTCGACGCGCTCGGCGAGCTCGGCGAGCTTGGAGCGCTGCGCGACAGGCAGGCGCAGAGAGAGACGCTCGAGTGCTTGGACCTCCTCAGGCGTCGCTGCGTACTCGGGCCCCAGCTCTTTGGCTGAGGGTGTGGCCAGCAGGAGTGTCGCCCAAGCGCTGCAGTTGTGCTGTGGGTCGAGCAGCTCGGGACGTGGTAGGTAGATATCTCCAGGGACCGCTTCGCCGCAGAGGCGGCTGCGAAGCGCGCGCAGCAGCGCCCAGTCGGCGGCGAGCTCAGCGGGGAGGCTCTCTTCGTCCAGGCTCAAGATGAGCAGGCCTGCACCCCATCCTGCAGCGTTCAGCGGGAGCTGGTGCTGGCGTTTGGGCGAGGCAGGGCCCTGTGCTGCGTCGGCGGCAGGGGCGGAGCTGGGCTCCGAGCGACAGGCGACGGCGAGCAGCGCGCAGATGGCGAGAGCGCAAAACGGCCAGGCGCGGGGTCGAAGGCGGATGGTCATGAGGCTCCCTTTTGGGCCGTCGGGCTTGACGGCTGCCGACTTCTACCGCAATCAATGGGGGCTCGCCAAGGCTCACAGGGACGCTTGGGATGCAAACCAGTGAGCGAAGCGAGGCATGAGTCAGCGTCTGTCGCGGGCGCATCCGATGCGCCTGCGCAGCGCCGCGAGGGTCTCGTGAGAGCGAACGAATGCATCGAAGCAACGGGCGAGCAAGCGCCTCGAGGGTGTTCGCCACTCCATACGAAAAAGAGAAGGGATTGTCGCGTGCCGTCCGTGGCACGCACCCTTCGGGCTTGCTTTGCAGCGACGCTCCGCCTCCTGGCTTCGCGTTCCAAAGGGCTAGCCCTTTGCCCACGTGATGCGCATCACTTGCAACTCCATGAACCAAAAGAGCAAATGCAGCATGATGAGCACGGAGTATCCCGTGACGACGAGGACACGACTCCAGGCGCTGGAAGGCGCAGATCA
>JAVFAO010000296.1:0-8827 GCA_034002465.1 Myxococcota bacterium
CGAGTGGCGATGGCAGATCGAGATCCCCGGTATCTGCAACTGGTCTGGTTCCGGTGGGGGCATCGGCGGCCTCGACGATGTCGCCATCTGCCAGGGCATGCGCCTGCTTGGTGTGCAAATCCGTGTGGTCGGCGAGCGCTGAGCGCGCTCTCCCCGGCATTCGAGTGGGGGGAACAGAGCAAGCGCCCAATGGACAAGAAGTTGGGGAAGTCAGGCCAAGCGCCCAATGGACAAGAAGTTGGGGAAGTCAGGCCAAGCGCCCAATGGACAAAAAATGGTTGAGCGTTCGCTCGAGTCTCGGCACAGGCTTCGCGCCTGTGTCGAGCGCTCGGGCGAGCAAGCCGAGTCTCGCCTCATCTAATCTAAAAAGGCTCGCTCAGGGCCGCATGAACGCTGCGCTCGAGCCCTGCCTGCCCGACAAAGGAAGCATCATGAGTGACGAACAAAAGCCGACACCTCCCCCCGCGTCAGAGCAGCCGTCTAATGTGTTGAATATCATTGAAAAAATTGGCGAGCAGCTGAGCCGCGTGGGTGCAAACTTGAACAGCGAGGCTGGGGTTTCCCAGTGGATTTCCAAGATCCAGCATCGCACTCCGCAAGCGCCCAGCGCCGAGGCCGAGGCGGAGGCGGTCAAAGAGGAGACCGCCAACGTCATCAACCTCGCCATCGAGAAGCTCAAGCGCAGCCGACCTCACGCCATCGATATCAAGGCCATCGTCAAAGCACAGACCATCGCCTTCGTCGAGAAGAAACAGATAGCTCCTCGTGGAGAGCCCCCTCGCCTCAGCATCGATGGCGAGTTCCTGGCCCAGCATGGGCGCGAATTCATCCCGACCGTGCTCGCCGCCGCCGCGCAGGCCCTCTTTACGCCTCAGAAGGAAGGTGAGGAGCAAGCAGCGGTTGCGCCCCCTCCCTATGAGATTGAGGTCGACGTGGCCAGTGTGCTTGCCGTCTTGGTCAAGCCTATCGCTGAGTTGGCCATCGGTGCCATGCAACCCAAAGACACGCCAAAGGAGAAGAGCGAGACGGGCAGCGCAGGCCCCTCTCCTTCCGAAGCTCCTCCGAGCAACGAAGAGACGCCAAGAGAGGGGCAGCCGACATGACGGCGCGCTTGTTTGCTCAGCAGCGGCAGGCTTGCGCGCTGATTGGGATGGTACACCTCGAGGCGTTGCCAGGGAGCCCAGGCTGGCAAGGTCGCATGCAACCGCTGCGTGACGCAGCGCTGCGTGACGCTGAGCGCCTGCTCGAGGGCGGCTGTGATGCACTCCTGGTCGAAAATATGGGTGATCTTCCGTACTTGCGGGGGAGGGTAGGGCCGGAGACGGTGGCTGCCATGGCCTCGGTGTGTACCGATGTGGTCCGTCTGGGGGCTCCTACCGGGGTGCAGGTCTTGGCTGCTGCCAATCTCGAGGCGTTGGGCGTGGCGATGGCGAGCGGCGCGTCCTTCATTCGTGTCGAAGCTTTTGCCTACGCACATGTCGCGGATGAGGGCTGGCTCGAGGCGAGCGCCGGTCCGCTGCTGCGGACCCGGCGCAACCTTGGTGCCGATGTGGCGATTTGGGCGGATGTGCAGAAGAAGCACGCCGCTCACGCAGCAACGGCAGACCTAGGTATGGCTGATCTGGCGCATGGGAGCGCTTTCTGCGGTGCCGATGCGCTGATTGTGACGGGGAAGGCCACGGGCCGCGAGGCCGAGCTCGATGACGTCGAGCAGGCCTCGACGGCAGGGCTGCCGGTGCTCATCGGTTCGGGGGTGAGCGCGGAGAACGTGAGGCGCTTCTCGGCATCTTGTGCAGGGCTCATCGTGGGGAGCTCGCTCAAATACGACGGCGACTGGCGTAAGCCAGTGGAGCTCGAGCGCGTGCGGCAGCTCCGGGCTGCGTTGGATGCCTGCTGAACGGTCTTCGGTGCTGGGCCGCTTGCCGACCGGGGCTTGGGCCGCTATCTTCTCTTGGGTCACCGTCGCGGCTTGATTCAAGGGCCGCGCGCAACCGGAGATGAATGATGGACGAACAAGCACAAGTCGATGTGGTCGAGGATTACCTGCGCAAGGTGGGGACTTTCTTTCAGACCCGCGACCAGTACCTTCAGGCAGACACCGAGAAGCTCGAGACCTTCGCCAAGCTCGCCTCCGAGATGGTGGTGGAGGTGAAGAAGTTGGCCGACATGCGTCGTGCGTAGTTTTTGTAGATTGGGCGCTTGGTCTTTTTGTAGATTGGGCGCTTGGTCTTTTTGTAGATTGGGCGCTTGGTCTTTTTGTAGATTGGGCGCTTGGTCTTTTTGTAGATTGGGCGCTTGGTCTTTTTGTAGATTGGGCGCTTGGCCTGTTTCCCCACTTGTCGTAGGGAAACGGAAGGGTTTGCGCGCCATCGACGACGCCCTCGGGTAGCTAGCGCCATCCCGGCCGATAGCCGTATTCGACTTTGTCGATTTCGGCTATCCGAATGCTGCCCTTGACGATCTCGAAAGAGAAGGTCTTGCTCTTCTTGTCGGCTTCGATGCGGAGTTCGCCCTTGATGGGCTGGGTTCCGTCATCGACGCGGACCACTTCGATGTTGCTCGTGCCGGGCGGAAGGGTCTTGAGGCTGATCTGCTCGCGGTCGGGGGCGTCGACGTCGGTGGCGGCGAGCTTGCTCGAGCCGCCGAGCCAACTGAGTACGCGTTCGTTGGGCAGGACCATGAAAAGATCGAGCTGTGCGTCTCCCGACCAGCTCAGGGTGGCGGTGAAGGCGTGTTTGCCCTGTTTCTCTGCCGGCGCACTTTCTTCTTTGGTGTTGGCTTGAATTCCCCAGGCCTCGAGCTCGCTGAGCAAGGGGCACTGCTTTGCGCTGTCGGTTTTGCCTAGAATACTGTCGAGGGCGAGCTGATGGGCGCAGGCGAGTGCGCCTTGTTTGCGGCTCTGCGCGGCAAAGAGTAGTCGCTCTCGCAGCCACTTGGCCCTTGGTGCGGTGTCCATGGCGTTGTCGAGGGCTTGCTGGGCCAGCGCGACGTGGCCCAGGCGTGCCTGGTTTTCCGCGGCCAGCACCAGGGCTTCTGGATCCAAGGGGTCGAGCTCGAGCCAGCCCTGAGTGACTTTTTGGGCTTCGTCGAGTCGACCGGCGCTCGCAAGCGTTCTGATGTAGCTCTTGCGTTTCTCAACCGAGAGGGGTTCGGCTTCGTGTGCGGTCTTGGAGCGCTCGATGCGTTTCTCCTGGCGTTCAGCGCTGGCCTGTGCCGCCGCTTTGATGCTGACCCGAGGTCCATAGGCCTTTCCACGTGCTCGTTTGGTGTCCGGCTGATCCTTGGGTTTGCCCATTGCGTAGCCGCCGCGGTCGGAAAACTCGGCGGGGTAGTCGAATTGTTTGTCTGCCTTGGCTTTGGGGGCGGAGGCCGCTTTTTGGGGTGCTGCGCCAGCAAGGGGAAGGTTGTGGTCGGCCTCTGGCTCACTCTCGTCTGGGCTAGGTGCTTCGTAGGCTGTGTCCAGCTCTCCTGTGCGTAGACCGTAGTCTCTCATCATCTGCTTCGATTCGAGTGCGAGCAGGGAGGTGTGGCGTGAGAGGACGCCGTAGCGTGTGGAGAGGGCGATGAGCTCCGCTCGCGCATCCTTCTCATCACTGAGCTCGAGGGCGTCGATGCGGGCCTTGGCCCAGAGCTTGGGGATGAAGGCGAGTTCGCGTTCGCTGCTTGGCTGGAGCTGCAGTTCGAAGCGCTGCTCGAAGGGCTGTTGGTCGAGCTGTCCTCGGAGTGTGACATGGCTGCTGGTCTGCGTTCCGACGCGGGCGAGGATGAGCACTTCTTCTCCGTCCATGAGGGTGCCTTGCACGCTGCTGTACACCTGGCTGAGCTCGGGCCCGGTGCTCAGCTCGAATCCGTTCAGCTCGTGGGCGTACTGGGCACCGAGGATGTTGAGCACATTGGCGGACATGGAGCGCTCTGGGTCCAAGCTGAAGACACGGCCGTTGCCGCCTTCCGCGAGGGCTCGTAGGTTGAGGGTGTCGCTGTCGCCGCCGAGGTCGACGAGGCTGAGGCGGAGGCCAGCGCCATCCAGGGACTGCTGCGTGGCGTTCTTGATGGTGGCGGGCTCGAGCTCTCCGAGAGAGGCGATGCCGTCGGTGACAAAGACCAGCCGTGCCGCATTCTCTGAGGATTGGCGTGCATCGAAGATGGCCTTGGCCACGCGGATGCTCTCGAGGAGGTGGCTGCCGCCCTGAGCTTGGAGTTGTTCATAGGCGAGGTCGAGCTCGCTGAGCAGCTCCGGGCTCGGCGGCTGGAAGGTGTTGGGGCCGAGGGGAGCACACTGTTGATTGCAATGCAACACCATGAGGCGGTCGTCCTCGTCCATTTCTTTGACGAAGTGTGAGAGGAAGCGGCGTTGCAAGGCCATGGTCTCGCCTTGTCTTCGGTAGCTGTTGTCGAGGATGAGCATGAGGTCTCGGTGCTGGGCGCTGCTCTGGCGGGGGATGGATGGAGAGAGGGAGATCATGGCCCAAGCATCCTCATCTGGGTGCTGGCTGTCTTTGAAGGCCAAGACCTGAGGCGCGTCGTTGCGCTGCGAGGGGATGAGCAATCGAAGATCGCCGTTGGCTTGGAAATGGTCTGCATCGAAGGAGACCTTTGTCGTCTTGCCAGAATGCATGGCAAGTGCGTCGTAGCCTTGGGGTTGGACGCTGCGGCTGGTGTCGTAGTCGCTCAGTTGCGCGTTGAACTCGAAGCGGTCGACGACGGCCTTGGCCGCCTTGTCGAAGGGCAAGGCGTAGGCATACAGGCGGTCGTTGCCGAGCAGGGGGAGGGTCTGGAGGTAGCCCAGGGTGACCTGGCGAGAGCTGTGGGCTTCGATGGGGAAGATGCGCAATTCGAACTGATTACCATGTTGCCACTTGAGCAGCGCCGGGTCTTTGCGCACGTTGATGAGGCCTTGCCAGATGCGCTCGGCCCTTTCATTTTCGACGAAGGCACCTTCAATGAGTTCGCCGTCGACGAGCAAGGCGAGTCGGCTGATATTGGCATCGGAGGGGATGGGGAAGCGGTAGATGCCTTCGAGCTGATGGCTGGTGTCGTTGGCGAAGACCTCGGTCACCTCGGTGTAGGCCAAGGCGCCATGGATACTGACGCTCACCTTTTGGCTGGCTTTGCGCAGGGCGTGTTCGTTGGCGTCGCTGCCGGGACGACGGGCGGTGAGCGAGCCCATGCCGCGTTGGATCACCACCACGTCTTCTGGGAGCTCGAGCCAGCGGGTGGCCTCTCCGAGCTCTACGACAGCGCCGACGCGGGCCTCCTCTCCTTTGGGAAGCTGCACTTCGTCACCGGGGCCAGCGCGCAGTGGGCCCGCTTGGGTACGAACCTCGACCGCACCGCGGCTGACGAGGACCTTGCTCAGCGCTTCGGTGGCGGTGCAGTTGACCTTGGTGCCGAGCAGCTCGACCTCTCCGGTGGGGAGGGTGATGCGGGCGTGGACGGGCTGGCCTGGAGGCAGGTCGAAGTTGGCTTGGCCTTTGTCGAGTCGAGCGCTGCGGGCCTTGTCGAGGAGCACGAGCTCGCTGCTCTTGTCGAGGATGATGACGCCGTCACCATCGAGTGCAATCCCGGCCTGGGTCGCAGAGCTGGTGCGGACGGTGGCGCCATTGGGGATGGGGTCGCCAACGTTGAGTGGGACGAAGCCTGATTGGCCTGGGATGAGGATGCTGACGTTGGCTTGTGAGCTTGCAGAGGCGAGGTAGTCGAGCTTGCCTGTCCACCCGGCCGTCGTGGTGTCGACGGGCGAATCGGTGGCCTCTGGCGTGGCCGCTGTTGTTGTCTCGGTTCCAGTGGCAGTGTCAGCAGGAGCTGGCGGTGGAGAACTGCTTGCCTGGTCTTTCGACTGACAACCAAGGAGCAACGCGGCAAGGAGACAACAAAGGGGCAGCTTTTTCACGGCGTCCTCCATCAGCAGCGGACAGTGCTGCAGAAGAGACAGGATAGACGCCAAGAAGGCTTCCGGGATCTGAGGTTTTTTGTCGATTGGTCGCTTGGCCTGTTCCCCCAAGTTTTTGTTGATTTGGCACTTGGCCTGTTCCCCCAAGTTTTTGTTGATTTGGCACTTGGCCTGTTCCCCCAAGTTTTTGTTGATTTGGCACTTGGCCTGTACCTTGCTACGAAGCAAGCCCGAAGGGTGCGCACGCAACAAGCTTGTCGCTGGGGGGCTTCGGCTCCGAAATCTTTCTCAGGACGTGTGTGATCGGTGGGCGAAGGGTTTGGGCTTTCCATCCACGAGCTCGAGTGCCAGGCGAAATCCGGTGCTCACCGAGCGCCCTGCGCTCAGGGTCACCAGGTGCGCGGCAGCACGAGAGGACTCTTCCGAGCGATTCCAGGCCCCCCCACACACGCGGCATTGTTCGGGAAGATGTTCTCCTGGCAGCATTCCGACGAGCTCGCTCGGCTTTCCCGAGTTGTTGAGCCAGCTCTGATCGCGGCAGATCTCTTGCACCCCACCCGCCATGTCTTGGACACCATAGACCGACACATCGGTGCTGAACATCGCGATGGGCTCAGGTTGCGGCAGCTCCGGGCGCGAGAAGCGCATCTTGCAGAAGGTGGGATCGAAGTGGTTGCCCCAAGGAAAGGCCCGTCCATCGACCCCGCGGGCAGCCTTCTCCCACTCCATGACGTGGGGAAGACGATAGGCCAAGCCGTCGCGCATCCCGCGCCAATGGCAGTACGCCAAGGCATCCTCGGCGCTGATGCACATCACTGGCAAGCGGAGCTCGTGGCCGCCCCCTACGGGGTATCGTTTGCGCGCCTCTCCCTCGATGAGGATCTCCTTGGGATGCCAGCGCCCGTCGCGCAGCTCCACGATCATCCCGTCGCCTTCGCGCGTCTGAGGCGCGCGGGCCTTGGCGAGGGCTGGATCGTGTTGCTGTAGCGCGTCGATGAAGTCGATATACTCGCCGATACTCACGGGCTCGCGTGCGATGAGGAACGACGGCCATTCGATGAGCTCCCCCGGCACGCCTCCTGGGGCTTCTGGATCACCGCCATGGAGGAATGGCCCCGCGGGCACATAGACGAAGCCCGGTGGCAGCGTCCCGCTCGGCAGCATCTGCACCAACGCCGTCCAGGTCTTGCAACGGCCGATGGAGATGGGGTAAAGCGTCGGCTCGAAGCCCTCTGCACGCAGCTCGACCAGGTACGAGCCCATCTCGATGCTCGACACCCCGAGCGGTGCTTGGCCTTCGATGCCAGAGTCGAGTGGGCGCAGCGTGCGGTCACGTTCGCAGAGGCGAAACAGTTTGAGTGAGGCGCTCTCGGGTTGGGTCTGCAGCACTAGGGTACCATGCCCCTCGAGACGTTGGGCGTAGCGCCCCTCGCGGTCGAACTGCCGCACGAGTGCATCGTAGTGGATGAGATCGAGGGTCTCACCGCGCTTCTCGGCGATTTCGAAGCGCGACCAATACAGCTCGGCCAGGGCAGCTCGAGCTTCATCGGCCTTGGGGTCGAGGCCGAGGGCCTGGGTGAAGCCACGGATGGCGTCGTTGTAGTACTGCCCAGCCTGCGCCCAGGCGCGGGCGAGCGCGTCCTCGGTGCGCCAGAGTTCGCGTTTGACGTCGAGGCCTGCCCAGCTTGGGATCTCTCGGTGCAAGGCGTCGACCTCATCGTCGAGGGCTTCAATCTCTGCGAGCGTGCGTTGGTAGTCCCTGGCAGAGGCTTGGGCTAGGAAGGCCTTGCGCTTGGCCTCGTGGCTTTGCATGCCGTCTAGGTAGCGTTGCACCTCATCGTGGAGGTCCATTGCCGAGGGGTAGCGTGCGTCGCGCTGGAAGGCCATGGCGCGCAGGCAGATGGCCTCGAGCCCCGCCGGGATGGCTCGTCCCAAGGCGCGACGGCGCGGGGCGACGAGCTGACCTCGGGCGACGGCGTCGAGCACGGCACGCGAGTCAGCACCGTCGAAAGGGGGGCACAAGGTGAGGATTTCGTAGAGGATAGCGCCCAGACCATAGACATCGCTGAGCTCATCGACCTCTTCGAGTCGACCAGTGGCTTGTTCGGGGGGCATGTATGCAGGCGTGCCGAGTGTCACGCGCTCACCTTGGTCATTGACGATGAGTTCTGCGGCTTCCCCCAGGAACCTGGCGAGCCCCCAGTCGGTGACCAGTACCTCTCCGTATTCACCGAGCATGATGTTGTGCGGTTTGAGGTCGCGATGCACGATGCCCATGGAGTGGGCGTAGGCCACGGCTTGACAGATGGGCAGGAAGACCAGCAGGAGGCGGCTGAGCGGGTATTCGCGGCGAGTGTCTTCGTCCTGCACGGCGAGCTGTCCGAGGACGTGGTTGAGGGAGTGTCTGCGCAGCAGCTTCATGGTGTAGTAGGCGTCGCCCGCAGGCATCACGCCGACGTCATAGATGGGGATGATGTTGGGGTGTTCGAGCCGTCCTGTGGCGCGGGCCTCACGCAAGAATCGGCTCACTCTGCCGCCGTCTCGAGTGCGCAAGATTTTCATGGCGACGGTGCGACCGAGCACACGGTCGAAGGCACGGAAGACCCTGCCCGAGCCTCCGGCACCCAGCTCATCCTGGATTTGATAACGATTTGCCGCGTCTGCTTGGTCGAGGTCGAGGGTGCCGGTCTCGCCAACCCAGTTGGGCGAGGCCGTTCGGGTGCTGTCGAGGCTGAGCTCGGCTGGGGGCCCGCTAGGTGTGGAGGTGGGGCTGCGCTCGTGGGTTTCGGCGGCTTCTCGCAACGTGAGTAGCTGTTGTTCGCTCAGCCCGGCGTGCAACCAGCAATCGTCGTTGGTCAGGGCGTTGGCTTTGGCCAAGGCGTGGCCGAAGGCCTCGACGCTGAGCCAGCCACGCTCCACGGCACGACGGCCGATGGC
>JAVFAO010000297.1:0-8822 GCA_034002465.1 Myxococcota bacterium
CCAAGAACATCGAAATCCTCGTGACCTCCGCCCCCCAGAAGGCCCTCGAAGCCGCTGAACTGCTCGCCAAGGCCGAGGCCTCCCTCGCCGCCGTCGAGAACAACCCCCTCGCCAGCGCCGAGCAGAAGACGAAGGCCAAGGCGGACTACGCCACGATTCAAGCCGAAGTCGACGCCGTCAAGGCCACCGCCGAGAAGATCCCCACTGATCTCGCCAATCTTCCTGCCGACGTCGCCACGCTGTTCCAGCAGATCGTCAGCGACATCGAGAACTTCGGTGGCCAGAGCTAAGCCCTGAGCAAAGTTCGCCGCTGCTCGAAGGCGCTCCTACGGGAGCGCCTTTTTTGTTTGCTGCCGCCTGCCCCCCGCTCAACTCAACGCATCACCCGACGCAGTCCGTGGCAGATTGAAGCGTAGAGAATGCAGAGCTGTTGCTTTCCTCTCTGCTCTGCGCTCCTCTGCGCGCTCTGTGGTTGAGCTAATCGAAGGGACACAACTCCTTGGCCCCCAAACGCGGGTTGGCGTAGCCCATCTCGCTCAAGACCCAAGCCTTCTCCTCGCTCGAAGCTTGCTCGAGGGCGGCCTTGCAGACCGCACCGAGGTCCGCAGAAGCACGCCACGCCTCGAGCATCGCAGAGTGCACCCGCGCGTAGGCAGACTCCGGATAGTTCTGGGCAAACCACTCCCTCCAGGCTGCAGCACTGCTCAACTCCTTCTCCCTCAGCTGCAAAGCAGTCAGGCGCAGCACCGCAAACTGCCGAGTGGCAGCGCCGGTCGCTTCGCCCTGCATGTTCTCGACGTCTTCGAGGCTCGCCTCGTCCACCACCTGCTGATAGAGCTGAGCGGCGAGAGCGTAGTCGCCCTGTTCGAGGGCCGCATTGGCGTCATAGAGGACGAAGACGCGCAACTTCGAGGCCGCCCAATGCTGGCTGTGCAGTCGCAGCGCCTCACCATCGAAGCTCCAGAGCTCGATGCGCTCACGCTGATAGCGCCCGGCAGCAGCAGCGCCCTGCACCCCCCCGCTGAGGAGGAGGTCCTCGATCCCGTCGCCGGTTTGCTCCACGAAGTCTGCGCGTGCGTATTCCATTCGCGCAGCATCCCCGTCGTTTGCATCGAGCACCGAACGCACGTCCGGGGTCTCTACCGGCGCTTCCCCATCTTTCGGCTTCACATAACTGTAGACACGAACATAGGAGAGCAGGCTCTCCCCTTCCTCCACACGTTGCTCGACCACCAGCTCGGGAAAGGCATCCCCGCTGAGGTCGCGGGCAGCAATGAGCTGGCACGAGTCCACGAGCGTGGAGGCAGGTTGACAGGCATCGAGCTCGACGAGGCGCCCGTCGAGTCCGAGCACCCACAAGAGCGGGACAGGTGACCAATCCGGCTCGAGCACGGCCACTTGTTCGAGACGGCCATCGCCGTCGAGCTCCACGCCTTGCCAGTCGACGTCGAGCCATGGCCAAGCATCGACGAGATCTCTCGAGAGTGGCGTGAAGGAACGCTGAGCATTCCAGAGGGCCAAGAGGGACTCTTGCGGCGTCACAGCCCAGGCGAGTGCATCATTGGGCATCTCTTCGTTGCTGGACACCTTCAACTCAGGGCAAGGCGGAAGCGCGCCCTCTTCGAGTCTGACGGTGGGTTGGTCCTGCGAGGGGAGGTCTCGACGTGCATCCTCGTCTCCAGCAGTGGGCTGTTTTTCACCCGCCAACGAAGGTTCTGGCGAAGGCGCTGCAGAGCAAGCCGAAATGATGAGGATGGACAAGAGACTGAAGATGCCGAGGGAGCGTGAGGAGCGCTGGTGGTGTTGCATGGGCGACCTCCGTCAGACCTGCAGTAGAACGAAGAACAAGCTTTCACCATACAGCAGGCGAAGAGAAATGTGAGCGTTCTTCGCAAACGGCCTCGGGCTGAGCGGACAGAGTGAGCTGAAGGTGACGTTTCGCGCGAGGGCGACTACACTGTCTGGGGCTGGGCGCGGTGCCCAGGGCTGCGAAGAGTGTCGAATGCCAGCTTCTCGTCGATTCTTGCATCTGTTCTTGAGCCTTCTCTGTTGCCTCGCGCTCACTGCTTGTGAACGAGCGCTCGAGGGCAAGGCTCCGCCGCTGCGACCCTTGGCGTATACAGAAGCTCCCCCCGAACAAGCAACGCCAGGTCAAGAAGAGGAGAACGAAGCCCTCTTTGTCGCCCCCGAAGACTTGGGCATGACCCTGTATCAGGCGCTCGTCGAACAAGAGCGAACGGACTTCGAGTCCGTCTTCGTCACGGCTCCAGAGCTGGTGGAACTCATTCGAGCCGAGCAGAAAGGCGCGCAAGCAAGTGTCGCAGAATACATTCGCAAGTCCGAGCCAACCTGGACGCTGTTCACGCCGGTCGAAGCGAGCGAAGAGAGCATCGGTGGTCTTGGCGGACTGCTCCGACTGGTGGATTTCGAGCTCGGACGTGGGCGCAACCTCGCGGGAAAGCTCTCGCGCAGCGGTGATGACATCGTCCAACATTGGGGCAATGAGCTGAAGCTGCAGCTCATCGATGGCACCAAGACCTTCGTTGTGAGAGTGCCGAAGATCGTCAAAGTTCGGGGGGGATGGAAGCTAGCGCAAGGCATCGAGGCAGACCCTGCACTGCGCATGTACATCGAAGCGGGAATACACCTCAAGGCCGAGCTTTTGCTTCCCGAGCACTACCCCTATCCGCTCGCTGTTGGCAACTACTGGAAATACCGAGTGCGACAAATCGGCACCAGCGCCAATGAGGCCTTGGAGGAACAGCTCGAAGCGCAAGGAGAAATGCAGGCCGAAGAGCAGACTGTCACCCTGAGCATTACTGAGCTCTTGCCGCGTCGAGGCTATCTCATCGCCAGCTTGGAACGCCAGGCCAGCGCTGTGGACGCCAAGCGCACGCTCTTTCGCTACCTGGCTACGCCTCGACACATTTACCATTGCACCCGAGACTGCTACGACAACATCGACGACTTGTCCTATCTCTTGGGGTACATGAGCAAACAGACCCCGATCATGCTCTTCCCACTGCGACGCGGCAGCGGCTGGGACAAGGCAGGACGACTCGCCCCGCACAACCGCTATGAAGTCAAGTCCCAGCCCGACGCACACGTGGTCGTGCCAGCAGGTGATTTCGTGAACCCCTTCATCATCGTCGGCAGCATCGAAGAGGGGCACGAGGAGCGCTCCTTCGTACCCGCGGTGGGTGTGGTGCAACGACGCGTTCGCTCCGGCACCGGACCACGGGTCGAAGAGCTCCTCGAGTATCGTGTGCTGTTCTAGGTGACGGTGTTTTTTTCAATATGGAATACGATCGCGAGGCGCTCGAATCGCATTCGTTCGCTCGCACAGGAGAGAGACATGCACGCAGTGATCATGGCCGGCGGCGCCGGCACACGCTTCTGGCCCGCTAGCCGTCGACGCTTACCCAAACAGCTCATGGATTTCTGGGGAGAGCCCCTGATCCGGCGCAGTGTTCGGAACATCGCCGCTGTCGTTCCCCCAGAACGGCAGTGGGTCATCACCGGGCAGGAGCTTGTCCAGGGCGTTGCCCATGCCGCCCCTGAGCTCGACCGCAGCCGCATCATCGGAGAGCCCGTGGGACGCAACACCGCCCCTTGCGTCGGGCTCGCCGCCTGCATCCTCGAAGAAATGTACGGTGACTGCTGTTTCGGACTCTTCCCCTCCGATCACAGCATCCGCGATCTGGCAGCTTGGGAGCGCTGCCTGCGCGATGCCTTCGCCGCCGCGAGCGACTCTGATGCCATCGTCACCCTCGGTATTCGTCCCACGCGCCCCGAAACAGGCTACGGCTACATCGAAATCGACGAAAGCGACAACAATTTGGGGGAACAGGCCAAGCGCCCAATCGACAAGGAGTTGGGGGAACAGGCCAAGCGCCCAATCGACAAGGAGTTGGGGGAACAGGCCAAGCGCCCAATCGACCGGGAGTTGGGGGAACAGGCCAAGCGCCCAATGGACAAAAAATGCATCCCTGTGCGCCGCTTCGTCGAGAAGCCCAACCGCGAACGCGCAGAGAGCTACCTCTCCAGCGGCCGCTTCCTTTGGAACGCTGGCATCTTCTTTTGTCGAACCAGCACCATGCTCGCAGAGATCGAGCGGCAAATGCCAGCGCTCTTCGAGGGCCTGCAAGCGCTCCGGGCAGCCTGGCGAGAAGGACGCTTCGAGCAGGCGATGGAGGAGCTCTACCCGCGTCTACCCTCACAGAGCATTGACTACGGTGTCATGGAGAATGCGCGTCAAGTGCTCGTGATCCCTGCAACTTTTGGATGGACCGACCTGGGGCATTGGGCCGCGCTCGACGAGGACTTCCCTGCTGACGAGCAGGGCAACGTGGCGCTCGGCTCGACCCTGCTGCTCGACTGCAAGGACAGCGTCGTGGTCGATACCCTCGCCTCGTCACGCAAGGTGGTTGCCCTCGGCGTCGACGAGCTGGTAATTGTCGACACGGCCGACGCGCTGCTGGTGTGCCCCAAAGCTCGGGTCCAGGAGGTTCGCCGGGTGGTGGATGCCCTGAGCGCCGAAGGCCGCGAGGATTTGTTGTAGGCGCTCAGCCTTCGCCCGAGGGCAGCAGAGATTGGCGAATCCAGTTCGCGCTGCGTCGAAAGATGCTGGCAACCTCGGGGGAGAACTGGCGAACCACATCAGCCTCGAACTCAAAGTGAGTGAGCAGGCCGCTGATCGGTACCCTGTGCAGCTTCGAGTGATGGTTGAGCTCGGCGATGGCAGCTTCCCAACCGGGCTGATCGCCGTAGACCCCCTCGAACCAGGAGAGCACGAGCAGGGTGTTCAGATGCAGCGCGCGAAGCCCATAGGCTCTTGCTTCTGAGGCGATTTCCCACAATTCGTCGTAGTAGCTGCGGCCACCCTGATAGAAGATGCGAAGCTTGGTGAGGGCGAGCCGAGCGAGTTGCTGCTCTTCGTACCACTCGACCTGGGTGGCGATATCTCGCGCGGAGAGGTAGTGGGCCTCGGCCTGAGCAAAGTCGCCAGCGTATTCCTGGCAGAGGCCGAGATCCCGCAGAATCAGGGAGCGGTAGGCATTGGACCCGTGCACATCGAGCAGCATCAACGCCTCGTTGAGCTGCTCCTGGGCCTGCCCGCTGCGGTGGGTGAGCATGGCGATGCGACCAAGGCGCTGCATCATCCGCACCTGGCTCGACAGCAAGCCGCTGTGCTGAAAGTGTTCGAGCGCTTGCCGGGTCAGGCTTTCGGCTTTCTCGAATTGACCTTGCACCATGTCGATGTGTCCAAGCACCGCCTTGCAATGTGCTTGTCCGCTCTCGTAGCCGCGCTCTTTGAACACGGGCAGGGCGCGCAGCACGAACTTGCTCGCCTCATCGACGTGCAACAGCCAGGCTTCCAGTTGCCCCAACGCCGCCATCCCCCGGGCCACTCCGAGGGGATCGCCCAGACGCTGCTGGGTCTCAATCGCCCGCTCCGCACAACTGCGCGCATCATCCACACGGCGATAGAAGTAGGTGGTCATCACCAAGTCGAGGAGCACATCGGCCTCATCGGCAGAGCGATTGTTCTGCTGATGAAGATTCTGCGCTTGGCTGAACCATTCGTGCGCCGCCCGAATATTGCCCAGCTCGAAGGCGGTCTTCCCCAACTCGTGGAGAGTCCTCGCCATGAGCTCAAAATTATTGCTCTTTCCGCCCTCGTCGTAGGCGCGCTGAAAACACGATTGGGCCGCTGCCCAGTCGCCCTTGAGGCTGCTCACCCGTCCCAAGCCCAACAACAGGCGCCCCTGCTGCGTGCCATCGTGCTCGGCGACCAGTGAGCGCGCGCGATGAAAATAGGAGTCTGCCTCTTCGATCTGGTTTTGCAGCAACGCCAGGTCCGCCTTGCCGCAGTAGCAGATGCCCTCGGTCTGGTGGTCGCCTTCGGCCTGTGCGATGGCCAGCGCGTGATCGAAGTAGTCCGCGGATGGCCCGAACTCAGAGAGGCGCATGGTGAGTGCGCCAAGCTCGTAGTGGATGCTCTTGGCCTGCTGGCGCTGGGCGGGATTCTGCAGGTCGAGCAGTGGCAGCAGCTCCTCATAGAGGATCCGCGCTTGAGCAAAGTTGTAGCGGCGCTGGTGCAGCTCGGCAGCGCGGCTGAAGTACTGGATGGCCATCTCGGGATGCTGTGCGACGCGATAGTGACGAGCGAGGTCGGCCGCATCGGCCTCGCTCTGGCTCTGCACCGCGAGCTCCTCTTTAGCCTTGGCCACCAAGAGGTGGAGGCTGGGCTCGGAGTCGGCGAAGAAGAACTCGACCAGGTGAGGGTGCACGAACTCCATCGTCGGTTCGCTGTCCCAGGGGCGGCGCAGCAGCCCCTCTCGACGCCAGAGCTCGAGGGTGCGGGCGAAGCGGTCGACCAGTTCGTACTGCCCTTCCTTGCGCAGCACCTCCTCGAGTTGGGCGGGCACGAAACTCTCGCCCATCAGCGCGGCCCGACGCAGCAACTCGCGGAAGAGATCCTGGCCGTATTTGCGCACCACCTGCTCGACCCGCCGCAGCGCGATCTTGTCCAGAGAGCTCGGCAGATAGAGCTTTGAGCTCACCGAGGCAGCGTCCCCGACCTGTCGGCTGAGGTACTCGCCTTCGTCGATGAGATAGCGCAGCACCAAGTTGAGGAAGAGCGGGTTGCCTTTGGACAGGGTCAGACAACGGCTCGCCATGGTGCGGTGCATGTTGATGGCGCTGCTGATGATCTGCATGCACTCGCGCTTGCCCAGCCAGCCCACCCGCAGCTCGCGATAGGCCATGTGGTCGAGGCGATCGAGGCGTTCGAGCACCAACGAGAGCTCACGGTTCTCCATGCGGTCAGTGGTGCGGAAGGTCGCCACCAAGAACACGGGGCGCTGCCGTACCACCGGGCTGACGGCGAGTCGCCACAGGAGCTCGAGGCTCTCGGCGTCGGCCCAGTTGAGGTTCTCGATGACGAAGAGAACCGCGCCGCGTTGCCCCAGGCGCTCGAGCAGGTCACCGATGCGGGCGGCACACTCGTCGCGCTGATCATCTGAGAAGCCGTACGCTCCGAGGAGAAAATTCACTAAAAAATTGAGCAGATAGATATCAGAGATGCCAAGCTGATCGAGGGCCTGTCGAATCTCGAAGCGACCATCTCCATGCGACTCGGACTGAACATTGAGGAGGCTACGCAGCGCGCGCCGAAAGGCCGACAACGGCCGTCTGTCGTGGGGGAGAAAGCCCCCTCGGAGGACGGTACTGCCGGTGCGCTCCATGAACTGATCCGCAAAGCGCCTGACCAGGGTGGTTTTTCCAATGCCAGTGGGCCCCGAGACGGTCATGACGATGCCCTGACCGCTCTGCATGCCTTTCTCGAGCAGGTTGGAGAACTCTTCGAGCTCGGCGCTGCGGCCGACGAACTGCTCTCCCGGACCACTGGTGATCTCGGCCGAGGTGGTCTTGGGGCGCGCCAGGGTGCGCCAATTGGCGGTGGTCCGGATTTCCGCCGTGTTCACCTCGACACCGCCAGTATCCTCGACACGCTGGTATTCGCGGATGAGCTCGCCTGCCTTCTGCGGGCGTTTGAGCGGGTCCTTCTCGACACAGCGAGCCACCACTTTGCCCAAGAAGGTGCTCTGTAGCGGCAGCGGCAACGGCGGCGCAGGCTCCCGCGCTTGTCGCAGCAAAACCTCCATCTTGTCTTGACCATCGAAGGCGCGCTGCCCGGTGAGCATCTCGTAAACCAGCAGACCAAAGGAGTAAATGTCCGCTGAAGTGGTCGTCCCCTTGCCGGTCGCCTGCTCAGGGGCCATGTAGTGAGGCGTGCCCGGTGCGCGACGTTTCTCAGTGAAACGCGGCGGCTCCACCTGCCGACCTCGCATCATGAGGGGCTCCGCTCCCAGATTTTTCACCAAACCAAAGTCGAGCACCTTGACGAAGTCAGCCTCACCGTACTGTGTGCACAAAAACAGGTTCGACGGCTTCAGATCGCGATGTACCATGCCGCGATCATGTGCCTCAGCCAGCGATTTCAGGATCTGGAAGCTGATGTTGTAGCAGCGCTCGTAGCTGAGCGCCCCCTCGGAGCGCAGCAACTCACTCAACGTCTGCCCATCGAGCCACTCCATCACCAGAAAGAGCAGCCCCTCCTCGGTCTGGCCGTAGTCGTAAATGGTGATGGTGTTCGGATGGCGAAGCTGGCTGGTGAGCAGCGCCTCTTGCCTGAACTGATCCACATAGTCCTTGTTGCTGACCGAAACCTCTGGCAACAAGACCTTGATCGCCACCTCGCGCCCGAGGGTGTCCTGTATCGCACGATAGACTGCGCCAAAGCCGCCAAAGTTGACGCGCGAGACGATGGTGTAGCGCTCCACCAAGCGCTCGCCTTCTTTGGGTAGTCTGACGGGATCCATTGAACTCATGGGCACAAACGACTCCTGCGCGCATTCTACTCAGCTTTGCATAGATTCCCACCTTCGCAGCTTTGCATGTCGGTCGTCGATGACGATTGTGTCGAAGCCCCGAATGAGCGAGAGCTTCGAGTGCGCTCTCCCTTCCGAGCAAGACAAATATTGCATTTCATATAGTTACACATCAATGCGAGGCCTGCGAAGGAGCAAAGGGACACAGCAAGCGAATGGGACAGCCGCTCAGACGCGAGAACAAGGCCGATGAGGACGACTTGGAGACTTGGGAGTTGAGCGTGGCCCGCTATCGCCCTCCAGAAGAACTCAGTCCCGCATCAAATCTCGAAAAGTGGAGGGAACAGGCCAAGCGCCCAATCAACAAGAAGTCGTAGCCAGGAGGCGAAGACTCGCTGCGAAGCAAGCCCGAAGGGTGCGCGCCAC
>JAVFAO010000298.1:0-8807 GCA_034002465.1 Myxococcota bacterium
CTCGCCCTTTCCCTCTGGGGCTTGCGCGTTGCGCTCGCCTGCCCATTCCCTCTGGGGGCTTGCGCGCTGCGCTCGCTCGCCTTTGCGTGGGGCGCTGCCCCACACCCCGCCAAAGGGCAGCGCCCTTTGGAATCCCTTTCTTGGCGCGTGCTCAGTCCAGAATCCGCGACCTGACGGCAGTCCAGGCCCCTGCGCTGCTGCGGCTCCACCGACGCTGCTCGAGCTTGCGCTCAACCTCTCCCGGCTCCAGCCGCAGGCTGGTCACCAGCTTGCCCTCTGCCGAGAAAACATGTGCGCGAGAACGCGGCCCGAGCACCACGAAGGTGTTCTTGCGTTCATCGAAGAGCACCTGCTCACTGCTCGCCATCGTCGCGTCACGCATCGCGTCACTCGTCGGACGTTGGCCCGACTGGTGACGCGTCTCAGCGTGTTTCGTCCGCCGCTGCAGCGGCCGAAACACCCGCTCGAGCTCGCCACGTAAGCCGTTGACCAACGCAGCGCTCTTCTCACCCAGCAATGTGGGCTCCCCACCGCGCTCGCGCCGGATCACCGCGCGGGCAAGCTCCCCCAACTTGGACTCCGTGGAGCGGATCAAGCGTCGTAGCCGCTCTGCGGGCCCACGAGACTCTGCATCCGCCGCCGCGTCGATGATCGCATCCAGTGACAGCCCAATCAGGTTGACCCGCAAACGAAAAGAACGCTTGCCAAAATGCGTCTCCACCAACTGGACCGTCAAGGCGATACGCGGCGCCGCCGAGCCCTCCCTCAGGTCTGCAGGGAGCAAGCCCATCACCACCTGACCGAGCACGTTGAAGACGACGCTGTCACGCCCAAAACCCGGCAACAATCCCCGCTTCAGCTCACTGCCTTGCTGGGCTATCGCAATGACCTCTGGTCGATCTGAATACAGACGATCAACGCGTTCCTCCCCCCTCTTGAGACAGAGGTTGACGAAGCTCTCCCAAACCGGACGACCTGTGTGGGTGTACCCGCAGAAGCTCTGGTCGCGCTGCTCAGGGGTGGCGTGCCGACACTCACTGCTCTCGCACAGAAAACAATAGACACGCCCCTGTCGAAATGCGTGAGCCGCGCGCAGCATCTCCGCGATGCGCCCCTCGAGCTCGCGCGCGAGCTGCGAGGCGCTCTCCTCGAGAAGCTCCTGCGACGCCTCCCCGAGCGGGAGGGTCAGGGTCACGCTGAGCTCCCCGAGCGCCGCGCGCGCCTCCTGTGGCCGGATCCCCTCGCGCCGCGCGACGAGCAGCGCCAAGCGACGTCCCGCCTCGACGATGTCCTTGGCACAGCGAAGGGGCGTCTCTGGCGGGCTTGGTCGACGAGCTCTCGGAGCTTTGGGCGGACGCGGAGGCGAGGCGCTCATTGCTACTCAGTCTTTGCACTTGGGACAGGAGGCGCCGCTCGGGGTGCTCTTGCATCCCGTATAGGCCTCGCCAGGTTTGTCGCTCGCGGCGAAGCAGGACGTCGGCGAGCCGTCGGCGTTCCAGCATTCCCAGGTGCCGCACCCGCTCTTGCCGCGCCGCTCGCCACGCGCTGCCATCTGACCGTTCTCCCACCAAGAGCTGTAGACACCTTTGGAAGAGCCCATGTCTCGCAGGCAGTCCTGTTTCTTGTTGCCGTTGAACCAGAACTCGGTCCACTGGCCGTGGATGACGTCCTCGTGCATATCCATTTCGTAGCGTGGTTGACCGTTCTTCCACCATGCGAGCGCTCGGCCATGGCGTTTGCCTGCGCGGTAGTGATCCTCACGGATGCGGTTGCCCTCCTCGTCGTAGAAGGTCCAGACGCCTTCGCGTTGCTGCTCGGCGTATTCTCCTTGTGCCGACTGCTTCCCGTTTTCATGCCATCGGGTGATGCTTCCCTCGCGCACCCCCGCCTTGGAGTAGGTGCCTGTCTCGAAGCGAGGACCACTCGGCCAGAAGCGAAGGTATGGACCCTGCGGCGTCTCCCCCTGAAGGCAATGCAGCTCGATGCCGCTGGTCCCTTCTTCGGACCAATTCGTGGTGGCAGGGAGCGCTCCCACGGGGCAAGAGAAGACGAAGGCGTCTGGGAATTCGACGCTGGGGTAGCTGTCGCCGTCTTTGCCCTGACACCAGGCCTCGAGCTCAAAGCCCGCAATGGGGTCGGCGCGCAGCTTCGCGGGCATGCTCGACTTGCTGCCAGCGGGACAGCAGAGCTGGGTCTGCCCAAAGAGCTTGGCGCAGGTCTTGGTTGACGGGGGCGGAGGCGGTTCATCGCCAGCAGGTTGTTCCTTGGAGGCCTCACAGGCGCTGCCGGCCAGCACCAGTCCCACGACGACGAGCACGAGGAGAACAGGCAGCCTGCTCATGTTTCTCTCCATCCACTTGAGACGGGACGCCAAGGCCACGGGGCCCCTGCGAAGTGGGCTCTGCCCTCGCCCGAGCAACAGCGATGCCTTTGGAAATCCCATCGATTTCATGTTCTTCTTGTCGATTGGGCGCTTGGCCTCTTCCCCCAAAGGTGTTGGCGTACTCAGGCGATGCAGTGCTGCTCACGCGGCAGCTCGCTGACTACTCCGCGTCGAAGCGCTCAGGATCGACGCTGGAGCAAGCCCACTGCGTGCGGGCCGCATAGAGGCGCTGCGCTTGGGCTTCGAGCTCGGCGGTGAACGCCTCGGGCATGGCGATCTTGGAGAAGGCTGCCTTCATCCTCTCCATCTTCTCGATGTATTTCTCGATGCGCACGCGGAACTGCTCGCGGTATGCCTCGCGGCTGTATTCCTTGTCGAGGGCGGACTTGAACAGCGACGCCAGATCCTCGTAGCGAGGGATCCAGCCCACCGGCGTCTGGATGGCATCGACCTCGCCGTTGACCCGCGCTTCGGCCCAGAGGATCCAGACTTTCTTGTCGAGCTTGTGATTGAGGAAGCGCCCGTCCTCGCTCTTGAGGAAGTAGTTGGTGCCGAAGACCTCGGGCACCTGCTTCAAGCGCTGGGCGAAGGAGAAGTGCGCAGCCGTATACTCGGCCAGTGGGACCGACATGAAATCGAGGTTGGCAAAGGGGTTGTGCACCCGCACCCCTTCTTTTCCCAGCGCGGCTGCGGTGGTCTCGGACTCGACCGTGGCCCCCAAGAGCACGCCGTGCGCCCAGCTCGAGGCCTGAACGATGGGGACAGAGGTGTCCGAATCACGCCCTCCGTAAATGATGGCGGGCAAGACCACACCCATGGGCTCATGCAAGGCGGGGTCGCGGTTGGGTAGGGTGGCGATGGAGATGGTGTAGCGCGCATTCTTGTGGGACACGTCCACCGGCTTGCCCTTGGCGTCGAGCTTGCCCGGATGCCACTCGCCTTGGTGGTTGATGCCCTGGGGCGGGTAGTCCTGCTTCATTCCGAGCCAATAGGGCTTCTGCTCGCTGACGAGGACGTTGGAGAAGATGACCTCCCCTTCAGTCGTGAGCGCCTCGTAGATCGCCGGATCGTCCTCGGGATTGACGTCCTGGATGATCCCGAAGACTCCGCTCTCCACGTTGACTGCGCGCGGCAAACCGTCGATTTCGCGCAGGTAGATGAGATCGTCGCCAACCATCGTTTGGCCAGGGATCATGGCCGTGCTGGTCTTCCCACAAGCGCTCGGGAAGGCCCCGGCGAAGTAGGTCACGCGGCCAGGCTTGCCGTGTACCCCCATCAGGAACATGTGCTCCGCCAGCCACCCTTCGCGGTGGGCACGGCGAATGGCGAGGCGAAAGGCGAGCTTCTTGAGGCCGACCGTGTTGCCGGCGTACTGGGTGTTGACCGACAGCACCTGCCCATGCTCGATGTCGACGTAGACCCGGCGCTTGCTCACGTCTTTGGTGACCGCGTTCTCGAGCTCGCCCGACGAGTGAAGGAAGTAGAAGAAGTCCTCCGACGCACCTTGACGTCGGAACTCCTCATAGCCTTGGCGGTAGAGCAGATCTTCGCTGTGGGCGACGTAGGCCGAGTCAGTGATCTGCAAGGCACGCAGAGCGAAGGGCGACTCAGTGGGGCCCAAGCAGAAGAAACGCACGAACATCTCGTGGCCCTTCATTGCCCCGTCGAAGATGGCGGTGATCTCCTCAATCGCTGGCGCACGCTCCATAATCTCGGTTTCGAAGCCAAAGTCGACCGGCTCGCTCAGCAGGAGCGCGGTGTGCGCTTTGTCTCGTGCTTGATCGAGCGCACTGTCGAAATGGATCGTGTGTCCCGGAATACGCAACGGGGTCTCTTCACCAAAGGCGATGGCCTTGGCACGTACGCTGGCGAGGTCCTCGGGTGAATCGCTCACAACGCTGACCCGATCGGGCTTGCAGAGCGCGATGGCCTCTTCGACGAGGCGAATGACGCGTGCATTGCCAAGCGCTTCCAGTTTGCGACGCTGTTCGCTATCGAGGCTCATGACATCTCCTTGGTTTGAGGACGAGCTGCTCGTGGACACGAGCTATCGGACGATGCTTCTAGTCCAGCCTCAGCGTCGGCGCAAGCCGTCGCGTCGTAGATCGCGTCGCGGTCTGAGCGGGGCTCGCCCGAGTGCGTGCCCGGCGAGCGCGAAGACAGTGCGAGATGCGAGGGAGCGACAGGCGGTGTGGGGTTCCTCCCACAGCTTTGTCGACGATTCGACCAAGGTACGTGCGAAAGGCGTCGAGCGCCCTTGAGACCCAAGTGCCACAGCGCTATGCTGTCGCCTTGACGATCGGTGCTGCGGAGCGGCTTGGCGCTGCTCCCGTTGGAAACAGCTCGGGAACGAGAGCGAACGAATGCCAAGAAGTCGCAGCCAGGAGGCGGAGACCCGCTGCGAAGGCCTGAGCTTCTTGAAAAGCGCTCGAGAATATTTGGAAACGCATCTCTCACCAACAAGAACTTGGGGGAACAGGCCAAGCGCCCAATCAACAAGAAGTCGTAGCCAGGAGGCGGAGACTCGCTGCGAAGGCAGCCCGAAGGGTGCGCGCCACGGATGGCGCGCAACAAAGCTGGAGGGCTCGCGTTGCCGCGTGTCCTTTTTTTTGCGGACTTGCTGTCGCTGGGACAGAACAGGAGGCTCGATGAGTGGCGAACTGGAACGTGTTCGGCAGATGATTGATCGTCGGGGTGTGAAAATGCTCGATCTGCGCTTCACCGATTTGGTGGGCGCTTTGCATCACATCACGCTCCCGGTCTCTGCGCTGAGTGAGAAGACCTTCACCCACGGTGTGGCCTTCGATGCTTCCAGCGTGGGCGCGTTCAAGCGCGTCGAAGGAGGGGACATGGTGCTCACCCCCCTGGCCGATACCGCGTTTCTCGATCCCTTCTTCGAGGAGCCAACCCTGGCACTGCTCTGTGCCATTCGAGAGGCCCACAGCGGCCAGCCCTTCGATCGCGATCCGCGCGGCATCGCCCAGCGCGCCGAGGCCTACCTGCAGAGCTCGGGCCTGGCCGAACGTAGCGAGTGGGGGCCAGAGTTCGAATTCTACGTCTTCGATCACGTCAGCTCCACCAACACCAACAATCGCTCCAGCTACATCATCGACGCCTGTGAGGCCCACTGGAAAACGGGTGAGGAAGACAAACAACACCTCGCTGGCCGTATTCGCTATCAAGGCGGATACCATGTGATGCCGCCGCTTGACGCCCTCCATGACCTGAGAACCCGCGCGGTGCTCAACATCGAGGCCTGTGGCATCCCCGTCAAGTACCATCACCACGAGGTCGGTGGCGCCGGGCAGTGCGAAATCGAGATCGATTTCCTGCCCATGCTGGCTGCTGCCGACGCGGTCATGAACGTCAAGTACCTGGTCAAAATGACCGCCCGCGAGATGGGAAAGACCGCCACCTTCATGCCAAAACCCCTCGCCAATGAAGCCGGCAGCGGCATGCACTTCCACCAGATGCTCTTCCAGGGGCCGCAACCCCTCTTCTTCGACCAGGACGGCTACGCCCAGCTCTCGCGCACCGCACTGCACTACATCGGCGGTCTCCTCACCCACGCTCCTGCGCTCTGCGCCATCACCAACCCCAGCACCAACAGCTATCGACGACTCGTCCCAGGTTTCGAAGCCCCCACCAAGCGCTTCTTTGGACTCGCCAATCGCTCCGCCGCCATCCGTATCCCAAGTTATGCCAGAGACCCGGAGGAGAAGCGCTTCGAGTTGCGACCGCCCGACGCCACCTGCAACCCCTACATCGCCATGGCTGCACAGCTCCTCGCTGGCATCGACGGCATCCAGAAGGAAATCGACCCCACTGCCGCTGGCTTCGGCCCCTTCGACGTCGACATCTGCCGAGAGTCTGAGCAGGTCCGCGCCAAGCTCGGCGATCTTCCGGCCTCTCTCGAAGAGGCGCTCAAAGCCCTGCAAGACGACCACGCCTTCCTGCGCCTCGGTGAGGTCTTCCCAGCAGACTTCGTCGACGCCTGGGTCGACTACAAGATGCGCACCGATGTCACCCCCATGCGCCGTCGACCCCACCCCCTAGAGATCGAGCTCTACTACGACGCCTAGAGGGGCCAGAGTCAACGACGCTGACGCAGCTGGACTTCGCCGTGCCGCTGCGACCGTGGGAAAAGGCTGCTTGTCGCTGCTTTTTGTGCCCCCCCGCGTCAACCATTCCGCAACCAGGGGCCTCTCACATTCAGCGAGCAGCTTCGCATTCGGCCGCGCTCGAGTACCGACCTCGCTCGATGACGCGCGAGGATGGAGTCCCCTTCGCTCGCTTTGGATTGCATCCAAGCGCTACATTGAACTCGGGGAGACTGGCCAA
Organism: Myxococcota bacterium; assembly: GCA_034002465.1. GTDB lineage: Bacteria > Myxococcota_A > Bradymonadia > UBA4248 > JAVFAO01 > JAVFAO01. The sequence goes on from JAVFAO010000298.1 coordinate 6,725, forward strand.
GTGCCCAATCGACAAGAAGTGCGGAAGCTTGGACCTTCGGAGGAGACATGCATCGCCTTGGCCTACCCCTTGCTCTGCTCGCCACCGCCAGCTGGCTCCTCGCTTGCGATGATGCCCCCGAACAGGTCGACGCCGCGGAGCAAAGTCCCGAGTACGTCAGCCTGCGCATCAACGAGATCGTCGCCAAACCCGGCTCGGGAAACGACTGGGTCGAGCTCTATAACGCAGGCAGCAGCAGCGTCTCCCTCGACCGCTGCCACCTCGTAGACAGCGATCCCGAGCATCAGCCACAGCAGTTACCCCCAGTCCTGCTCGAGCCAGGTGCGTTCTTCGTCATCGAGGCCGTCGGAAGCGACGCCACACCAGAGCAGCTTCCCTTCAAGCTCGGCGCCACCGACAACCTCACCCTCAGCCTCGATGGCAAGCTCCACGACCAGCTCGCCTGGAATGACGGCGACGCCCCAGACTTGGCAGCCTTCGGCCGGCTCCCCGATGGCGCCGACAACACCCAGACCCTGCAACCCACCCGGTCCTCGCGCAACCGAGCGTGGCAGGACCCTCCCAGCCTCTTCGACCAGACGAAGGTCAGCAAGGTCGAGCTCGAGCTCTACGACGACGGCCTCGCCCAAATTCTCGCTGAGCCTCTCGCCGAGACCTACCACCACGGCGCCATCATCTACGACGGATACCGCCTCGACGACGTCCAGATTCGCGTCAAAGGGAACTCCAGCCTCAGGACCGTCGTCCAGATGGGCAGCACCCGCTTCAGCTTCAAGGTCGACCTCAACCGAACGCTCCCCGAACAGACCCTCAACGGCCTCAAGAAGCTCAATTTCAACAATCAGTTCCGCGACCCCTCCCTGATGCGCGAATTCCTCGCCTACCGTATCGCAGAGTCCCTTGGTCTCATCGTGCCAAGGCGCAGCTACGTCGAGCTCTGGGTCAATGGCGAGCTCTACGGGCTCTACCTCGCCGTCGAGGACCTCGACAAGAGCTTCCTCGCTCAGCACTTCGTTGACAACGACGGGCAACTCTACAAACCCGAACCCCCGGCAGGAAAACTGAGCTGGATGGGCAGCGACTACGCCGCCTATGAGGCCTCCATCGGCTTCGAGTCCAGAGACGACGAGCACTCGGCGCTGCTCACCTTGCTCAGCGCCCTTGACGCGGCTGACCTTGCGCTGCTCGAGCGCAGCCTCGATATCGACGCTGCCCTTGGCTACCTCGCCTTCAACACCTTGCTCGTCAACCTCGACAGCTACCTTGGACCTGGTCACAACTACTACCTCTACGAGCAAGATGGCCGCTTCACCATCCTGCTCTGGGACCTGAACGAGGCCTTCGGCAACTTCACCTGCAACTGTCAGCGACAACAGCTCATCGACCTGCTCATTGATGAACCGACTTGCGCGCCACTTTCCGAACTGCCGTTGCTCGACGTTTTGCTTGCCCAGCCAGCATATCTCGAGCGCTACCATGCGCTGCTGGAAGCTGCGGCGCAGACCTATCTCGACGAGACGCTGCTCGAGAGCTGGATAAGCGAGGTCTTCGCGTTGATCTCTCCGTATGTGCGCGAGGATCCGAAGCTGCTCTTCTCCTTCGAAGCCTTCGAACGCTCCATCGTCGAAGACGTGCGCGATCCCCACCAGACCATCATTGGCTTATTGCCCTTTGCCCGTGAGCGCTCGCTGTCCATTCAGGAGCAGCTTGATGGGATGCGGCCTCGAACGGCTGACGGCAAGGGAAGCTGTAAGCTTGGCTGGTCCACCAAACCCTGTGGGGACGGTGTGTGCGATGAGCGCGAGCGGGCCAATCCAGCCCTCTGCCCGGCCGATTGTGGCCCCTGAACGAGGAGCGAGGAACGAGGAACGAGGAATGAGGTCCACGAGCGCGCTCAAGCCAATGCCGGTTGCCCCTTGTCCCGCATTGATGGATTCCAAAGGGCGAGCCCTTTGCTCACGTGATGCGCATCACATGTAAGCGCTTGAAAGGAATGCGCAATATTGACTTGTAGGGGCGCACCTGCGTGTGCGCCCTTGAAAGGAATGCGCAATATTGACTTGTAGGGGCGCACCTGCGTGTG
>JAVFAO010000299.1:0-8801 GCA_034002465.1 Myxococcota bacterium
CGTGACTGGGCTAGGCCAGAGCCCGATGGGGTGCGTGGGGATGCGTTGGCAGAGCTGCGGCCAGCGTTGAAACAGCGGCAAATCTGGACACGACATGGCTAACCTCCAACGGCCCGAGCCTGGCAGAGATCTCTACGATCTGCTTGGCCAATCGTCAACGCAGTCGACACACCGGGCTCGAAAGATTGCGGCCGCTTCGATTGCCTCGTTGCCCTCATGCTTCGGGCCGTCGTTTTCGTCGAAAACCCCAGGGCAATGCTCGTGGGCAACGGAATGGAAAAGCTGCAACGCTGTTGTATCGACGACAAACGAGTGTGCAGACTGGGTTGATTGCGGTCTGCCAGAGCACTTGCTTTCTTTGGACATTTGGAGGTTTCGGCATGCGCGTGGATACGGTCGATCGAATTCTGTCATTGCAGCAGGCGCCAAGCTGGGTGGTCTTGTACTGTACGGTGGAGGTCGACATCGATGGCATCATTGGTCGTTTTCGTGAGCGTTGGGGGGAGATTCCCCTGGTCGGCTGCAGCTCGTTTCATGGGGTTTTCACGCCGTCCGGCTTTGCACGCGGTGCCTTTGCCCTGGTCGGGGAAGCTGAGGACCAAGTCGAGATGGTGGTCGAAGCCGGTGAGACGGAGCGTGATGTCTTCGATGAGGTGCAGTTTGGAGCGCGTGCGCTTTCCAAAGCGATGCCTCGACCTGACGTCTTGCTGTTGCACGCGACACCTGGAGCCGAAGAGACGGTGATCAAGGCCATTGATCCGGTGTTCTCGTCGACGGTTCCCATTTTTGGCGGCAGCGCAGCAGATGACGACCTCAGTGGTCGTTGGCGCGTCTTCGATATCCATGGCGCTCACGCCAACGGCTATGTGCTCGCTGGTTTTCGCTCGAAAAAGAAGGTCTACGGCGAGTTGCTGGGAGGCTACCTGGCGACGCGCCATGCCGGAGTGGTGACCCGCGCCAGAGGGCGTCTGGTCGAGGAAATCGATGGGCGTCCAGCGGCGGAGGTCTACAACGAGTGGAGCAACGGTTCGATTCGGGAGGCCCTTGGGAAACGTGCGCCCATCTTGGGGGAGACGAGCCTCTACCCCGTGGGCAGGATCATCAAGAAGGTGTTGGGTGTGCCCATCCACCTGCTCTCACATCCTGCCTTTGTCTCAGGTCCTGAGAATGGGTTGGAGATGTTCAGTGAGTTCTCTGAGGGCGAGGAGCTCTTCTTGATGCGTGGTTCTGAGGAGGCCTTGGTCAAACGAACCAGCATGGTGGTGCGCCAAGCCCTGACACCACGGGCACAGACCAGTCGACCACTGAGCGGCGGCATTCTCATCTACTGTGGGGGTTGCGTCGGGGCCATCGAGTCGCGTATCGACGCGGTGGTCGAAGAGTTCCGAGTGAGCGTCCAGGAGGCCCCTTTCATTGGAGTGGCAACCTTTGGCGAGCAAGGCTGGGCCCGGGGAACGGACGGCAATCGTCACGGCAATCTGATGTGCGATGTGGTGCTCTTCGATTCGGTGTAGCTCAGTTTCCCAGAGGCGGCATGGGCTCCTGCACGTGTTTGACCTCGAGGATTCCACCGCCCGGCACCATTTCGTCGAGTTTCTTTCCCAGTCCCGAGAGCGCATCGCGCACGCTGTCGTAGTGGCTGTCGTCGACTTCGATGAAACCACCGATTTCGTGGAAGGCGCGAAAAACCTCTTTGCCCTCTGGGCTTTCGACGAAGCTCAGCAGGGCAGCCAAGGTCTTCTTCCTCATTTCTGGGGGCAGACCCTTGCGGAAAACCACCGGCTCGTTGGGGATGGTTTCGGTCAGCGCCAGCACCTCGAGCACCTCCATGACGTCAGGGTGCTCGGCACCGAGGAGGTTGCGTGCGTCGTGCGACTTGCCGTCGATGGGCGGCTCGTGGAACGAGAACGCAGCGTCAGCCTTGCCGTCGTAGACCGCCCGAAGCGCGTCGGCGTGGTTACCAGCGGTGATGGTTTCGCGTGCCTGGATTCCGGCTCGGCTGAGCATCAACGCGGGCATGATGTATCCAGAAACTGAATACACATCAACGATGGCGATGCGCTTGTCCTCGAGGTCTTCGAGCTTCTCGATGCCGCTGTCGGCACGCACGACGATCATGCCTGAGTAGGCGTTGCGCGAGGCCCGTTCGACCGCCAGGGCGGCTTCGGCGCCAAAGCGCTCATTGGCAAGCAAATAGCTCATATTATTCATGAAAGCGATGTCGGCCTTCTTGTCGCCCAAGGCGACGACGACATCGATGTAGCGATCAGGGAAGTGGATCGAGTAGTGAAGCCCCGTCTCCTTGTTGAGGTGGTCGACGAGCTTCTGTCCGGCTTGCCGGGTCGATGCACTCAGCTCCGACGGCACCACATAGATGCGGATCGGCTTGTCTTCCGTGCCCAAGCTCGACTTACAGCCGGCCAGTCCGAGGACGAGTGTGAGAAAAAGTAGCACTGCTGGCGTGCGCACGTTCATCCTGAGCTCCTATTGGGTCGTCACCATCGCTGTCGCAAATGGAACTGCCCGCGTCAAACTCGGGGCTGAGCGAGGTGGCCATGCGCGGATTCTTGTTGATTGGGCACTTGGCCTGTTCCCCCGAGTTCTTCGAGCTGCGCGCGCAATGGCAAGTCAGACCAAAAGGCAAGGTGCGACGTCCTCGTTCGAGCCGACGACGCACTTCACGAAACAAGCACATCAAGACTCCGCTCGCTCTCGCGAGACCCTCGCAGCGCTGCTCGTGCCTCGCTTCGCTCGCTTTCAGCACCATCGAGCTGAAAGCGGAGTCTTGCGAGGCTCTCAGCGCGAGTTGGAGCATAGCAGCAAGGTTGTGCGTGGGCTAGGCAGCAAAATGAGTCAAATGAGTCAAGTGGGGAAGGGGAGCCATCGGCTGCCCTGTCGACAGGCCCGAGCTCCGCAAGCGAGAGTGTTCGCCTTCGTTCGCCTTCGTTCGCTCTCGGGCATCGACCTCGCTCGATGACCCGCGGGATGGCGTGTCGTTCGCTCACTGTCGATTCTGTCACTGGCAAGTGAGCGACCAAGCTTGGCTACTGAGCAGTCTTGGAGCGAGCGAGCTCAGTGCTAGCTAGCGTCTGTAGCGCAGCTTCGCTCGCCCTGAGAAGTGGCTCGGCGCTGAGCGGCGCGCCCACCGCTCCTTGCATCCAGGCGTTCGGGGTCAGACGGCCTTGGCGACACATGCGCTCCATCTCCTCGGCGAGTGATTTGCCGAGCAGGTAGTCTTCGAGCTGGTGCTGAATGATGTGACCCAGTGGGTAGTCTGGGAGATACAATCCATAAGCAATCATGTGGCTGTAGATGGCGAGGATGGGAGAATCGCTGACACCGAAAACCGGGGCATAGTAGCGGTTCCAGAGCTGTGTGGCGAGCGCGATGGTGGCCTCGCGAAGTTGAGATGGGGTGAGCTCAGGGTGAGCGTACATGTATTCCCAGACGGCGATATCGAGGAGAGCAACGCCAGCAATCTCATAGGTGCTCCAGAACATCGCGAGGTGTTCCATCGCCTGTTCGCGCTCGACTTCGGAGGCTTCGGGCTGAGCGATACCGAGTACATCCAAGTCACGTGCCTGGAACACAAAGGCGAAGGCCTCGGTGAAGGCCGTGTTGGGAACGCCAGAGAGCAGGAACCAGTCAAGGCGTTCGAGTGAGAAGACCTGTTCGACGTTGTGTCCGAGCTCGTGCATGGCGATGTTGTAGCCTTTGTAGTCCATACCGTCAGCGGCGACACGGGTTCGGAGGTGAGCCCGATCACCCCGCATCCCGGCTCCCATCGCGTGTCCCGAACCCCGCGCTGCATCGACGGCAATGTGGGAAGACAAGAGCTCGATGCTTGTCTCTGAAAAGCCCATCCGTGAAAAGATCGCTGGCAGCGCGTTTTCGAAGGCCGCTGCGTCGGGGTAGAGGGCGCGGGTCTTGGCGGAGAGTTCCTCCTCAGCGAAACGGCCTTTTCCGCCTTTGAAGCCTGCGTACCAAATGTCGAAGGGCTGCAGCGGACGCCCGAGCCGGGCCTCGATGAGCTTGCCGACCTCGATTGCCACCGGAGATGAGACCACCGACTCCAGGATGGCGCGCTGCTCCTCCATGGGAATCTCGCGTTCGTACTCGAAGCGGCGGCTCATCAAGCTGGGGAAAGCAGGGGAGTACTTGTCAATCTCTTGCTCTGCATGGAAGACATCGAGCAGCCGAGCGTAGCGCAGATCCTCTTCTGGTCCATTCGACGCGCGGCCATCGACGAGGTTTTGCAGCGGATCCCAGCGGTGCTCCGCAGAGTCGATGACCTCGGCGGGGATCTCTTGGCGGATGATGCGCAGCATGATCTCATAGATGATGCGCTGAGATTCCACCGCTTCGGCGCCGCTGGAATAGTGGGCCTTGAGCTCATCGCGAAGCCCCCAGTGGGAGATCAACGCTTTGCCTTGTGGAAACACCTGCTGGTCTGCGAGCCAGATCTGGTCGAGGTGGATGTTGTAGCTGGCAATGTATTCTTCCGCTGCAGCATAGGCTGCAGTCGCACGGCGCTTGACCTCACCTGGCACGCGAAGAGCGAAAGCTGAGGCCAGGCGAGACGCTGCCCAAGTCTCGCGAGAGCGCTGAGCGGCTTCGAGTTGCTCGACCGAGAGCTGCTCGAAGTTGAGCAGCGCGACGAAAGCCCATTTGCTCGCGAAGGCATCTTCCATGGCGTGGTCGAATGGATCGAAGGCGAAGAACATGCTGTCGATGGGGAGTAGCCCTCCCATACTGAGGTCGACTGGCTCGCGCAAGGTCCGCCCGAGCGCGACCCGATGTCCACTGATTGCTTCGAGGTTGCGGTCAAAACGCTGCAGCGTCTCGGCAAGCAGCTTCTCGTCGGTGATGAAGTATTCGCGCACGAAGGCCTCAAAGGCAGCCTGATCGCCGTCGGCTTCAGTCCAGACGCGTCGCACCTGAGCAATACCCGTTTTCAAGCGCTCGGCGTGCTCGTCCCCAAAGCTTCGAAGCAGCCGCTCGACCATCTCTGTCTCGCTCGATTCCATGCTCTCAACCATGGTGCCATTCTCCACTGTCGACAAGGTCCGCAGTTCGGTCGGAGCTGGGGTGTGGCTACAAGCACTGAGCGCTGTGGCAGCAAAGAGCCCTAGCCATCCATGGAGCCGCGTTCTGGGTGCACTCTTCATCCTCGCTCTCCCCCTCGTTTTGTTCGCTCTCGGGCACCGACCCCGCTCGCTATTGCGTCGCGACGAAGCAAAGTCTCTCCAGCGACGCTGCGTCGCCTGCTGTCCAGGTGCATGCTATAACGGCGCGTAGCTGCGGGGAACAGCAAAAGACCCCGCCCAAGCGCAGAGAGATTTCTGAGCATGTCATCGACCTCCATCTCACCGACCCATTCCGTGTTTCTCCTTCTCTTGCGGCTGAGCGCCTTGCTTGCGCTCGCCTTCAGCTCGGCTTCGGCCGTTGATGCTTGGGCTCCTGCGATGACCTTCTGCGCGCCCGGCGAAGGCTGCGACGTCGTGGCGCAGTCGGAGATTGGGCGTGCCATTGGTGCGTACCTACCTGCGCTCGGGCTGCTGAGTTACGCACTGATCTTCGGTCTCAGTCTGCTGCGTCGTCCCCGCGCTCGGCGCATTGCCGCGCTCTTTGCGCTGCTCGCAGGGCTTGGCGCGCTCGCCTTCATCATCATGCAAGCCTGGTGGATCGATGCCTTTTGTTGGGTCTGCATGGGTGTGGACAGCGCTGGTGTGGTCGCAGCGGTCGCGGCCATCTTTTTGTTGCGACAAGAGACGCCTGCTCGCGCTCCCATCGACCTGCCTTTGCTCAGCTCCGCGGCGCTCTTCCTCTTGGCCGTGGCGTTGCCACCGTTGTGGATGAACACCAACACCGCACCTCCCGGCATCCGAGAGCTCTGGGTGGATGGAAAAATCAATGTGATTTCATATGCTTCCTACACGTGTCCGTATTGCAGAGCGTTGCACCCCGTGCTCGAGAAAGCCATGCAGCCCTATGGCGAGCGGATCCACTACGTCAGTGTCATCATCCCTTTGCATGGCGATTTCGACGCCGCTGCGGTGCACCACTGCGCCGAGCAGCAGCAGAAGGGAAACGAACTCAATAAGCTGCTCTTCTTCGGTCCGGCTTTCGAGGCGGCGGACTACTTGGCAGCCGCGCGCGACGTCGGTGTCGACATGAAGCAACTCGAAGCCTGCCTCAGTGATGCTGAGACCGCTGCTGCCATTGACGAACAAATCGAGCGCTTGGAGAAGGCCGGCTTCAAAGGCTTGCCAACGGTCTGGATTGGCGATGTGCAGATCGTGGGCTTCGACAAGGCGCGGGGGGCAGAGCCTTTTGAGAAGGCATTGGAATACGCGGCTGGACAAGCGGAAGGACAGCTTCCGTGGAGGCGGATTGGCTTCTTTGCGGTCATCGGCGTGCTCTTTGCCGCAGGGCTCGTGCTCGATCGGAAGAAGGCTGCTGGCTGACGTGGAGGAACAAGGAACGAGGAATGAGGAACCAGAGGAGGGGAACCCGAGCCCCGTCAAGGGCATGTGGAAGTCCTCTGGTGGGCGCAGGGATAGCCGAAGTGGCGTCAGCTATCTCGCCTTGGGAGACCCAGTTCCCTTCGGTTGCCAACGCGGTACGAGCTGGCGTTTGGCTGCACCGATCAGCTCTGCTCGTCCCCAGCGCAACAAGGCTTCGCGCAGCAGTGGCCAATTGTTGGCATCATGGTAGCGCAGAAAGGCTTTCTGCAGTCGACGTTGCCGAGCCCCTCGTGGAACCTCGATGGGCGGTAGCTCGCTGCTGCGTGGATCCAGGCCGGTGTAGTACATGGCTGTCGCCAGTGCGCCTGGCGCGGGCAGAAAGGTCTGCACTTGGTCGACGAAGAGCCCACGTCGCTTGAGCCACAAGGCCGTCTGCAGCATGTCTTCATCACGGCAGCCTGGGTGTGCCGCGATCAGGTAGGGGATCACGTACTGTCGTTTTCCTGCGCGCTGGCTCGACGCGTCGAATCGTTCGCAGAAGCGCTCGAAAAGCCCGATCTCAGGCTTCATCATCGCATCCAGCACCGCTGACTCAGTGTGCTCCGGCGCAAGCTTGAGATAACCTCCAACATGATGTTGCACCAACTCATCGATGTATTCTGGAGAGCGCAACGCCACATCATGGCGTATGCCCGACCCGATCAAGACCTTGCGCACTCCAGGCCGGCTGCGCGCGGCGCGATAGAGCGCGATGAGCGCTCCGTGGTCCGTTCGAAGATGCTTGCAAATATTCGGAAACAAGCAGGAGAGACGACGGCAAGCCGTGCCCGCCTTGTCGCTACCGCAGTACATTCCAAAGCTGTTCGCGGTAGGCCCACCCAGATCGGAGACCACACCAGAAAAGCCTGGTGCCCTTGCCACCATGCGATCGATCTCAGAGAGCACTGAGGCGCTGCTGCGACTCTGAATACTGCGCCCCTCGTGCAGTGCCAGGGCGCAAAAAGAGCAGCCCCCAAAACACCCTCGACTGATGACGACGGAAAACCGCGTCGTCTCGTACGCGGGAATACGCTCGGGGGCATAGCTCGGGTGCGGCCGCATGGCATAGGGGAGCTCGTATACTGCATCGAATTCTTGGCTGCTCAGCGGTTGCGGGGGAGGCGTCACCAGAAGCTCACGGTCGCCGTGACGCTGAACGAGCGGGCGAGCGTTTCTCCAGTTGGACTCGAGGTACTGCAGCCGCGTGGCGACTGCGAAGGCTCGCTTGTCGCGCTGCACCTCTTCGAAGCTGGGCAGCGTGACAGGCTCGGGGTCGACCGCTTGCTTCGCCTCGTTGGAGACCGAGACGGGGCGGAGGCTGGCCACACCGCGCAGGGAGAAGAAGCTGTGGATGGGAGCACCCTTGGCGAGGCCATGGGTGAGCTCCACCAGGGCGCGCTCGGCGTTGCCGTAGAGCAGGAGGTCTGCCTTGGCGTCGAGGAGCAGGGAGCGCCGCACCTTGTCAGACCAGTAGTCGTAATGCGCGAAGCGCCGCAGACTGGCCTCCACACCGCCCAGCACGATGGGCACCTCGGGGTAGGCCTCCCGGCAGCGTTGGGCATAGACCAGCGTGGCGCGATCGGGTCGCAGTTGTGCTCGGCCGTCTGGGGAGTAGGCGTCCTGCGAGCGCGGCTTTCGGTCGGCCGTGTAATGGTTGACCATTGAGTCCATGTTGCCGGCGGTGATGCCGAAGTACAAGCGAGGCCGGCCGAAGCGGCGGAAGTCCTCGGCGTCGTGCCAGCGGGGTTGGGCCAAGATGGCCACGCGAAAGCCCTGCGCTTCGAGGAGGCGGCCAATCATGGCGGTCCCAAAGCTTGGGTGGTCGACATACGCATCTCCACTCACCAGCACGACATCACATTCGCCCCAGCCCAGGGCCTCGACCTCTGACATCGTCATCGGCAGGAATTCGGCGCTGCCGTAGCGGCTAGCCCAATTTTTCCTGTAGGAAAAAATGGCTCTATTGAGGACAGGGTAGACTGGCTTGGCCTGCACGGAGCTGACCTGCGGGGATTTCGACGAGGTCTTCACGGATGCGATTTTTTCTCCATGGTTTCATTGGCTTAGTTGAAAAAATGTGATGCTCTTTTGGCGACCTGAGCAGCATCCTGGTTGCAGCATGCGCATCCTGGGTCGAAAGCGCCAGAGAAAGTGAGCAAAAGTGAGCGAAGGGCACGCATCCTCTCGACATTCCGGAGGAACTCGGAGCCAGGAGGCGGAGAGTCGCTGCGAAGCAAGCCCGAAGGGTGCCCGCCAGGGAAGCCGGGCGACAATTGTCGCTGTCGAGAGGTCGGT
>JAVFAO010000300.1:0-8764 GCA_034002465.1 Myxococcota bacterium
AAGGTCTGCGCTTGCTCAGAGGGTAGCAGCAGAACGCCGCTTCGCTTGGAGAGCATGGGAATGTTGAGATCGAAGGCGTAGAGGGCTGCTTCGATGGGACCATTGAAGACCTGTCTCAGGTCTGTCTTGGCGATCTGCTGCGACAACACTGCGCGTGCGCCTGAGAATGCGGCGAGGTCGGGGCATGAAAGGAGCTCAGCGCCGCTGAAGTCGAGCTGGGCCAGGGCTTCGAGTCTGACGCTCAAGGAGAACCGAAGCAGCGCGTCGGGACCGAGCGCGTGAAAGAGCCCAGCCTGTGGTTCGAAGACCTGAGAGAGCTGTTGCTTCAATTCGGGCGTGGTGAGCAGCAGCACGCGCTGCACCAATTGCTGCGCGCTGACAACGCCCTTCTGGTCAACCTGGACCTCCTGCTGGGAGCTGAGCACGAGCAGCGGCATCTGATTGGCGAGTTCCTCACCTGCGCTGGCGCAGCGGTTCAGGAATGCTCGTTCACGGTCGAGGAAGCTTTGGTGTTTCTGCTCTGGAAGGAAGCGCAAGCGTGCCTGGAGCTGTCCCTCTGCGCGCGCTGCCAGCGTTCGCTGGAGCCGGGTCATACGGACAAAGGCCAGGACCTCGGCTTCGTCGACGAAGAGACTGCGCAGCTTCGTGAAGTCCTCTTCGCGGGCAAGCGTTTGTTGCGGGTCGAGGCGAAAGAGGGGGAGCAAGAGCGTCTCGAGCTCCTCCTCAGCCGAGTGATAGACGCCCACCAGGTGATCGCCGCGCATCCCCATGCTCAGTCGTTTGGTGCCAAAGCGCAGTGACAGGACGGGCCGTCCATCGATTTTGTGCTGCTCTGCGTCGAGCTTGGAGCGTTGGTCCAGTTCGGTCATGAAGCCGTTCAGGCGTTCTCGGTCGGAGACCTTGACGATGAAGGCTGGATCCAGCCCCACGCCGAAGATGGCCCAGGGCGCGCTGACATCGAGGCCAGCAGCGGCGAGCTGCGTGGGGTCGAAGAGGTCGATGCCGAGCCAACCCTGAAACTGCACCCTGAAGAGCTCCGGGAGCTCCGATGGAAGGGGGGCCTGTGATGGCGAGCTGGGCTCGGCGGCGTTCATGAAGGCGAAGGGCGTGTCTGCGGGGATTTGTTCGGCGAGACTGGCGAAGCGCCCAATCTGCTGGCTTGGTCCGGAACAGCCCAGCGCGACGACGGTGCAGCCGAGCAGCACTCCGACGGCGCACAGCGATGGCCAGAACGCCTTGAGGTCCTTGCGAATTTTTTGTCGATTGGGCTCTTGGCCAGTTCCCCCAAGTTTTTGTCGATTGGGCGCTTGGCCAGTTCCCCCAAGTTTTTGTCGATTGGGCTCTTGGCCTATTCTCCCAAGTTGTTCGAACATTCGAAACTCCTCAGCGCATCGTGAGCTGGGCTCGTACTTCGTTCACGCGTACTTCGTTCAGTAGACCACTTGCGAACGTGGGATGCCTTCTTGATAGTTTCGGGTGCCCACGTAGTAGACCTCATCGGAGTTGGCCTCCAGGCGCAGCTCGATTTCGCTCCACATGGTGCATGCGCGGGTCTTGGGACGAGGGTGGCTCTCGAGCAAATTCGTGAGCTCGGGGAGCAGGAAGGAGACGAAGCTGCTCTCATCCATGTCGAGGTCTGCATAGAAGGCCTCATCCATGGCGAGCATCAGGGCCACCATTTGCTGAGGGGAGTAGCCGAGTTCGAAGACGACGTTGATGGCGAAAGCGTCTGCTTCTCGTTCTTGTCGAGAGACGAATGGGGTTTCGAGGGCTTCGAGGGCACCTTGCGCGAGGGATGGCTGGGAGAGCGGATCGAGCACGCCCAAGGTCTTGAGGTATTGGAAGTGGAGAATGGAGTGGCGCAGCTCGTGATGTCCGAGTTCGTGGGCGAGCACTGCGACCAACTGTGCTTCGTTACTGAGCATTTCGAAGAGGCCGGTCGACACGTAGACGAATCCACCAGGAACGGCGTAGGCGTTGGGTGTAGGATCGTCGTAGACGAAGGAGCGCCAGGCCAAGCGTCGTGTGGTGTAGGGTGTGATCTGTGCGAGCAGGGCATCAACATAGGCCTCGGCACCAGGATAGCCCCCGGTGAAGACCTGCGTCGAGAGAAACGCGTGAAGCTCGCGGCCGAAGGCCCGCTCATCGTCATCGCTCATGGCGGGAGAGGTCATCTGGGTGAGCTCCTCCTGGATGCCGAAGCCGATGTCTTTGAAGATATCGCTGAGCAGTGCAGGCTGAGCGCAGATGGAGCTGTCGAAGACGAAGTCGCTTGGCCGGTCGATGTCAGTGGCCCATAGCGCTTGGGCTTGGGCGGGGAGGGCGAAGAAGCAAGTGCTGAGCGCGAGGAGCAAGGGATGAGGACGCATGCTCGACTCCATCAAAGGCTTGGGCACGACGAGGCTTTGCTCGTCAACATTGCTAATGTGAATCAGGACGAGCGTGGGCGCAATGCCGAGGCGAGAAGGCGGTGAGTCAAGCTTCGAGGCCTCTGGGCGCGCAGAGGAGCGGGCGATGCAGGTGCTGCTCGCTCCATTCGATCAGCATGGATGCGATGTCGATGCCATCGAGCGCCTGGACTTGGCGTACGCCGGTGGGGCTGGTGACATTGATTTCACTCAAGTAGGGGCCAAGTATGTCGAGACCGACGAAGATCAGGCCATCTCTCACCAATCGCGGGCCAAGGGCGCGGCAGATTTCGAGCTCTCGCGCGTTTGCGCTCGCCCGAACGACCTTGGCTCCAGCGGCGATATTGCCCCGGAAATCGTCTTGACTGGGGACCCTCTTGAATACGCCCTCGAGCTTGCCATCCAGCAGCAGCAGACGTTTGTCGCCTTCCAAGGCCTCTGGAACGAAGCGCTGTGCCATGACGAAGCGTCGTCCGCGTTGGGTCATCATCTCAAGCTGGGCACGAAGGCCTCTGTCTTCGCGACGTGCCATGAGCACGGCTTCTCCGCCTTTGCCATCTAGCAACTTGAGCACCGCCTCTGCGTGCTGCCCGACGAAGTCACGCAGGGTGTCGGTGCATTGGCTCACCAAGCTGGGGGGCATCCACTCCGAGAACTCCAGAGCGTAGAGCTTCTCGTTGCATCGTCTCAGCCCTTCGGGGGCGTTGAGCACGAGTGTCTCTGCGCGGTCGAGGATTTGGGTGGCAAAGAGGTAGTCGAGATCCATCGGCGGATCGCGACGCATGAAGATGGCCCCGAAACTGCTGAGCTCTCGTGGGGTGGGTGGGCTATCGTTGAGCTCGAAGTGATAGCACTCTCGCTGCGTCACTGACAAGTTGGGGGAACAGGCCGAGCGCCCAATGGACAAGAACTGCAGCTCTCGGCAGTGAACCCATGCGACGCCATCACGGAGCAGCAGATCCTTGGTGCGGGCCACGAACACACGATGTCCTCGCCGATGGGCGGCTTCACACAGCGCAAGTCCGGTATCGCTCTTGGGGTTGAGTTGGCTGAGTGGATCGATGATGACGAGCAGCTCGCTCATCCTTGGCCCCTTCTTCTGAGCGTCTTCTTGTCGATTTGGGCACTTGGCCTGTCTCCCCAAGTTCTTGTCGATTGGGCACTTGGCCTGTCCACTTCTGTTTCTCAGAAACTCTCGTGATAAAATGACGCGATCAGCGCGGCGTGGCGTTCGATGAGCAGACCCCGCCGCAGCTCCAGCAGATCCGTGAGCTCGCCACTCTCGATGCTCGGGCGAGCGCTGACGAGGGCAAACTTGCGTATTCCGTGGAGGGACGGGCGAGCGACGTTGAAGGCGTTGATCCGTTCGGCGAAGGCGTCATAGACGGCTTGCTGAAGGCAGACCTGCTCGAGGCTGCCTTGAATATCATGGCGCCGGCACCAATCGAGGAGCTCACTTTCTTCAGGAAAGAGGAGCGCCGAAAGGAAGGGTGCTTCGTGGTCGACGATCAGAGCATAGGCAATCAGCGGGTCGTTCTCGAGTTCTCTCTCGAGTGGCGCCGTGAGGATGCGAGTCGCAGCCCCGATGAGGATGCTCTCGCAGCTGCGCGCGCGGTACTTGAGTTGGCGGTGTTCGCCAAACTCTGCCAGGTCATCGCTACGGAACCAACCATCTTCACGCAATGGGGAGGAGCTGTGTCGAGGACGCATGGTGAGACAAGCGGCGCTGCTGTGTCGTCTTTGCTCGCTCTCGGAGCCCGAAGGCGCGGCATCGTGGGCTGACGCTGTGGCTGACAGCAGCAATCCTCTGCTCACGCTGTGCAACAGCAGCTCTCCAGTTTCGGAGAGCCGTTGACGGACGTGGGGCAGCGCAATCAGGCCAGAATCTGCGTCTTCTTGGATGTGGGTGATGCCGCCAAGTTCTACGCAGCCGTAGCTTTCGAGGACGCTGATGCCGAAGAGGTCGAAGAAGCGCTCGCTTTGGTCGTGGAGCTTTTTCCCGAGCGTAATGATGCGACCCAGTTTGCTGCCGATGCGCGTATGCAAGCGGCTTAGCGCGAGTCGCTGCGCGAAGTGCCTTTTGAGCGCGAGAAAGGCACCTGTCTTCTTGCCCATTTTCTCCCTGTTGCGGTTGGACTCCGCTGTGTTCAGCGCCCAAGAGAGCAAGCCTGGGCGCAGTCTGAACTCGGAGCAAGCCAGTGAGAGCAGCGCGCGATGCAGCGCTTCGGCACGTCGGCTAGGCATGATGGCCAAGCTTGGTGAGAGCTCGCTCATGAGCTGGAGGCAGTCGGCGGGCTCGTCGGCGGCGACCATGGCGCAGCCTGCGGCGATGCACGCATGGACGAACTGACGGGCAGCGGGATGCCGCGAGCTGGTGTGGAAGAGGCACAGATCGGTGGGGCTGAGCCCGAGGGCACGCGCGAGGGCGTGTGCCGCCTCGAAACTACCCTCTTGGCTCAGAACGAAGGCCTGTGGACTGCCGCAGCTCCCGGCGCTGAAGCAGATGGCAGCGGGGGCGCTTGCGGGAGGCGAGTGGGGCTCTGCTTCGGCGTTCACCCTCGCAGCAAGCCTGGGAGGTGGAAGTCTATGCTCGGCGCGGTGCAGCAGTTCATCGAAGCTGGAGATGCTAGGTGGGGGAGGCCATGGGCAGACGTCTTCAAGTAAGATCAGGTGCTCCGCGTCACGCCGTTGAGCGTCAACGTAGAAGATGTGTTCGAGCGGGGGGCGGGGCGCTGTGTTCTCCAGCAGCAGCGCCAGCATTCGAGGGTCGTTGACGAAAGCCAAGCGGGGTTGTAGCTCCCGCAGGCAGCTGCACAGTTTGGGGCTTTCGAGGTGTTGAGGCAGGTGAATGGGGACTGCGTTGAGCTGGGCTAAGGCGGTGTCGATGAGCGCCCACTCATAGCGCATGTTCATGAGGATGGCGATGTGTTCACCAGCGCTGCAGCCCATTGCACTGAGGCTTCGGGCGAGGGCGTGAGAGCTCCTCTGCCAGTCGCGCCAACTGATGTCTTCCCACTCTGCGTGGTGGCGCCGCAGCCATGCGGTCTTCGATGGATGCTCGAGTGCGCGCGTCTCGAAAAGTTGGCTCAGTGTGGCCATGCTGGCGGTTCCTGGGGTTGGCTACGGGGTGCCTGTGGTGCGAGCAGCGTTGAAGGAGCTTTGCACAGGCGTGTTTTGGGAGCGCACTTTCATGTTGTATTCAGGCAATCAGCAAGTGGTCAAGGTGTCGACGACTTCGAATGGGGGATGAGCGCGACCCGAGCACCTCCTCGGCGCAGCACTGAGAGCATGGAGAAAGCCTGGTCGGCGTTGGCATCGACGAGGATGGTGCAGGGGGTGTTGTCGCAGAGCTCAGCGGCCCGGACCACGTCGACGGAGAGGAGCAGCGAGACGACCTGGTGGACGCGATGAGGGTCGTAGCCCTGGTCATAGAGGCGCAGATCGTAGCGTTGTTGTGGGTCGGGTTCGCGATCATGGCCAAGGACTTCATCGAGCTGTGTCGAGAAGCGGAGCATCGCATGGATGAGCTCCAAGTCGCGGCGAAGGAGCGAGCGCTGCGCTGCGCTCGGGGCTTCGACGATGAGGCAAAGGCCTTGGGTTTGGGCGTCGATACCGAAGCGACGTCGCCAACGTTGTCGGAGTTTCTCCAGCGATTCGCTGCTGATGGGCTCGAGCCAAGACAAGCAGAGCTGCTGGGGAGTGTATTCGAGACGAAACTGCTCGCCCTCAAGAATCGCGGCATCATCTGATTGTTGTGGGCCGATGCTTTCGAGTTTGTTGCTGTCTTCTTGTCGATTGGGCACTTGACCTGTTTCCCCAACTTGTTGCGCTAGAGCTTCTGCCGCCGGGGCCTTGGCGCGGCTTTGGGGGGCCGGGATGCCCTGCTCGAAGAGGGCGAGGGCGGCGAAGGGGGGGGTTCCTGCTTCGATTTCGTCGAGAAGGCCGCTGAGGTGTTGATACAGTCCTTCGAAGCGTTGCGCTTCCTCGTCGAGTTTGTCCTCGTCGAGGACTTCTTGTCCATTGGGCGCTTGGCCTGTTCCCACAACTTGTTCGAGCTCGAGTCCGGCGCTGTGCTTGGCTTGGATGCGCCATCGCTCTTCGAGCTGGGCGGCGATGGCGCTGAGGATGCGGCTGGGGAGTAGGGCTTCGTCGTTGCAGACGAGCGCAAGCTGCAAGGCGTCCCGAGCTGGCTCTGAGCTGAAGGCCAGTTCGAGGGTGGCTGCGCCTGATTTGCGGGTTCTGAGCAGGAGTCTTGGGGTTGATGCTTCGGAGCTCGTGGTGTCGAGCTGGGGGGAGAGCCCGAAGTGTTCGATGAGGCGAGCGCGTATGTCCATTTCGGGTCCTCGTGTGGCAGGGAAGGGCCCCGCTCCAAGTCTGTCGCGATGACTCTAAAATTTCGTCAGAAAGAGGGCAAGGGGGGCATCGGGGGCATCGCCTTGTGCTTGACCGGTGCCTCGACTTGTGGTCGAACAGATGATCCGGTTGGGCCGTGGGGTGAAGCCCTGCGTCTCGGTGGCCGGCGAAGAACGGTGCGTCACCGAGCTGTGCCTGCGTGTGGTACGTGGGGCGTTTGGGGTGGCGTCGAGAAGAGGGAATGATGAGCGAGAACAGCATTTTGTTGGGACCGGACAAGAATGGGAACAGGCTTTTGACGCAGGGCGATCAGATCGTCTTCTTCGGACCGGGCGAGGTCGATGCCCCTGGAGCAAAGCTTATTCCTTGTGCGGATGCGGAGATCAAGCCGGCATGGGCCTGCGCGCACACGCACTTGTACAGCGGTTTGGTTCCCTTCGGGATGCCTGCTCCGAGCAAGAAGCCTGAGAACTTCGTGCAGATTCTCGAGCGCGTTTGGTGGCGTTTGGACCGAGCGTTGGATGCCGAGTCGCTGCGGGCGTCGGCGCGCTACTACGTTGCGGAGTCGTTGTTGGCGGGTTGCACTGCGTTGGTTGACCATCACGAGTCGCCGAATTTCATCGAGGGCTCACTGGATGTCTTGGCCGATGCCTGTGACGAGCTGGGTGTGCGCGCCCTTCTGACGTACGGCGCGACGGATCGCAACTTCGGGCGCGACGAGGGGCACCGGGGTTTGGAGGAGTGCCGGCGCTTCATCGAGTCCAACACCAGGCCATTGGTACGTGGCGTGGTGGGCTTGCACGCTTCGTTCACGGTTTCGGACGATACGATCCGCGAGGCTGCGGTGATGTGCATGCAGCTCGACGTGCCTCTGCATGTGCATGTGGCCGAGGACGCAGCGGACGTGGCGGATGCGCGAAAGCGAGGCTACGAGGGTCCGATGCAGCGCTTGGCGGAGCTCGCCGCGCTGCCTGAGATGTCGATCCTGGCGCATGGCATCCACATGCAGCCCGAGGAAGTTCGCCTCGCCGATCAGATGGGCGTGTGGTTCGTGCAGAATCCGCGCTCCAACAATGGCAATGCAGTGGGCTATCCGCGAGCGCTGCAGTTTGCGCAGCGCGTGGCGCTGGGCACCGACGGATGGGCAGCGAAGATGGCTGAGGAGAAGGCTTTCCTCGCGGAGCAGAACCTGGCCCATGGCGAGGACCCAGCGGTGGCAACGGCACGTGCCGAGAGCTCGTGGCGCCTGCTGAGCGATTTCTTCGATGAGCCCATCGGCGCGCTCGTCGAGACCGCCGCAGCCGACGTGCGGGTGGAGAATGCGCAGGGCGTACAGCATGTTTTGGTGGCTGGGCGTCTGGTGGTTGAGAATGGCCGCCTATTGACGGGGGACATCGAGGAGATTCGTGCTGACGCGCGCCGACAGGCCGAGCGCCTGTGGGTGGAGATGGCGAAGTACCCAGAGAGCTGAGACACGCCATCGAGCTTTCTTGTCCATTGGGTGCCTGGCCTGTTCCATCAACTTAATTGGGCACTCGGCCTGTTCCATCAACTTCTTGTTGATTGGGCACTTGGCCTATTCCCCCAAGTTGTTGGTGACGGGGAGAGCAAAAGAGACTGAGCAATGGGGTGGTCGCGGCGGCGCGGTGCTCGGCGCGGTCACAGAGCACGGGCTTATCGCCCACACTTCTTGGGGAAGACATGAAAGGACTGGGTCTGTCGACCGAGATCGTAGATCATTCGATGTATCAGGGTACGGTGAAGCGTTTTCGTGAGCGCAACATTCGCTTGCCCACCTTTGCCCAGCTTGCGAATCCGAAGCTGATTCCAGCCAAGATTCTCGAGCGTCTCAGGGACGTCGATCCCGACGCCCCAGATGCTTTGAACCTGTTTCGGGTGCACTGGTTCAACTCTAGGGATCGCCGTGAGTTGGTTGATATTCCTTGCCACGTGGTCTTGGGCAAGGAGCTGACCGGCATCGACACCCCGATCGTGGTGTCGAT
>JAVFAO010000301.1:0-8764 GCA_034002465.1 Myxococcota bacterium
ATGGGGTCGGTGTGTCCGTTGATGTCCTGTATTCTGGATTGCGCACAATCTTCCGCCAACAGCCGAAGCCAAGGGGAAGACTGCTCCTCTGCTCTGCTGCTCCCTCGCTCCTCGTTCCTCGTTCCTCGTTCCTAATTCCATGGCGCGCAGGTCGAGACGCCTGCTCCAACGATGACCCAGGGCAGATCGCTCTCGAGCTCGACGGTCTCGCCGCTGTCGGGGTCGAAGCGCAACACCCGCGAGTCGTAGCCCGCGTAGCCGTCCGCGGTCTCGAAAATGTAGAAATCGCCCGCCCAGGTCGCGAAGGCCCAGGCCACAATGGTGTCGGGTTGGTAGGGCAACGACCACTGACGAAGCAGCTTGCCGTCGCCTTTGTCGATCTCGGCGATGACAGGGTCCTCGCCGGGAAAGTACCCGAAAAGCTTGGCGTTTCCGGTCCCCGTAAGCTCGGGGCTATGCTCCATGTCGGGAAGCTTGCCCACGGTTTGAAGCTGCAGCG
Source organism: Myxococcota bacterium (assembly GCA_034002465.1). Lineage (GTDB taxonomy): Bacteria > Myxococcota_A > Bradymonadia > UBA4248 > JAVFAO01 > JAVFAO01. The sequence continues at coordinate 500 of JAVFAO010000301.1, forward strand.
AGCTCGGGTTGATGCGGGCGAATTGCCCCAACTCGAGCTCGTCGACGTCGCCACCAGCAATGAAGAGTGACTCGGTGGTCGAAGCGACGCCATCGCTGACGAAGCCCATGCCGAAGAGCTCGAAACCCTGAGTGCCCGGCGAGAAGCCGCTCTGTTGGCAAGCGCCAGAGTCGGGCTCGACCTTGAAAATCTCCCCGCTGGTGAAGAGCACCCAAGCCTTGGCGTCCCTGTCGACGGACATCGAGAAGGGGGTTGCCTCGCCACTGCCCCAAGCAGGCCAGGAGTCCTTCGCGGGGCAATCGACCTGGGCGAGCTTCTTGAAGCGACCCGTGGACTTCTTCGGATCGAAGCTGAGCAGGTTGTAGTCGTGATCGATGACGTAGATGACCTGGGTCTCGGGCGCACAGCTCACGTCCCCACAACGCCCTTGGTAGCAGGGTTCTGTCACGCAGCTTTGCTGAAGCGCACCGATCATCCCCTCGGTCGTGCAGGCGTAGACGTCGCCCTCGTGACAGAAACTGGGCTTGGCGGGATTGCACTGCGCACAGCCGACATCCTTCAGACAAGGCACGTCGGTGCTGCACTGCTCGACAAGCTCGAATCGGCCCTCGACACAGCGCTCGAAAGCGAGGTCGTTGCAACGGGTTACGCCAGCAAAACAGGACGGGCCTTGCTCTTCGTCGCTCGTGTCGGCGTCGGCTTCGGCGTCGAGCTCGGGCACAGCGTCGAGTTCGATCTCGTCGACCTCCGAAGACACATCGGATTGTTTCGTTGGCTCGGAGGCACAAGCCAAGACGAGCAGAGAGAATAGACCCACGAAAGCGATACGCAGCATAGCCCAAGCCTCCTCAGCGGCGCTCCGCCTTCATCATCCACAGAATCCCCAAGAGAAGCAACGGGACGCATGGTAAAGATTCATTTCTGCTCTGGATCGCGCGTTGCCATGGTCCTCTTCAGCCGACTCCCGTGACGAACGAGCGAACGCGACAGTGCGAGGACGACGCCAAGGCATCAAGATTCCGCTCGCTCTCGCGAGCCCCTCGCAGCGCTGCTCGTGCGCATCGGATGCGCACGCGACAGACGCTGACTCGTGCCTCGCTTCGCTTTCGATTGCATGCGCTCGCTCTCGCGAGCCCCTCGCAGCGCTGCTCGTGCGCATCGGATGCGCACGCGACAGACGCTGACTCGTGCCTCGCTTCGCTCGCTGTCATTCCTTCACAGTCCAGCGAAACGAGATCCGGGTCTCCGCTTGGTCCATCTCGGGGAAGCGCAGCTGCTCCGCTTCCTGGCTCACACACATGCGAAGCGCGCTCTCCTCGGGCCCCTCGCTCAGCTCAGCAAAAGTCACGGTGCCGAGCCGAGCGATGCGCAACGCCAACTCGAAACTCCCTTCAACCTCTCCCATCGCCTTGACCCAACACGAAAGGAAACGCGCCTTCTTCTGCAGCAGAATACGGCGCACGAGCTGCTGACTGCGGTCATCGAGCCCGCCGACTTCGCTCAACTTTCCTTGTATGTGCAGCTCGCCGTCCGAGATGGAGACGCGAGCGCCTCCAGCTCCGGACATCTGCCCGACCTCGACCTTCACCGACCCCTCGCCCCCACCTCCTGTCAAACCCAGACCCACATCAGCAGAGAAGTCCAGACCATCGTTGAACAGAGGCTCCTGGCCATCGGGATTGGTCTCCAGCAAAGTGCCCAACAGCGCTTCTTTGGGCTGCGGAGGCGTCTGTTCAGACTGCGCATCCATGGGCGGTGCTGCCAGACTTCGAGGCTCGGACGGGGCAGACACCTCCGCAGACACGGTCGCAGGCTCCTGCTCGAGCTGCACGGCTTCGCCTTGCGCTACCTGGGGCGAAGGCTTCGTCGCCTCCTCCTGGGGCTGACAGGCTCCCAACGCCAGCGAGCTGAGCGCGGCGAGACTGACCGTGGCCACACTGCGCATCATCGACCGCGCATGGCTAGGCTGCTGCTGTACGCTACGAATCATGCTCCGCAGCTGTGGCTCAGGCACTGAGGCCAGCAATCGCTGCTCGAGAGTGGTGAGGGGAAGCGCAGCCAGGTCGATGGCCTGGCATCGCTCCTTCAACAGACGCTCGGCAAAGTGAGGGTCCCGAGACGCCAGAAACAGCACTTTCTCCAAGCCAAGCGGGATCTGCAATCGATAGGCTGACGCGCTCATTCAGCTCCTCCTCGAAGGCTTCAGTATAGCCGCCTTTGCTGGTCCAGCAAGAGCGCAAGCGCCTGCTGCTAAGTCTACCGCCCGAATCAATAATCGCCCCGAAGCGCCTGTGCCCGAAAATTGCAGCGCCACCGTTCTAGTGCGTCCTCTGGGTCGCGACTGCGACAGACCTGCACACTGCCTTGTACACAGCACCAGGGATGATCATGCCAGAACAAGCCACCCAAGACCGTCAACAAGTTGCACCGGACCTTGCGCCAGCCCCAGCGACTCAGGCATCACCCGTCGCAGCACAGGCAGCGCAAGGCCAAGAGAACCAGGTCCTCGGCGAGGCGAAAGTGACCGCCCGTAGCCTGAACGTGCGCTCTGTGCCCTCGACCCGGAACAACAGCCCCATCGGCGGGGTCAAGCGTGGACAGACTTTGGAGGTCTTGGGTCACCAGGGCGACTGGCTCAAGGTGCGCTACAAGGGCAAGACTGCCTATATTCACGGCGCCTACGCCACCTTTACCGAGGCTCCCAAAGCTGAGCCCGTATCGGCGCCCCCAGCGCCAGAGGCAGTAGCACCAGCCGCACCCACTCCCGAGGCACCACCAGCCCCCGCTGGCAGCGCCAATCAAACGCCAGCTGAGGAAATCGCCGCTGTTGCTCAGGGAAGAAACGAAGAGGAGGCATCCACCCCCGAGGCCGCCAACGAGGTGCAGGCTCCCGCCGAAGAGCAGGATGGACCCAAGAAAGCAGAACCTGCCGCACCTGCCTCCCCGCCTGCACCGGATGCGCAGGCCAAGGATGCCCAGCCCGGCGCCGACGCCCTGAAGGTCTCCAAAGGTCAGATGACCTTCAACGTCGAAGGCAACGACGACGAGCTGTCGGCCAGTTTCTCGCGGCGTGCCTCCGTTCCGGCACCAGGCTCGGGTGTGACCATCGGTCGCGGTTTCGATCTCGCCCACTCTGGTCTCAACGAAGAGAAAACCAAGGAGCTTCTGATTCAAGCGGGGGTGTCCGAGGCCGATGCGGCCGCACTGGCCAAGGGCGTGGGCATCACCGACTACGAAAAGGCGAAGGAATTCGCCTATAACCACCGACACATCATCCTCACACACGAACAGCAGAAAGCCATCTTCTCTTGGCAATACGAGGACAAGAAGAGCTACGCTGCAGGCCGCATCAACGCCTGGACCGGCACTGATCTCAACGCCTGCTCCGAGCCCATGCAGGAGCTCCTGGTCGATCTCTTCTTCCGCGGCGACATGACCAAGTCCAAGTGGAACGCCAACGGCTTCGCCGCCATCGTCGAGAAGAACGACCTCAGCGGCATGCTCACCAAGCTCGGTCAACGCGGCCTCTGGAGCAACGTCGACGACAACCGCTTCGCCGTCCGCCAGACCTATGCCCGAGACGCCAACGCAGGCACCCTCGCCAGCAGCTCCGCCGTCGCCGTGGCCGCCCCTGTGGTTTCCACGCCGCGCCCCGCCTTCGATCCCCTCGGAGCGGCCAAGTACAACAAGGGGCTGTCCCTGACCAAGGCGCAGTGGAAGAGCATCCAGACCGCCGTCGGCGCGCTGCCCGCCGACGGTCGACCAGGCATGCGAACCGCTGCCAAGGTCTACGACTTCCAGGTCGCCAAAGGCATGAAGGATCCAGACGGCAAGGCCGGACCCAACACCCGCAAGGTCATCGAGACCGGCGTCGTCCCCGACGAGCTCAAGGCTCCGCCCGCTCCCACCCCAGAACCGGCAGCCCCCGCGCCCGCCGAGCCCGCACCTGCACCCGCCGAGCCGGCGCCTGCACCCGCAGAACCCGCACCGGCGCCCGCCGAACCCGCTCCGGCACCAGTGCCTGCCACCCCCGTCCCCGCCGAACCAGAGCCCGAGGAACCCACCAAGGAGGAAGGTAAGGAGGAGGAGAAAGAGGAGAACCTGGAGCCGCAGGTCGCCTCCGGCCACGCCGCAGGCGATCCGCTCCTCGACGACGCCCAGGTCACCGCCGCCATCGCCTGGAACAACGGCAAGGAGCTGCGCATCGACTTCGTGCGCAAGATGCAGCTAGCCCTCGGCATCCCCTCAGCCAGTCTGAGCAACAACGGCGACGTCGACGCCACCACCGTCCAGGCCATCGCGCGCTTCCAGGTGGCCGAAGGCCTCGGTGATCCCGACGGCAAGGTGGGCCCCAAGACCCGCGCCGCCCTCATGACCACCTACGAATCCCTCAAAGACAAGCTCATCGGTGACAACACCGAAGAGCGTGTCATGGTTCCCGGGACAGCCTCCGAAGCAGAACGCTACGAATACTACAAAAAGATCATCGCAGCCGCAGGTGGCGCCTTCAAGGAAGGCCACATGGAGGTCAACCTCATCGGTATCCGCGGTGCCCTGATCACGGGAGAGAACGGCTCCCTCGAGATCAAGCAGAGCAGCTCCGCCGGCGACTACAAAGACGCCACCGACAAGGGCGAAGAGCACCTCCACTTCTACGCCAGCAGCGCCCGCGACGAGGTCTTCGACGACGCCATCATCACCGTCTGGCGCTCCATCGATGAGAACGGCAAGGCCACTCTGCACGTTGGCGAACGCAAGGGCACCGTCGACCCGGCCTCAGGCACGGCGCACCTGAAGGATGGGCAGTACGAATACGGTATCGGCACCCACGGCACCACCAGCTCCAACCACATCAACATCGCCAAGCAGCTCGCCCGAGACAACGACTCGATCAGCGTCTCTCAGTCAGGTGACAAAACCCGCTACACCGCGCTGCGCGGACAGCGCGACATCGAGGTCTGGCGCGACACCAACAAAGACGGCTTCCTCAGCGACGCCGAGCTCGAAACCAGCCAGACCGCCATCAACAAGCGCCAGTCCAACTACGTCGACGAAGACAGCATCGCCATCAACATCCACACCTCCTCCAACACCAGCGCCTACTCCGCAGGCTGCACCAACGTCCCCAACGCGCACTACGGCGCCTTCATGGACCAAATCCAAGACGCCAGCAACAAGAGCTCCATCTACTACACCGTCATCGACGCCTCCAAGATCGATCTGGTCATCACCAAGCAAGAGGAGCAGCCCAAACAGGATGGCCAACAGTGAGCCGGCGCCGAGTGGAAGCTCGACGCAGGCCACGGCTCTGGCTCGCACCTCTCTGCTTACTCTTCTTCGCCTGTAGCCCAAGCGAGAAGCCTGACGGCAGCCCCGCTGCCGTCAGCTCCACGCCCGCGCAACAGAACCCAAGCAACTCCCCACCGGCAGAGAGCGTCCGTCAGGCCACTCCGGAAGCCACCCAAGCCCCTGAGCAGACTCCTCAGCTCCCCACACAGGTCGACGCAAAGCCCACAGCTGGCGGCGCTCAGGAGCCGCCTGCCCCGCTGAGCCCAGCAAACTGGAAACTCCCAGCCTTCCTGCTGCCCAGCGCTGCCATCGACCCCCGCCTCCTGCTCCAGACCAACTGGCAACACCACTCCCCTCTCCCAACCCCCTGCCGCCTCTCGTGCACCAAGGCAGACGGCGAGCTCAAATGGTCCCTCGAGCAACGCCTCGATGAGGCGAGAGCCCCTGTCGAACTTCAACGCCATGACCAGGCTGGCGACAGCGTCACCAAGACCAGCTACAAGAGAGACGCCAAGGGCAAGCTCCTCGGCTGGTCGAGCTCCGGCGACGACGGTGACAGCACAGCCACGCTCAGCTACAGCGGAGAGCGCCTCGACAAGGTCGACCTCAACGGTGCCGGATGCCGTCGTTTCGAATACGATTCCGAAGGCCGCCTCGCCCTCGTCTACGAGAGCGACTCCGACTGCAAGAGCATCGATAACATCGTCGCCTACGACTACGAGCAAGGCAGCTTACCCACTCGCCAGCGCTTCTGTTCGGACAAGTCTCTGAGCACCTGTAGCGTCGAAGCACAACCCATTTTCGACGACCGCGGAGTACTCGTCAAGCTGCAGGTCCGGGATGATGACATGGGAAATCAGGAGCTCGAATTCGAATACGACAACCGGGGTTTGCTGAGTCTCGTCAGAGAAAGCCGCGATGGCAGCACCGCCACCGAACGCTTCGTCTACGACGATAGCGGCAGTCACCTGCTCTCATGGACCCGTGAACGAGGCAGCAAACGCGACGTATACAGCTTGGAGTACGACTGCCCACCAGACCCCTAAGCCTCTCTCCGCCAGCCGGACGAGCTGCCAAGCTCCAAGGGATTCCAAAGGGCTAGCCCTTTCGCGGGGTGTGGGGCAGAGCCCCGCGAAGCAAACGCTCCTCCAAACCCAACAGAGCGCGTCCATGGGTCGAGCATCGGCGCCCGTAGACGCGAACAACGAGCTGACAGGATCCATGACCGAGACGCCACTCACCCTGCCCTTTCTCGAAGTCCCGCAGAGCTTCTCCTCCAACCTCGACTACCTCACCTGGGAAATCAACCGTCTTCGCCTCTGGGTCGAGAGCTGGGACGAGATGCACGAAGGCGGCGAGGCCCTTCGCACCGCCGAAGAATTCGTGCTCCTTGGGCGAGCAACCCGTGACGCCATCCGCGCCGCCCGCCGTCGCAGCGAAGAAGAGGGAGTGCAGCTCGCCATCGAGGATCTCATCCGCCGGGTCCAGCTCGACGCAGAACACGAAGAGATACTGCTGCTGCTCATCTGCGCCGCATGCTGCGAGCCCCTGCGCCAGAAGCTGCTCGCCTTGCAAGGAGATGGACTGGTCCGAGCCGGAGAACTAGAGCTCGGCTTCGTCTCCGAGCTCCTGCACCCCACCCTCGGCCGACGCCCAAGTCAAATCGAATGGTCCCAACCCAACGCGGCGCTGCGACAACATGGACTCATCCACCTCGAGGCCCCCGGCGGCGGCGTCTCGGGCCCCGGAGGACTGCTCAGACACAGCGTGCGCGCCGCACAGTTCATCATCCAAGCCGTTCAGGGCAAGGCTGTCGTCGACCACCGACTGCAGCCCTTCTGCGCCTTCGGCATGCAGCGCATCGGCCTCGAATCGGTGGTGCTCAACCCCAATGTGCTCTCCCAGGTCAACGCCTTCATCTCTGCCTTCCGTCAGAAGACCACCACACCCAGGCTCAATCAGCTCAACTGGACGCTGCTCATCGCCGGTGACCGGCGCTGCGGAAAAACCCTGCTCGCCCGCGGCTTGGCCACCGCCTTCAAGCGGCCCCTCTATGAGCTCGATGTGGAGGCCCTCTCGCGCCGACACGACGCCCCCGAGCTGATCGCCATCGCCGTCCATAACGCCGCTTACTTTCAATCGATCTTTCACATTCAGAGGCCCGAGTTCGCCCTCCCTGCCTCACCCGTCTTCGGCGCACTGCTCGCCGCCATCGGCGGCTATCCCGGACTCGTCATCCTCGAGCCCCACGAGCCGCAAGCCATGGACAAGGCCTTCGAGCACGTCGTCACCCACACCCTCAGCCTCGGCAGACTCGACGTCGACGAGCGCGAGGCAATCTGGGAGCTGCATGTACCCGATGAGATTGAGCTCGCCGAGGACGTTCGGCTGCGCGACGTGGCCAGCGCCTACGAGCTCTCGGGCGGTCAGATCGCGCGCGCCATGAGCTGGGCCGAGCAGCAGGCCCGCGGCCGTGGCAGCCAGACCCTGCAGCAGACTGACTTGGTGAGAGGGGCCACCCACCAGCTCTTCTCGCGCATTGGCCAGTTCGCCGATCGCCGCCGAGTGAAAGCCTCTCTCGACGATCTCATCCTCCCTCCCGAGGTCTCTGCAGAGGTGCACCGCCTGCTCAACGCCTGTCGCTGCCGCGTGCGAGTCATGAACGACTGGGGCTTCGGCAGCCGTCTCGTCAGCGGAAAGGGGCTCGTCGCCTTGCTCGCCGGCGAACCAGGCACCGGAAAGACCCTGACCGCAGAGATCCTCGCCAACGAGATGGGGATGCAGCTCGACATCGTCTCCATCCCCAAGATCGTCTCCAAATGGGTAGGCGAAACCGAGAAAAACATTCAGCAAATCTTCGCCGAGGCGAGGGCCAGCGACACCATCTTGCTCTTCGATGAGGCAGACAGCCTCTTCGCCAAGCGCGTCAAGGTGGAGCGCGCCTCGGACCACTTCCAGAACATGGAGGTGAACATG
>JAVFAO010000302.1:0-8705 GCA_034002465.1 Myxococcota bacterium
CAGTTCGTCTTGACAAGAGAGCAGCAAAGGCTTCAAAGCTGAGCTACCGTGCACGAGCCAGCACGGTACGCGCGAGTTCTTGTCGATTGGGCGCTTGGCCTGTTCCCCAACTTCTTGTCGATTGGGCGCTTGGCCTGTTTCCCAAAGTTCTTGTCGATTGGGCGCTTGGCCTGTTCTCCCAAGTCTGCTCGGCCGGAGCACGCGCGCCAAAGGAGATGGTCTTGGACGAAGAGCAGCGCTCGAACTTGCGCTCGATACCACGCGTCGACGAGCTGATGGCCAAAGCAGCGCTTGCTGACTTGCCTCGCGACCGACGCCTGCTGTTGATCCGCACCGTCCTCGATGCGCTGCGCCAATCCCTGCGTCGCGAGCCGACGCTCCCATGCCCCACGGAACAAGCGTTGCTGCAGCAGATCCTCGCGCTCGATGCCGCCCAGCAGCGTCGCCAGCTGCGCGAGGTCATCAACGCCACAGGGGTGCTGCTGCACACCAACCTGGGTCGCGCGCCGCTGAGCCAAGCGGCTTTGGACGCCATCCAGCAGAGCAGCGGCTACTGCAACCTGGAGCTCCTTCTCGAGACGGGTAAACGCGGTGGACGAGGCAGCGCTGTCGAACTGCAGCTCTGCGCCCTCTCTGGTGCCGAGGCCGCGCTGGTCGTCAACAACTGCGCCGCTGCGGTCTTGCTCGCCCTGAGCGCCCTGGCTGCTGGCCGTGAGGTGCTGGTGAGCCGTGGCGAGCTGGTCGCCATTGGTGGTGGCTTTCGCGTCCCCGATGTGATCGTGCAGGGCGGGGCACGGCTCTGCGAGGTGGGCACCACCAACCGCACGCAGCTCTCCGATTACCAAAGGGCCTTGACCCCCCAGAGCGCCGTCCTGCTCAAGGTCCACAGCAGCAATTTCCGCATCATCGGCTTCACCGAGAGCGTCGAGCTGCCCGAGCTCGTCGCGCTCGCGCAGGCGCACTCGGCCCATCGCGAACATGACCGAGTCTTTGTCATCGAGGACATGGGCTCAGCCACCTTCCTGCCGTTGAGCCCCGACACCCCCAGCGCAGATCCCCGCCCGGCCCTGGCGAGCGGTGTCGATCTGCTCTGCTTCAGCGGCGACAAGCTGTTGGGCGGCCCACAAGCGGGTCTGATGCTGGGTCGCGCCGACGTCATCGAACGCTGCCGTCGCCACCCGCTCTTTCGCGCCCTACGCCCCAGCAAGCTGGTGCTCGCCGCGCTGCAAGGCACCTTGCACGCCCAGGCTCACAGCGAGGGGCAGCGCATGTTGCCGCTGCACCGCCGCGCCTCGGCTTCTATGGAGACGCTACGTCGCCGCGCGGAAGCGCTCTGCGCTTCCCTCTCAGCTCGACCAGGCTGGTCTGTGAGCGTGGTCGACAGCGAAGCCAGCATTGGTGGGGGCTCGTTGCCTGGTGAGCGCCTGCCCAGTGTGGCCCTCGCCGTCGCCCTCGGCGAACAGCGCGCCCACGCCCTGCATCGGCGCTTGCGACTCGGAACGCCCAGCGTCATGTGTCGCATCAAGGAAGGAGCGTTGCTGCTCGAATTGCGAACGGTCGATCCCGACCAGGACGCAAGCTTGCTCCAAGCGCTGCTTCAGACAGACGAGAGTGAGCGAAGTACAACACAGCCCCAGGCGTCCTCGAGCGAACTCGATGCCCGAGAGCGAAGCCATCGCATTGATGCCAGCGATGAGGCAGAGCTGCTGCCTCGGCGAGGTGAGCCATGAGTGTCCGAGAGAAGCCCAAGATCATTGCCCTCACGGCGGGCAAAGGCGGCGTGGGTCGCTCGACGCTCATCATCGAGCTTGCGCAGGCGCTGGCCCGACACGAGCAGCGGGTACTGCTCGTCGATCTGGACCCTGCTTCACATGCGCTCACGTCGTTGCTCGAGATGCATCCCATCGACATTGATGAACAAGAAGGCATCGTCCACACCCGCAACGAGAGGGTCGACCTGTACTTGAGTGACGCGCTGCTGAGCGGCAGCCGCAGCCCCAGCGAGCTGGCGCAACTGCTGCGGGATTTCGAGTACCACTGGATCCTTGCCGACCTGCCGACGGGCACCAGCCCCAACACCCTCCACTTCGCACGGCTGGCCGAGCTGCAAGTCCTGGCCAGCCTGCCAGAACCCAACGCCCTCGCCTCAGCAGCTCAGTTTCTGCGCGGCATCATCCTCGCCGAACTCGCTCAACACAGCAGCAAGGAGGCCGTGGCCGAGCTCCAACGGCTCGCCGCCGCACACCCCCGCACCTGGACCTTCGTTCACCTCTTTCGCGACGCCTCGACGGATGGCGCGCGCGAGGCCTTGGTCGAGGTTTGCCAGAAGATCCACATCGGTCTGCTCATTAACCAGGTCAGAGAGGGCAGCGATCACACCCAGGCTGAGGCGCTATGTCACGCCTGGGGCATCGAGTTCGGCGTGTGGCTGCGCTACATGGGCGGCGTGGTCTATGACGAGCGCAGGTGGTTCTTTGCCCGACGACTGGCACCGCCCAGTCAGGTGCCACTGGATGAATCGGTGGCTGGCGACATCGAGCGTTTGGCCCGTTCACTGCTCGAGTTTGACTGGAAGGCCTGGGCCTCGCCGCGTCCCTGCTTGCCTTGCGTCGATCCCGACAACTACCCTCGCGTCTTCCTCGACATGACGGGAGGCACCGCCAGTGAGGTCCGGCAGGTCTACCGCAAGCTCTGGGAGAGCTACCGGCGCGAGAATGGCATCATCAGCTTCGTGCTCGATCCAGCAGGCCGCCGCCGTGCCCTCAAACTGCTGGACGCCGCCTACCGCAAGGCGTCGATGGAAGACCCGGCGCACAGCTCGCCGGCCATCCCACTGTTCGAGCGCAACACCCCAGGAGAACGCCTCAGAGATGCGCGCATCGACAAGGGCATGGGGCTGCGCGAGCTGAGTCTGCGCACCCGAGTGGGCGTCAAAGAGATCGAGGCCATCGAGGAGCAACGCGCAGCGGAGCTACCCAACCGCTCGTACCTACGGGCGTACCTGTTGGAGCTGGCCAAGGCTCTGGAGCTCGACCCCGAAAAGACCGTCGAGGAATACATCAACGCGCTCGAGAGCGCTGGCTGACGGCGCAACAACTTGGGAGAACGGGCCAAGTGCCCAATCTACAAGAAGTAGGGGCGGACCTGCGTGTCCGCCCTCCATGGATACCTGCAACAAGTCGTAGCCAGGATGGCGAAGACTCGCTGCGAAGCAAGCCCGAAGGGTGCGCGCCATGGACGGCGCGCAACAAGTCGAAGCCAGGAGGCGGAGACTCGCTGCGAAGGCACTTGTCAGGCACCCCAGCAATCAAAAAGCACCGAAGAGATCCGTGAGCTTGGCGTCGAGAGCCGTCGCAATCTTGAACAGGCTCGACACAGAGGCCGAGCTTTCGGCGCGCTCGATTTGGGAGAGCAGGCTGACCGAGAGCCCTGTTCGCTTGCTGATCTGCTTCAGGGTCAAACCGCGCTCTTTTCGCAACGCTCGAATGGAGCTACCGATGGTCGCGTGCAGCTCTTCCTCGGGGTTGGTGAGCAGGCGTTTCTGTCGGAGCACGGCCTCGATGGTGGAGGCAAACTGGTCTTCATCGAAAGGTTTTCGCAGGTAATCGGAGACGGATTGTTTCAGGGATTGGACAGCGCTTTCGACGGTGGGAAAGCCGGTCACGACCACAACTGCGATATCTCCATCGAACTTTCTGATTTGGTCGAGCAGATCGAGGCCGTTGACGCCTGGCATCACGAGATCGAGAATGACGATGTGGAAGAGGCCTTCGCGCAGCACCTCGAGTGTGCGCATGGGCTCGCTCAGGCTGGTCGCGTCGATGCCGAAGCGCTCGTCCAGGAGCTTCTTCATGTAGGAACACAAGTCGGTGTCATCATCGACAATGAGCACACCGACGCTGAGTTTGGGGATACACGGCCCAGAGTCATCAACATCAGTTGCAGCCATAGCGCCCCTCTTGCTCGGGCCGCAGCCCAACAACAACAATCCCAGCTACAGTGTATCAAAGCGATTTCGCCCTGTCTAAATCGTTTTCCAAGGAAAACTTTGCGCCAACAAGTTGGGGGGCCAGGCCAAGTGCCCAATCGACAAGAAGTCTGCACAGCCCAAGTCACCGAAGCCCCAGGGCCGCCCATTGATGCCAGTATTCTGCAGAAGCTGGCGCTCGACTTGGGCTTTGTGCACTGTGCGGTGGCCAGCATCGGCCCTGCGCCACATTGGCAGCGCTTTCGCGACTGGCTCGACGAGGGGCTGCACGGGCAACTGCAGTACCTCGAGAGGGGGGCAGAGCTACGTCGCAGCGCCAGCGCGTTGCGCCCAAGTGCGCGAAGCCTGGTGAGTCTGGCGCTGGCATCTCCTCGGCAGAGCTTGGTGCTGCCCTGTGGTGCCCGGCTTGCCGCCTTCGCCAGCGCGCCGGACTACCACCAGGTCATGCGCGAGCGGCTGCACGCGCTGGCCGACAGGCTCGGGCTCGAAGGGCAGTACAGAGTCTGCGTGGACTCGGCGCCGTTGCTCGAGCGCTCGTATGCAGCCCAGCTCGGGATGGGCCAGCTCGGGCGCAGCGGCGCCTTGCTCAGCCCGAGCCACGGAGCGGCCATTCTGCTTGGCGAATTGCTCTTCGACAGGGCCGTCGAAGGTTCCTGTGCTGTCCCCCCATCGACCGCGTCGCCCTGCGGCGCATGCACGCAGTGCGTGCAGCGCTGCCCCACTGGGGCGTTGCGCGGCGATGGTCTAGTGGATGCGGGGCGCTGCCTGTCGGCGCTGAGTATCGAGTGGCGAGGAAGCATCCCCCGAGCGCTGCGCGTGGCAATGGGGGCCGAGCTCTTTGGCTGTGACCACTGCAGCTTGCAGTGTCCGTATACACAGTCGAAACAAGTCGCCGCTGACCCCTCATTCTCCCCGCTTCCACAGCTCGCCGAGCTCGAGCCAAGCGTGTTCCTGAGCATGGGCACCAACGAGTTTCGGCGGCGCTTCGCAGAGACGGCGCTGCTACGCACGGGGGTGCATTGTCTAGCCCGAAATGCTTGCGTGGTGCTCGGCAATTTGGGGCTCCCCGAGAGCGTCACGGCGCTCGAACAGTGCTTGCTGCAGCATCCTCGCGCCATGGTGAGGGAGCACGCGGCCTGGGCGCTGGGGCGATATGTGGCGCGCGACCGAAAGCTGGGGGCGCAGGCAACCTTGCGCAAAGCCCAGAGCAGCGAGAAAGATACGGTGGTGCAAGAGGAAATCGCGCTGGCGCTGAACCCGAGCATTGACCGCTCGTAGCCAGGGGCTTGCCCTCGGGCGAGGGGGCGAGCAGCGTTGCTGGCTTGTTTTTGCCAAGGCCGGTACAAGGGCGTGCGAAGGCACTCGAGCAGCAGTGAGGAACGCTGATGTGTGGCATCTTCTGTATTCTAGACATTCACCGAGATCCTGAAGCAAGTCGTCAACTGGCGCTGCAGCAAGCCCGGCTACTGCGGCACCGAGGCCCCGATTGGAGTGGCGTTTGGTCTGGCGCTCAGGCGGTGCTCGCGCATGAGCGGCTGGCGATCGTCGATCCCGACAACGGTGCACAGCCGCTGGTGGACGAGGCCTGTCAGCAGGTGCTGGCGGTCAATGGTGAGATCTACAACCACCGAATTTTGCGCCGCGACTTTGCGGATTATCCCTTCAAGACCGCCTCCGACTGTGAGGTCATCCTGCCTCTGTACCAGCGACACGGCACGGATTTCCTCAATCGTCTCAATGGTATCTTCGCCTTCGTGTTGTATGACGCAAGAGAAGGACGCTACCTCATCGCGCGAGACCCCATCGGCGTCGTCCCTCTGTATACAGGCCGAGACCAGGATGGGCATCTCTACGTGGCCTCCGAGCTCAAGGCCCTAGAGGGCATCTGCAAGCAGATCGAGGACTTTCCTCCAGGCCACTACCAGAGCCAAGACGATCCGGCACCCGTCCCCTACTATCAGCCCAAGTGGAAGCAGTGGGAGCTGGTCAAAGATGCGGAGCTCGAGCTCAGCCGCCTGCGCATCTCTCTCGAGGCTGCGGTCCACCGACAGCTCATGAGCGACGTCCCCTACGGCGTGCTCGTCTCTGGTGGCCTCGACTCCTCCATCATCGCCGCCATCGCCGCCAAGATGGCGGCTCACCGGGTCGAAGACGACGACCGCAGCAGCGCTTGGTGGCCACGGCTGCACACCTTCTCCATTGGTCTGGCAGAATCACCCGATCTGGTGGCCGCCCGCAAGGTCGCCGAGCACATTGGCTCAGTCCACCACGAATACGTCTACAGCATCCAGGAAGGCTTGGATGCACTGCGCGATGTCATCTACCACATCGAAACCTACGATGTGACCAGTATTCGCGCCAGCACCCCCATGTACCTCATGGCCAGACGCATCAAGGCGTTGGGCGTGAAGATGGTGCTCTCTGGTGAGGGGGCCGATGAGATCTTCGGCGGCTACCTCTACTTCCACAAGGCGCCCAACGCCCAGGAGTTCCACGAAGAGAACGTGCGAAAGCTGGAGCTGCTCTACAAGTACGACTGCTTGAGGGCCAACAAGTCGACCGCCGCTTGGGGCGTGGAAGCGCGCGTGCCCTTCCTCGACAGGGAGTTTCTCGAGGTGGCCATGAGCTTCGCCCCGCGCGAAAAGATGTGCGGCCCCGGACGTATTGAGAAGGACGTGCTCCGACGCGCCTTCGAGCCCATGCTGCCCGCCGAGATCGTCTGGCGGCAAAAGGAGCAGTTCTCCGATGGGGTCGGCTACTCCTGGATTGATTCGCTCAAGGCCCACGCAGAGGCCCAGGTCAGCGAGCTCGACATGCAGAAGGCTGCCTATCGCTTCCCCCACAACACCCCAAGCACCAAAGAAGGCTACCTCTACCGCGCGATCTTCGAATCGCATTTCCCGTCGGCCGCCGCGGCCGCCTGCGTCCCCGGTGGGCCGTCCATCGCCTGCAGCACCGCCACCGCCATCCGCTGGGATGCCACCTTTGCTGCCAACGCCGACCCCTCGGGCCGGGCAGTGCGCGCGGTCCATCAACGCCCAGTATGAGCGCCCCGCTTCGCCTCTTCGTCGCCATCACGCTCCCCGACGCGCTGCGCGATGCCCTGCTTCAGCATATTCTGCGCCTCAAAGCGCTGGGCGTCCCCGCCGCCTACCCCGCATCCGAAAACCTTCACCTGAGCCTCGCCTTCCTCGGCGACCAAGCCCCAGAGCGCGTCTCGGCCATCGATGCAGCCCTGCGCATCGCCACGCAGGGTCGAGCGCCCTTCACGCTCGACTGCGCTTCGCTGGGAGTCTTCTACCGAGGACGCAGCCCACAGGTGCTCTGGCTCGGGCTACAACCCCAGCCCGCCCTCTCGCGGCTTCACGCGGCGCTGCGTACAAGGCTCGAGGAATGCGGTATCCAGCTCGAGAAGCGTCCGTATTCGCCGCACATCACCCTCGCCAGACTCAAAAAAACTTGGGGGAACAGGCCAAGCGCCCAATCAACAAACAAGGGCGAGCTCCCCCTGCAGGCACTGCTTGAAGGCTACCTCCAACGCTACGCGCAACAGCCCATCATCGAGCCCAAGGCCGCGCGCTTCGAGGTGCAGCAACTGTCGCTCTTTCAAAGTGAGCTGCTGCCCTCGGGTGCTCGATATCGATGTCTCTCGTCGCACGCTTTCGCGCCATGAGTCATGGCTCGCATGCTTCGCGCAGCTCGGGTACTCTGATGAAAGGGTCCCGGGGGCTGCCCCAAACCCCGCCACAGAGCACGCACTGAGATGGCGCAAACCGCCATCGACCTAAAGACGCGAGGGGATGCAGTGCCCTCGACTGACTTTCGGAGTCTGACATGAGAACTTTGGGGAACAGGCCAAGCGCCCAATCGACAAGAAGTCGTAGCCAGGAGGCGGAGACTCGCTGCGAAGGCAGCCTGAAGGGTGCGTGCCAGGGATGGCACGCAACAACTTGGGGGAACAGGCCAAGTGCCCAATCGACAAGAAGCCTGCTGTTCTCTGCCCTCGGCCTGATGCTGCTGTTGACCGCGGCCCCAGCCAGCGCTGGCGAAGCCCCTTTCGCCTTCGGAACCACCGAGAGCGTGCTCGCTGGAGAGCCTGTGACTCTGCTGGTATACGCCTACACCGAGCTGAGCTCGGTCGAGGCCTCGGTCGAGCGCCTCTCGGACAAGAAGCGCTGGACTTTCGAACACGGTGAGATGAGCTCGGGTGACGAGTGGGAGTGCGAGTGGGAGCAGAAGGCTGCACGCGCCAGCTACCGTATCCACGTTGAGGCCCAGCTCGCCGATGGCAGCAGCCATGAGCACAGCGCGGAGTTCGAGGTGCTGATGGTCCAGTCCCTCAGCGTCGAGCTCGACTTCGAGCGCACCGACCTCGACGCAGGTCACGTCGCCCTGAGCGCCAGCGCAGGGCTCGCCCGCTTCGAGATGCAGGCCTTCGACGAACGCAAGAGCCTGCTCGTCGAACAAGCGCGAGCCCTCGATGGAAGCAAGGAGCTCGAGCTCTCCTGGGAGCCGACCCAAGAAAGCCCAGTCTATGTCCGCATCAGCGTCTATGACGACAACGACATCGGCGTCGAGCTCGAGCTCTTTAGCTTCGACGTACCTCACGAAAACGTCGTCTTCGACTCTAATCAGAGCACGCTGCGCGACGACCAGGTCCACAAGCTCGATGCCACCCTCGCGACCATCCAGGGCGCGCTCGCCAAGTACGATGAGG
>JAVFAO010000303.1:0-8637 GCA_034002465.1 Myxococcota bacterium
GGATGGCGTAGACCGTGGTGGGATCAGCGTCGCTGCTGAGCTCCTCGAGCGCAGCCTCGACGACGTCTTTGGAGTCGTCGCCAAGCACACCGGCGATGGCGGGGATGGATGAGGGCTCGCGGAGGGCACCGAGGGCGCGGACGGCGGCGAGGCGCACGTCGCCCGAGCCGTCGCTGAGCATGCCGACGAGCTTGTCGACGGCTCGTTTGGAGCCGAGCTGTGCGAGGGCGAGCGCGGCGGCCTCTCGGAGGTCTGCTTTTCGGTCTTCGAGGGTTCGAAGGAGCTGATCCTCGAAGCTGCGCAGGCGCATGATGCCGATGCTCTCGACGGCGGCTCGGCGCAGCTCGACCTCATCGCTCTCGAGCGCTTGGGTGAGCAGCTCTTTGGCTTGCTCACCTGGCACTTCGACGAGGCATTTGATGACACGGACCCGTTCTGATGAGCTTCCAGAGGCGAAGCTGAGCTTGGCGTCTTCGATCTTGCCGGCCCATTCGAAGCGACTTGGGCCCAAGACCTGAGCGCATTCCTGGGCAAAAACGCTGGGCGCGATGAGCAGCAGTAGGCATGACAACAGGCAGGCTTTCAAGATCTCGCTCCCTCTCGCAGCGTCTCCCATTGGCAGAGCATGCCGACGGTCAGACGCTGAGGCGCTCCAAGTGGGCACAGCTCGGCAGGACACAGCGGCTCAGACGAAGCCGGTGCGTCGCTTGCTCTTGGCCTCGGTGTGCGCTTCGATGGCGAAGATGGATGGCAGGGGAAGGGCGGTGAAGCGCTCACCGTGGACGATGCCAACACAGTCTGCGGCGAGCAGCGCGTCGTCGAAGACAAAGCTCTCGACGCCGTCGAAGCGAAGCACGTCAGTGCCAGCGACGGCGAGCAGTTTGAGCGGTGCTTCGGCAGGGGCGAAATAGCTTTGTTCACGCTCCTCGAGGTTGAAGCGAGGGTGGCGCAGCAGCGCTTCGAGCGTTTCTCGAGTCATGATGAGGAGAGCTCCTGGTGAGGGGTTGAGCGCAGCGTGCTCACGAAGCCGGCGCTATTCACCCCAGGGATCGACGGTGCAGTCGCGGAAGCAGACTTCGCCAGCGGGGTTACCGTCTTGGTCTTGGAGAGGGGCACATTGATAGCCCTGAGGGCAGATGTTGTCTGGATCCGTGGAGCAAGCGACGAAGCAGAAGTTGCCCATCGAGTTGCCGTCTTTGTCTTGCAGTTCGATGCACTTGTTCTCTTCGGGACCGCAGGCTCCTTCTTCTTCGGGATCGCAGACCTCGCAGTAGGGCCCTTCGGCGTCGACGCAGACGGCGTCTTGCATCTCACAGATCTGCTGGAAGGCGCAGGCATAGGCACCCTTGCAACCACGTCGCACGCAGGCGCCCTCTTTGCATTCCTTGGCGGCGTCCCAGCAGTCGTCATCCACTTGGCATCCGGCAGTGCAGCGGTGCGTGGCTTCGTCGCAGTACATCTCGGGCACGCCGCAGTCGCGGGTGGTGGCGCATTCACCTTCGTATTCGCATTTGCCGTTGACCGGGTTGCAGTTTTGGCCCTTGGGGCAGTCGCCGACGCGCTCGGGGCAAGGCGCGAGGCAGCGCCCGTCGTCGCAGACCTGACCATCGGGGCAACCGCCATCGGTGCAACCAGGGGCGCAGAGGCCGTTTCTGCAGATGACGTTTCCGCCGAGGCAGTCGAAGTCAGTGTCGCACTCAGCGGGGTCGCTGCAGTCGCCGCTCGCGGGTACGCACTGCTTGCTGCCGCCGAGCTCGACGCAGTCGTAGCCGCTGTCACAGTCGAGGACGGAGCTGCAGGTCTTGGTGCAGAAGCGGCCGCCGGAGCTGGGGATGTCAAGACAGAGCTGGCCTTCGGCACCGCACTCGTGGTGGAAGACGCAGGCTTCGCATTGCGCCGTGCGTGGTTCGCAGAGCCCGGTGCAGGGATCGCAGTACTGGTCGCTGAAGCAGTTGCTGCCATCGACACAAATCTTTTTGCTGTCTCGCTCGATGCAGAAGCCGCGACAGCGATCGCAGCTCTGCGTTGCTGGGCAGTGGGCGCTTTCGGTGCAGCTCAGTGTTTCGGCGCAGCGGCCCGTGCGGGGGTCGCAGAGCAGGCCAAGCGCGGCGCAGCTTTGCTCGCTGCACTTGGGAACGCATTGACCACTCTCGAGCTCGCAGACCTCGTCGGGATTGCTGCAAGGACGGGTGGCAGAGCAGGGGAGCTCGCTCTGGTCGGCGAGGTCTTCGTCTGGGAGCTCGCTCTGGTCTGGCAGCTCTTGACTCTGGTCGACGGGCAGCTTGGGGTCATCATCGCAGGCGAGCACCAACACGGCGAGGCCAACGATCAACGCCAAAGAGAAGGTCTTGTGATTGCTCATGAAGAAGCCCCCTGGTCGGTCATCTCTCGAGTTGGGCCATGCGGCGACAGGCTTTGAGGCGGCCTCGCGCTGATGTCATGGATGGGCGCGAGCAGGGCTGCCCGGTCTGTATCAACCCCACTCGAGGGGGTAATTGACTTTCTTGATGGTACCACCGAAGGCGCGAAAACGCAGGATGGTGAAAGCGCTGCGCAGGCAGGAGTCGAGCTCACCGCCGCCGTTGGTGGAGACGTTGCGCACCTGGCCGGACTGCATGATTTCGAAGCTGACGAGCACCTTCTTCTTGCGGCTGCCGACGTGTTGCATCATGCATTCGGTTTGTTTTCTGAGGCTCTTTGCGCTGTAGAGTTCTTCCTCGACCTCCCAGTCCTCGAGCGGCGTGAGGTCGGTGTCGCCGTCGCCGAAGGACATTTCGTAGATCTCTTCGCCGGCCGCGCCGGTGGCGCCTGGGGTTCCAGGCTTGGGACGTTTGCTGCGTTTGGGTTTGCTTGCGAATTTCTTTTGGTGTTCGGCGACCCAGGCTTGCAGGGCTGCTTCGCGTTCTGCCTCGCTGGCGGCGGGGTTGAAGATGGCCTTGGCTACGGCGTCGTCGACCTTGAGCTGCACCTCTTCGATCTTGGGGACCTCGAAGGTGTGAGGGAAGGTGGCGATGGCCTTCTCGAACTCGATGGGCACGGGATCGGGGAGCTGCAGGTAGGCGATGACCGAGAGCACGATCACCACGCCAGCGCCGATGGCGATGCCAGCGCCGCTGACGATGCCGCCTTTCTTGACCTGCTCGATCTTGCGCTCGCGTTCTGCTGCTTCTCTGCGGCGTCGCTCTTCGCGCAGCGGCAGGTAGGCGATGACCTCTTGGCGGAAATCGGGGATATCGGCGAGCTCTGCGCGGCGCTGGGTCATCATGTTCAGCGCGGAGGTGGTCTCGCTGACCTCGTCGCGGTGCAACATTTCGATGACGGTGGCGCGGGTGAAGGGGCCGTAATCCAGACCGTCGCGCTGGACGAGCCAGATCTCTTGCTCGCCGCTGCTCGAAGCTTGGGCGGCTTCGAAGGCGGGCTTGGCCACGGGAGGGGGTAGGTCGGGCAGGTCGAAGAGGCTGGGTTTTTTGGCCTTGACCTCGTCGTCGGCGGCCTCGATGTGGCTGGCGATTTCGCGCAGCTCGCCGACGCCCATGACGATACTGGAGAGCTCCATGTCGCCGGGTGCATCGACGGCTTCGCGCACCCTGGTCTTGAACTCGATGACCGAGGCGGGTCGGATGTGGGGCAGCTGCACCACGGAGCTGAAGAGCAGGTCTTGGATTTGTTGGGAGCGCCCTTGGACGACGGACTCGATGAACTGCTCGGGGCTGCCTTGGAAGTCGTCGAGGCTCTGGTCGGAGAGCAGCTCGGCGGTGATCAAGCCGAGTGAGAAGATGTCAGCGGCCTGGCTGAGGGTCTCTCCAGCCTTGGCCTCTGGGGCGATGAAGGGGCTGTCGAAGTAGGCGCCGCGCTGCTCGGCAGCCAGGTATCGACTGACGAGTTTTGCATACACCAGGTTGGCGACTTTGACGCGTCCTTGGCTGGTGATATAGATATTTCTCGGCGTCAGAGCACCGTGAACTGCGTTCGCGTCGTGCACAACGGCGAGGGCGTTGCAGATGTGGGCGACGACGTTGTAGGCGGCTTTGAGACCCATGACCTGCGAGCGCGAGCGTCGGCTGCGCAGGTGTTTGTCGAGGGTTTCGCCTTCGACGTGCTCCATGGCGAGGAAGAGGTCTTCCTGCTCCTTGCCCAGTCCGAAGACCTGGACGAGGTTTTTGTGTCGGATGGAGGAGGCCTCCATGATTTCGGCGCGCAACTGCTCGTAGCCGTCGTCACCCAGGTAGGGGATGGCGAGGTGTTTGAGCACCATCTTCTTGTTGCGCTCGGTTTCCTGGACGAGGTAGACATCGCCGCCTTCGCTCGAGCCCAGGGCTTCGAGGATTTGGAAGCGATTGGCGACCATGTCACCGGCTTGGTAGCTCTTGCGCGAAGAGGCATCTTCGCTCATGGGCGGCTCTCCTTGTTGGCGTCCAAGCCTTCGAGTGGCAGGTCGACATACCAACGCGATTCTATCTTTTCGAGCTCGACGTTGAAGCTTCGTTCGTCGTGCAGGGTGACGACGACCACGGCGCGCTCTTCGCTCGACGCCGCTTCGTCGACTTTGACCGAGGCCCATTCGCGGCTCGAAGAGGCCACATGGCCTGGCCCGAGGAAGCTGTGGGCTTCGCGCTCATCGCCGCCCATGGCGATGAAGCGCTCGCGAAGCTGTTCGAGGGTGGTTCTGTCGCTGGGAGTGAGAAACTCCCAGGCAAGCGCAGTTTGCCGCAGCTCGACGGCGGCGAGAAAGGCTTTGAGGACCTCGGCGGGATCGTCGTTTTCCCATGGGTCTTTGCGGCCGCAGCCCAGCAGCGTGAGCACGATGAGCGCGGCAAAGAGAAACCAGGGATGACGACAGAGAAGCCTCTTCATGCCCGACCTGCAGGTGGAGGACGACGTGTCCTCGGCAGTGCGCAGAGTAGCCTTGCAAGCCCGCATTGGTCAAGGTGCAAAGCCCTCCCCACGCAGTCTGCTTGGCGTCATTCCAATGCTCGTGGATAGCGAGCTCGCGAGCTTGCTGCACTGTCGTTGGCAGGGGTTCGAGGAGGCGTCGCGTTGGACTGCTCTCGAAAGAGAGCTGGGGAAAACGAACAAAGGCCAAGCTGAACAGCTTGGCCTTTGTCTGCAACCTTGCCCGTTGAGATCTACGACATGACCCGGGACATGGAAGGCTCACCGAACTTGCCGGGGGAATACCCTCCCGATCGCGCACGGAACCACGATTCGCGAGGTTGCCCCAGCCCGTCGCGATCGGGAGGGTATTCCCCCGATAGCAACGTTCTGTCATAGCCTTCCTTGTGAAGCAGTGAGCAGAAAACGCTCGAGCGGCGCTACGCCGCTCTCGGTGCAGAGCACCAAGCTAGACCCGCTCACGAGCAAGGCTCTACCCATGTAGCACCGCAGCGGGGGATGGTCAAGGGGGAAAATGCATGGCATGCATGGCGACGAGCGAGGAACGATGGACGAGGAGCGAGGGACGCGAGCCCACCCCTACTCGAGCAGCGGGCCTACCCTTGTTTTCGCCTTTGATCCGAGCTACCGCCCTCGGCGTATGACGGACGATCGCCCGGAGCAGACAGGTTTTCGAGGAATCTGTCATCAACCGCTCGAGCGCCCGGCAAGCATACCCCTTCGCGAGAGAGCAGGAGCAGATATGGCACGCGCATCGAACTTGGGCTTTGCCCGTCTTGGTTTGCAACGTGAGTGGAAGAAGGCCAGTGAGGCCTACTGGCTGAACAAGAGCGACGCGCTGCGCGCCGAGCTCCGAGAGGAGCTCGAAGGTGTGGCTCGAGAGCTGGTCGAACGACACCTTCGGCTGCAGCTCGAGGCAGGTATCGAGCTGGTTCCGGTCAACGACTTCGCCTATTACGACCACGTGCTCGAGACGGCCTACCTGCTCGGCGCGGTGCCACCTCGCTTCGAACGTGCTGGCGAGTCCGAGATTGACACGGTCTTCGCGATGGCGCGGGGTCGGCAGGACGCCCCTGCGATGGAGATGACGAAGTGGTTCGACACGAATTATCACTACATCGTTCCAGAGCTGAGCGGCGAGACCCGCTTCTCCCTCCGCTCCGAGCGCCCCTTTCAGGCCCTGGCCTTGGCGCAGCGCCTGGGCATCCAAGCCGCTCGTCCGGTGCTGTTGGGGCCGGTGTCTTTCCTGCTGTTGTCGAAGAGCGTCGAGCAGGGTTTCGACCACTTCTCGTTGCTACCGCCGCTGCTCGAGGTCTATGCTCAGGTCTTGGAGCGTTTTGCCGGGCTCGGTGCGGACTGGGTGCAGCTTGATGAGCCCTATCTGTTGCACGACCTGGAGCCAGCGCAGGCGCAGTTGTTTGCGCAGGCCTACGCGCGGTTGCAGGCGTCGAGTGCGCGTCCCAAGCTGTTGATCGCGACCTATTTCGGAGGCATTGCTCACAACCTGGAGCTGGCGCTGTCGCTGGGCGAAGGTCTGCATCTGGACCTGGTGCGGTCGCCGGAGCAGCTCGACGCCATCCTGGACGCCGACGATGGGGCGCGGGTGCTGAGTTTGGGGCTGGTGGATGGGCGCAACATATGGCGCAACGACTTGGACGCGAGTCTGTCGGTGGCGCGACACGCGGCGCGGCGTTTGGGGGGGAGTGAGCGTCTGTGGCTGAGCCCCTCGTGCTCGCTGCTGCATGCGCCGATCGATCTCGACGCGGAGCAGAAGCTCGATCCGGAGCTACGGGCATGGCTTGCTTTTGGGAAGCAGAAGCTGCGCGAGGTGACGGCTTTGACGACTGCCTTGCAGCAGGGAGAGGAGGCGACTTGGACGGCGAGCGTGCGTGAGGCCTTTGCGGCGAGCCGTGACGCGCGGGTGTCTCGTGGGAGCAGCCCGCGGGTGCATGATCCGGCGGTTCGGGCTCGGGTGGAAAGCATCGATGCGGGGATGCGTGCGCGTCCTGAGAGCTTCGCCGAGCGCAGCAAGGCGCAGCGCGAGCGGCTCGCGTTGCCGCTCTTGCCCACGACGACGATTGGGTCCTTCCCGCAGACCAAGGAGCTGCGGCGGCTGCGTTCGGAATTGAAGAAGGGCAAGCTGAGCGAGGAGGCGTATGAGCAGGCGATTCGCGAGGAGATAGCGTCGGCGATTCGCGCTCAGGAGGAGCTGGGTCTGGACGTCTTGGTGCACGGTGAGTTCGAGCGCAACGACATGGTGGAGTATTTTGGGGAGCGCTTGTCTGGTTATGCGTTTACGCAGAACGGCTGGGTGCAGTCGTATGGCTCGAGAGCGGTGAAGCCGCCGATCATTTTCGGGGACGTTTCGCGTCCTGTGGAGTTGTCGGTGAGCTGGGCGCGCTATGCGCAGAGCTGCAGTGAGCGGCCAGTGAAGGGGATGTTGACGGGACCGGTGACGATGTTGCAATGGTCGTTCGTGCGGGACGATCAGCCTCGGGAGAAGACCTGTGAGCAGCTTGCGCTGGCGATTCGGGACGAGGTGGTGGAGTTGGAGGCGGCTGCTATCTCGGTGATCCAGATTGACGAGCCTGCGTTTCGGGAGGGCTTGCCGCTGCGACAGGGGGACTGGGCGGACTATCTTCGCTGGGCGGTGGCGTCGTTTCGGCTAGCGTCGAGTGGGGTGCGCGCACAGACGCAGATTCACTCGCACATGTGCTATAGCGAGTTCAACAGCATTTTCGATGCGATAGCGGCGCTCGATGCGGACGTGTTGAGTATCGAGGCGAGCCGTTCGAGGATGGAGTTGTTGGATGCGTTCGAGGATTTTGCGTATCCCAACGACATTGGTCCCGGGGTCTACGACATTCACTCGCCGCGTATTCCGAGTGTGGAGGAGATGGAGGAATTGCTGGTGGCGGCCTTGCGGCATGTGCCTGTCGAGCGCTTGTGGGTGAATCCGGACTGTGGTTTGAAGACGCGGGGTTGGGAGGAGGTGCGCTCGGCGTTGTCGAACATGGTGGAGGCGGCCCGTCGGGTGCGCTCGACCCAGGCTCAGGGCTCAAACCCCGAATAGGGATTTCAAAAGGCGAGCCCTTTGCCCACGTGATGCGCATCGAAGGAGCAATTGCGGCGCGAGGGGCACCTGTGGAGAGCCGGGCTTTCTGTTGACGCTGGCCTTGAAATCTCACGCAAAGGCGCAAAGGCGCAAAGAACAGGTCAGAGTCGGGTGCGCTCGACCCAGGCTCAGGGCTCAAACCCCGAATAGGGCCTTCAAAAGGCGAGCCCTTTGCCCACGTGATGCGCATCGAAGGAGCAATTGCGGCGCGAGGGGCACCTGAGGAGAGCCGGGCTTTCTGTTGACGCTGGCCTTGAAATCTCACGCAAAGGCGCAGAGGCGCAAAGAACAGGTCATCAGAGAGGAGGGGGAGAGGCCATGGACGCCGCATAACAGCGCTCGCCGTTTTTTCGTGGGGCTCTGCCCCGCACCCCGGCAATGCCCACGTGATGCGCATCACATCTAAGAATCTGAAAGGAATGCGCACTATTGACTTGTAGGCGCGCACCTGCGTGTGCGCCCTCCACGGATTCTGCATACTCTAAGGAGAGTCTGAGAGCGCGAGCCGAGGGTCTCCTCAACGCCCTTTGCTCTTGACCCGAGTAAACGAGATATTGGCGGCGTCGCGTTTCGACAAGTCGTCGAGTTCTCATTCGGCGGCGGTTTTTTTGACGCAATCGGAAAACTCG
>JAVFAO010000304.1:0-8623 GCA_034002465.1 Myxococcota bacterium
CTGAGCTCATAGTCCAACGCTGGCAAAGAGCAGCTATCGTACGAACCTTCGACCGGCATTTCTGCTGTCCCAGGGTCCTCGCCCAAGCCAAACGCAGCGCACCAAAGCGACGTTGCGGCAGACACAGCAGCTTCACTTGCAGCGACCACTTGGCCTGTTTCCCCAACTTCTTCGAGACGAGCCATCACATGAACCCCGCCCCCAGACAAGCCAACACCGATGCCCGCTCACCGCACGGGGGAAAGCGACGCCTCCATAACGTGATGCTCGCCCGTATGCCCATGGTCAGAAAACCCGTCGAGGTGGACATCGGCAACCTCCTGCTGCGCGCCAACACCGCGATCATCGTCAAGACCAAACGAGGCAACGTGCTCGCCTACACCACGGGCGAGCGCTATCGACGCCTGCTCCCGCGCGATTCGGTCCCCGTCATCATCAGAGCTGCCAGCGATCGCGACCTCGAGATCCAAACGAAAAACGAAGAGATGGAAAAGGACGCGTTCCGCGTCGCCAACGAGCTCGCACATCAGCAGCGCCTCGACATCAAGTGCCTAGCCGCGCAACTGATGCATGACCGAAAACGCCTGGTGCTGCATTTCTCGGCGGAAGAACGCGTGGATTTTCGCGACTTCGTCAAGCTCTTCAGCGCGCGCGTCAAATTCCGGGTCGAGATGCTCCAACTTGGCGTGCGACAGGGCTGCGGACTCATCGGTGGAATCGCGAGCTGTGGCCAAACACTGTGCTGCGCCACCTTCCTCGACGACTTCGAGCCAGTCGCCATCAAGATGGTCAAGACCCAGAATCTGCCGCTCAATCCCAAGAAGGTCTCGGGCATGTGTGGCCGACTCTTGTGCTGCCTTGCCTACGAACAACAGGCCTACGCAGCCGGCAAAGGGAGCGTTCCGAAACGCAACGCCAAGATGCTCAGCCGCGAGGGCCTGGTCAAGGTGCTTGGGGCCGATCCAGTGTCCAAAGAGGTCACGGTGCTACGGGCTGACGGCAGCGAGGACACTCTGCCACTGTTAGAGTTGCGCCCCGTTCCCCCAGAGCTCGCCGAGGCCGCCAACAACGTGGTCCGTGGAATGGATGGTGGGGAGGCTATTCCGAATGCTTTCGCGGCGAGCACACCCTTTCGGCTCACCCTCCTGCACGGTCGCAGTGGGCACAGCGCAGCACAACCCAACAAGCGTGCTGCTCCAGGTCGCGGCCGAGACAAGCGCCGCTCCGAATCGAACAGCAAGGATGACGGGGCAGAACGTAGCGCTGAGCCGCCACAAGGGCGTGGCAGAAGGCAAGAATCGCGTCGCGACGGCAGTTCATCGCCAGGCAGACGCGATGCGGATAGCCGCGGCAGGGAGACGAGCCGACGCTCCAAAGGCAGCGAAGGGGACCCCAACTCTACGAGTCCGCGCACGTTGCCAGAGAACGAGCCGCGACCTCAACGCAGCCCCCAAGACGGCAGCGAGCCCCGAGCCCAGCAACGACCGGGACGCAGCGATGGACGTCCAGCCAGAAGCAACGCCGCTCGCCCTCCACGAGAGAGAGCACAGGGAGGAGCAACGACCGCCCAAGGACCATCCAACGAGGGAGGCGGCCAGCGAGCTGCATCCAAGCGAAGGCGCAGAAGCCGAGCGACCGGTGGCGAAGCTGCGCCAGCAGACGCCAGCGCCAAGCATAGCCCCAACAGCGAGAGAGCCGGCGACGAGCCCCCCAACAGTCCTGGGCCCGTCAATGCTTCTGCTGAAGCAACTGCAACGCCCAACCTCAGGCGCAGGCGGTCGCGGCATCGACCGCGCAACCCGAACACGCCCAGCTCCTCCAGCGAGCAATGACCATGAGCGCTTTGCGCGGCGCACTGCTGATTTGCATCTGCTTGCTTGCCTCCGAGGCCCTTGCGCAGAGCGATCGCCTGTTGATCGATGAGTTCCTCGTCGAGCCTGAGCATGGCTTCGTCGAGCTCGTCAATGACGGCACCGAGGCACTCTCGCTGGAAGGCTATTATCTGGCCAACCACGCCGACTATGCTCGCGTGGTCCGCTCCGAGATGGCAGCGATGGACGGCGCTTTTGTCGTGAAATTGCCAGCGACACGTGTGCTCGCTCCAGGAGAGCGTTGGGCGCTGGCCGTTCGAGACGCCTCGGCCTTCGAGCGCGAGTATCTGCGTGGCGCTGATGCGGCTCTCACCGGAACCGAGCTCAGCCCCTGGATCGAACCTGCCTTTGAGGGAGCCATCGATCGGAAGCAGTGGAGAGCGGCCAGTGGGGTGCTGGTGCTGTTCTGGTGGGATGGTGCATCCGACTTGGTCTCAGACGTGGACATCGTGTGCTGGGGGAGCCTGGGCCCCTTTGTGGACAAGACAGGGCTCTCCATCGATGGGCCAGATGAGGATGAGCTGGAGAGCGCCTACGCCGCTGACCAAAGCCCAGCTCAGCAATGGCGGCTTGGCACGCCAGCCGGGCTCTCGTATGTGCGCATCGCCGACGAATGGGGAGAGAGCAGCCCAGGCAACGGCGTCGGGGGACAGGACGAGCTCAGCGAAGCCTGGCCACGCTCTTTTGCACGCTCCACAAGCAGCACGCCAATGTTCCCCAATCTGCTCACCCGCACGCTGAGCGGTCGTCTACTGCTCGATGGAGAGGCCAGTCAGTCAGGGCAAGTCCAGCTCCCGTCGCTGGCGTTGAGCGTCGGTACCGATCAGCAAGGGCGTTTTCTCTTTGAAGCTGTTCCTCAAGGCGTGTATACGCTGACTTGGTCGGACGCTGGAGAGCAGGGAGCGCACACCGTACAAATTGAAAGAAATGACGTGCACATCGAGCTGGAGGGCAGCCGCAGTCGCCGTCTTCAGGGGCGCGTTCTTCTTGAAGGACTCGCCGCTCCAGAACACGCAGGGACGCGAATCGAACTGAGTTCGACAGCGCAGGCGGTGAGCACCGACGGCGATGGTGATTTCGTGCTTCCTGGCGTTTTCTTGGATCGGGACAGCTCGCTCGAGCTGAGTCATCCTGGCTACCGCAGCATCAGCGTTGCTGCATCGGAGGCGCTGGGGAGTGGCTTCGAGCGGAGCTTGCGCCGGGAGCTTCTCATCGATGTGGAGATCCTGATCCTCAGCGGGGCCCCCAGCGGCAGCATCGTGACCCTCTCCAGCGAGCTCGACGAGAGCAGCTACGGAGCGCTCTTGACGAGGGATGGTCCACAGACCGTGCTGATTCGCGGGGTTCGCTCGGGACGCTACACGCTCATGCTCAGCGCCGCTGGCTTTCTCGACTACCGCAGGGAGGGCCTGGAATTGGGTGAGCAACGCGCCGTGGAGCTGCGGCTCGAAGCCATGCCCGAGGGCTCGAAAACTCCCGAGCTCCGCTGCCAAGCGACTGTAGCCCCGAAGGCGCAGACTGGTCTTTGCTTCTTCCCTCTCCTCGTGTTGTGTGTGCTGTTGCTGCGCGGCACAGCAGCCGCACGTTGCCTCAGCGCATCCACAGCCAGAAGATCAGCAGACACAGCAGCAGAGTGACTGCGACCAAAATGGCATTGCTTCGCCAAGCCTGCGCCCGATCCTCCTCGAGGGGGAGCAGCTCGAGCTTGTTTCCCAGAAGGAAGGGATTGTATTCTGGCTCGCTGGGGGTGGGTGAGTCGCCGGTATCGTCGCTGCGGGCCTGAGGGCCAAGCTCCTGCCCCAGCACGCGAAGGACCTTGGGCGCGTTGGCGTCGTTCGGCAGATGCGCCTCCGTCTCGAAGGGGAAAGAGACGGCATGCGAGCTGTGCTGGGGCTCTGGTGCATGCGTCGTGTCCAGGGGCCGCACGTCTTGCGCACGCAGTGCTTCGTCGTTGTTCGGGGGCGGCGCCGCTTCGACCTCGGCCCGCTCGCTGCCGGAATCGTCGTCAGAGCCCTCTCCATCGTTGGAGTCGATGTCGGTCTCAGCTCCGATTGCTCCTGTGTTGTCTTCCTCAGCGTCAGCGCCCACTTCCTCCGCCCCAGAGCTGCTGACGAGCGCTGCGTTGGCCACGCTGGCGGCAGAGGGGTCAACAGCAGCTCGAGGGTCTGCAGGGCGCTCATCGCTTGGGCTGGCAGTCTCCTCGGCGAGTGGCCGCAGAAGGGGCCTCGCTGAGGCTTGCTGATGTTGCGCTGCAGTTGGGGAAACGCTGCTTTGTAGGACGGCCACGGCTCGCGGCGACGCATCTGCTTCGAGACTGGCGAGGGGTTGTGGCAGCCCGCTGAAGGGCTCATCTCGGTGCTCTGCAGCAGATGTGGCGCCCTTGGACGCAAACCCAGGTTCTCGTCCTGGCCTGCTGATGGGCTCGGGGCTTGGGCGAAGCTCAAGGTCTGGCCAGCGAGCTCGAGAGCGCGCTGCAGATCCTGGTCATCGAAGATGCTCTCGAAGACGGCCTCGCCAAGCTCAATGGGGATATCCTCGTTCTCATCCGCATCCGGTGGGTTGCGTAGTGACGCGAAGTCTGCTGCCTCCGCCTCGCGTTCTTGTCGATTGGGCGCTTGGCCTGTTCCCCTAAGTTCTTGTCGATTGGGCGCTTGGCCTGTTCCCCCACGTTCTTGTCGATTGGGCGCTTGGCCTGTTTCCCCAAGTTCTCGAGCGGCTTGGGACGGATTGGGTGCAGAGGGCTGGCTGTTCTTGGCCATCTCTGCAGCGGCGATGGCCAAGCTGGGCGTGGTCTCTGGTCGAGGGCTGGGGTGTTGCTCGTCGACCACCCGCTGGGCAAAGACGATGGGCAGGCCGGGGTCGGTGATTCGACGCTTTCGTTTCCGAGGGGCTGGTGCCGGTGGGCTCGACAGCTCTTCCAGGCCGGCCTCTTGGGCCACCACGCTGAGCGCCGTCCCGAACGCGGAGACATTGCTGAAGCGCTCTTCCGCGCTGGGGCTGGTGGCCTGGGCCAAGATCTGCTTGAGATCCTCTCGAATACGGTCGGGAGCGTTCAGCCCTGCTTCCTCGAGCAGATGCCGCAAAAGACATCCGAGGGAGAAGACGTCATCTTGCACGCCCACCGGCTCACCACGGAGCCGCTCAGGGGAGGAGAACTCGGGATATAAGGGATCGAAGAGCGGAGGAGGAAAGATGTCGACCAAAAAGAGCTCACTCAGGCAAATCCCAGCCTTGGAGATGAGCACGTTGTCGAGGCAGAGGTTGGCATGGACTTGCTGCTGGTGCAGCTCCTCGAGGAGGCTTTGCAGCGCGCCGACAATCCTCCGTAACGTTCCGAGATGAAAGGGTTTTTGAATCTGAGCCCGGAGCCGCCCGAGCTGCCGCAGCGTCAGCCCTGGCGGTGCTTCGAAGATGAGCGCAACCACTCCGCTGTGCTCGAGCAGCGCGAGGGGCGTCGACAGCGTATTGCGACGCACGCTGGTACAGCGCTCCAAGGCACGACGAACACGTGCGCCCAGCGCTTCATCGTCATCCCAGACGACGAGCACTTCGACATCGCGCTCTCTTTCGAGCTCGATGGCACGAAAGGCGGCGCTCCTGGAGCTGCGGTGCAGTGCCTGTAGCAGGCGAAAGCGACCATCGAGCAGGGCATGGGGTGCGATGGGCATCTGTGCACGCAAGCGCTCGGCCCAGCGTGGCAAAGAGAGCTCGACCCCCTGCGCATCGGTGTCGCTGTCTGAAGGTATGGCGCGGGCGAGGACGGCTGGGAGCTGCAGTTTGGGGCTGCGATGCAAGACGAAAAGGTGGCCACAGTTCTGGCAGCTGCTCGTCTCATCACCCAGAGGTGAGCCGCATCGCTCGCAGACCATGCTCGGCACTTGGGCCTCCGCACGCGCACGCGCCCCCATTGGCGCTGCAGTAGCTGGCTACGTTAGCCGTCGAGCGCGCGAAGTCAAGCTGTCATGGACGCGCAGGGGCTAGGCTGGTAGAGTGCGCACCGAGGCGAGGATGCGCGCCTGGCTCAGGCGGCCGAGCGCCTCCTTCACCATACTTGTCCTCGACTTTGTTTGAATACGTAGGGGGGTGGTCAGGTCGGTGCCCGAGAGCGAACGAATGCATCACAGTCATCGCGCAAGGATTGCGACGCCATGGCCCCCGAGCTGAGCCGTCTGCCACCAAAAGGCCTTTCTGCAGGCAGCAGTGCGCCTCGGCCTAAGCGCAGGCGTCGACGCCGATGGATTCTCGCTGGCGTGCTGGGCTCTCTGATGCTGATGCTGGGTTTGGGCGCAGTCTGGGGCTTGCAGTGGGCAAAGGAGCGGCTTCGTCAGGAGCTCTCTCGACGAGCAGCGAGCTTTGGCTGGGAAATAGAGCTCGCGCACGTCGAGCTCTCTTGGTCCTCGGTGAAGCTCTTGGGCCTGGAGGGCAGAGGTGCTGCGGGCTCGACACTGCGGATAGAAAGAATCGAGTTTGCCGTCTCATGGTTCGACCTGCTCGAGCAGCTCAGCCCCCCTTCTCATGTTCGCATGTCGGGGCTCGAGCTCTTTCTGCGCCGAGACGAGCTCGCCGAGATGCGAGCCCACCGCGCCGAGCGCGCGAGCTCACCGTCGTCAACCGGCGGCACCTTTCCTCAACTCATCATTGATGACGCGCACATCGTCGTAATGACCGAGAGCGAATTGGGTGTTCTGGGGCTCGATGCCGAGCGGCTCGTGCTTGAGCGCGAGGACGATGTGTTCACTGTCCTTGGTCAAGCAGAGCTCGAGCTCGAGCAGCGCTACCCCGTTCAATTTCAAGTCCAGGTCGCCCCCTCCCGCAGCTGGGGCTCAGTCTCCGCGAAGTTCGAGGAGGGCGTGGAATGGTCGCATCCCGAGTTGGGGGCGTTGCAGCTCGGTGCGGTGGAAGTGGCAGGAACGCCAAGCAATCTGCACGGTCATGTGGGCCAACTCTGGCTGGAGCCCCCAGTCTCCTACGGCGTCAGCGAGCTCTCCATCGAGCGCATCGATTTTGCTCTTCAACGCGCCGCCTCAGGCATGCTCGAAGCCCAAGAGCTACGGATCGATGGTCCACATGCAGTGTTGCAGCTCTCGGACGCGTTGCAAGGGCCGCTCGGACAACGCTACCCGGAGCTCGTCAAGCTGCTCGACCAAGCGAGCCTCAAGCTGCTTGGACGCCGACTCAGCGAAGGCAGCGCCCGCACAGATGAGCGGCTCGCGATGGACGAGCCCGCTCCAGTACGAGAGAAGAAGCGAAAGCGGAAAAAGAAGCAGCAGCGCCCCCCAGCCCCTCTGCTCTCGGCGAGCGGAGACGACATCAGCGCCAAATTCGTGAAAATTCTCGATGCGCTTCCGCCGATGAGCATCGAGAACGGGGTGCTCGAAGTACAGCTCTGGGATGACGAGCGGGTCACCTTGCGCGGCTTGGGCTTTGACACGCGACAACTCGAAGAGTCCGCCTCGCGTCGTTTGCAGTTCGGCGTGCAGATGCGCGGAGCCACCGCGCGCATCAGCATCGACGAGAGCGTCGCAGGTAGCTGGCCACGCACAGAGCTCACCCTCGCCGGGATCACCCTCTCCGATGTCTTCGACCTGCTCTCCCTGCCGGCTCCACCCGAGCTCAGCGGCCTGCTCGACCTGCATCTGGCGCTGCTGCACGCCGACCACTCGGGCTTCGAATTCGAGGTGGGCGCAGCACTTCATCAAGCCTCCTTCTTCCACCCGAAGGTCAGTGAAAAGCCCATCCGAGACATCGACGCTGCTCTCTCCGGTCGTTTGCGCTTCGAGGAGGCAGCGGATCTCTTGGCGCTCGAAGAGCTCGAGCTGAGAAGCGGCCCCATCAGCCTCTCTGCGAGCCTCGTGGTTGAGAGGCTTCGCAGCGACCCCCGAATACAGTTTGAGGTCTCGGGAGAGAAGCTTCGCTGCGAAGACATCCCCAAGGCCATCCCAGAGGGCGCCCTCACCACCATCACCGACCTGCGTATCGGCGGAGGCGAGATGAGCCCCCGCATCTACGGCTCGGTCACCCTCTCGAAGCTGCTCGGATTCACCATGAAAGCCGAGGGTTTTCCAGGCGAGTGCGAGATTCTGTCCGTGGCCCCGCACGACGTCGAAGGACTCGCCCAAGACGACTACCGTTTCGTTCAACGGGAATACACCACGCTGAGCGAAGGCATCGAACTCGGCCCTGCAAGTGACGACTACGCCCCCATCGATACCCTTCCGGGCTACCTCATCGCTGCCATGTTCCTGACCGAAGACGCTGGGTTCTATAATCACGGCGGAATAAAGGTTGGGCTGATCAATAGGGCGATCCGCCTCAACCTCAACGAAGGCCGCTATGTCTACGGTGGCAGTACCATCAGCCAGCAGCTCGTCAAGAACCTCTTTCTGAGCCGGCGCAAAACCTTGTCTCGTAAGCTCGACGAGGTCTTCATCGTCTGGCGCCTCGAGAGCGTCCTCAGCAAGGATCGGATCCTCGAGCTCTACCTCAACTGCATTGAGTTTGGCCCCGATGTCTACGGTGTCGTGCAAGCTTCCCGATTCTACTTCGACACCACCCCAGAGCGTTTGAGTCCACTGCAAGCCGCCTACCTCGCCTCCCTCAAGGTGGCGCCGCGTCACGGCGGCAAATTCTATCTCAGAGGCTTCCCGCAAGGTGGGCGCTGGTGGAACAAACGACAAAAATACATCCTGGTCGTTCTGGCTGAGAACGGCTACATCTCTCCCGCCGAGGTGCTGGCGAGCTACCCCTGGATC
>JAVFAO010000305.1:0-8581 GCA_034002465.1 Myxococcota bacterium
CTCCGGCGAGGGGGACGCTATGTCGCCCAAGGCAAGAACGCTCCAGTCGCGGCGATGCCGTTGGCAAGAATCAACTGACCGTCGCGCCTACTGTGGCCCCGCGAAGCGGGCTATGTCCAACAAGTCGTAGCCAGGAGAGCCTACTTGAAATTCTGAACGATCCACACCTCGCCAGCATCGGTGACGTAGATACCGCAGCCCATCGCCTCGTGCTCACCCAGGATGTTCTCGTAGTGCCCCCCACCAGGCCCCTCATCCATCATCATCTGCGTGCCATCATCGATAATCTCACGAATGCTGCGGTTCCCCAACGACCAGCCAGGGATCTCGTTCTCCGCATCCGCGGTGAAGCCGCAGCCGCCGGTGTCCGAGAAGTGACCATGCGCGCGACCGCTCGCCGCGTCCTCTCGCGCACCCGCCGCGGCGCAAGCCTCAATCTCTGGTGAGCGCGTCAACGCTGGCTTTGAGTGCGCCGCCCGGAATTGGTTGATCAACGAGACACAGTAGGCCAAGTCGCTGTCGTTCGCCGTGGAGCTCCCGCTCTCGTGGCATCCGAGCGCGCTGATGCTCAAGAGCCAGATGAAAGCGAGTTGCTTGCTCTTCCGAATCATGCTCATACGATCCTCCAGGACTCGCTTCGAACAGCCGTTGTCGCATGCGCTTGGGGCGCGCGTCCGTGCCCTTCGCTCCACTATGGAAGGAGAGCTGGTGCTGTCAATGCTCGCCGCTTGGCCCGCTTGGCCATCATAGCCCGTTCAGTCCGAAGCGCCCACTGCCCACGCGACATTGCCCACGCCTTTGCCTTGCGCTTTGCCAGTGCTTCTTCGACAATCCTCCTCTATGCAGGCATCGTCGAATGCAGGGGGCGATGCACGCAGCTCGACAAGCCGACGCCAGAAGGCCCAGACGAGCGTCGACACAGGCCCTACCTCTGCGTGCCGGAACACGCACTCCACTCGTCGTTGCCGCTGCGCTTCGTCCTCCTTCGGCCGTCCCGAGCTGCCCGGCCCAACTGCTTTCGAACACTGGATGATCAGGCATGACGCCGCGAGAGAAGACAAATGCCTTCAAGAAAGTCCGACAGCGCGGCCGCGCTCGACAGCGGACGTGGGCGAAGCACACAGCGGCGGCTCGGGTCGATGCGCTGACCCATGCGCACAACCTGTACAAAGACCTGGTGAGCTCGGTTCCTGCCGGCGTATACCGATTGCGCATCACTCAGCAAGCTCCATGGCAGGCATCAGAGTGGGTGGACAAGGTTCAAAGCCACTATCAATTCGATATGGTGAGTGAGCGTTTCTGCGAACTGCTGGAGTATCCGGATGCGCAGGCGATCCTAAGCCCTTCAATGGTGGTGGAGCGCATCCACCCCGAAGATCGTGACAGCTTCGTGGCCGCCAACGTACTGGCCCTCGAACGCCTCACACTCTTCGAGTGGGATGGGCGTCTCTCCACCCCAAGCGGCGTGAAATGGGTCCATTTTGCCTCGGTTCCGCGGGTCCTTGGCATTGGTGACGTGCTCTGGACGGGCATGCTCTTCGATATCAGCGCCAGCAAGCGGGCCGATCTCGATTTGGCCGAGAGCGAGCTCAGACATCGTATTCTACTCGAAGCATCACCTGACATCATCGCACGCTTCGACCGCGACGGCAGGCACCTGCTTGCCTCCAACAATGTCAGGCACATCACTGGTCGTCCTGGGGCCGAAGTGATGGGACTTCGACCTCGAGATCTGGGCTTTTCCGAATCCCAGATGGATTTCTTCGACAAGGCCCTCGCCAGTGTCTTTGAAACTGGAGCGAACTACGACGCCGAGTTTGTCCTGCAGTGCGTGGGAGAGGAGCGCAAGGAGCTCACCGTGCAGTGGCTGCTCGTTCCAGAGTGTGACGCCACCGGGAAGGTCCAAACCGTGCTTTCGCTCATGCGAGATGTGACGGAACGTCGCCAAGCCGAGCAGAACTACAGGGCCCTGTTTCATGAGATGCAGACCGCCTTCGCGCTTCACCAAGCCGTTTGCGACGAGGCAGGAAAGGTCATTGACTTTAGATATTTGGACGTCAATCCGGCCTTCGAGCGCCTACTCGGAGTCAGCGCGGAGAAGCTGACGGGTCGCACGCTCTTGGAGCTGCATCCCAGCATCGAGGCGCGCTGGGTCGAGCGGCTGAGCGAGGTCCTGAGCTCCGGCGCGGCTGCCGTCTACGAGGACGAGCTCGCGGCCATCGGCCGCTACCTCAACGTCGCGATTTACCGGCCAACACCAGGCCGGGTGGCATGTACACTAGTGGATATCACCGCTCGACGACGAGCCGAGCAGGAGCAGCTCACACTTCGAGAGCAGCTCCATCATGCCCAAAAAATGGAGGCCATCGGCACCCTCGCTGGCGGCGTGGCACATGATTTCAACAACATCCTCGCGGGCTTGTCCGGCGGTTTGAGCTTGCTCGAACTCAGCCTCGAAGAGCTCGGTGAGGTGGATTCGGTACGAGAGGACCTGGCTCAACTCGGCGAGCTCGTGCAACGGGGCGGTGACCTGTCCCGGCAACTTCTCGGCTTTGCGCGGCGCGGCAAGTACAACGTGCAAAGCATCGATCTCAAACCAGTGCTCACGCGCACTGCCCACCTCTTCGGTCGCACCCACCGCGAGCTCACCATCCGCTTGGACCTGCGCTTCGAGCAGTGTTGGGTCTGCATGGATCATGGCCAACTCGAACAGGTCTTGCTCAACCTCTTCGTGAACGCCGCCCAGGCGATGCCCGGTGGAGGCCGTCTGCTCATCCACGCCCGTCGAGAGCAGCTCCCAAAGCCGCCAGAAAGTGGTTGGAATCTGCCAAGTGGCGAGGTGGTCAAAGTCGTCATCAGCGACTCTGGGGTAGGGATGGATGAACACACCAAGGCACGCGCCTTCGAGCCCTTCTTCACCACCCGCGAGCCTGGCCAAGGCACAGGCCTGGGGCTCGCCTCGGTGTACGGGATCGTGAGCAACCACGGAGGCGCCATCAAGCTCGAGAGCGAACCTGGCAAAGGCAGCAACATCATCATCGTCCTGCCCACTACCACCCCACCACCCAGCCACGCTTCAGAGCCGGCTGAGCTTCCTGCACGACACGCAGCCACCATCCTCCTGGTCGATGACCAGGAGACGGTGCTCAACACCAACCGGCGCTTATTGCAACATGCTGGCTACCAAGTGCTCACCGCTTCGAGCGGCGCCGCAGCCATCGCGCTGCTTCAACAACACCTCGACCAGGTGACCGTCGTCATCCTCGATCTCACCATGCCAGAGATGAGCGGGACCGAGACCTTCTTCCGCCTGCGCGCCCTCGCCCCACAGCTCAAAGTCCTGCTCTCGAGCGGCTTTTCAGAGGACGGCCAGGCGCGACTGCTGCTCGACGCGGGCTGCAACGGATTCATTCAAAAACCATTTCGATTCAGAGACTTGCTCGAACAAATCAGACGTCTGCTCTGAGACTTCGTTGCTCGACCGAGCGACATCACTGATAGGTCGCCGAGAACACCAGAACGGAGCTAAGCACCGTCCACGTCGGGTCGTTGGCGCTCACCCCCAGTTACAGCAGGTCAGGAGGGTGTCATCGAGGGCGCCGCGAAGCCAGGTCAGGAAGCTTCTCGCATCCCCGGTGCCTCACGACCGCAGGCCTGCACATACTCATCGTAGCTGCCGGGGTAGAGCTGCGCCTGGCCGCCGCTCAGCTCCAGCACCCTGGTCGCCATCGCGCGCAGAAACGCGCGATCGTGCGAGACGAACACCAGCGTCCCCGGGTTGTCCGCCAGCGACCGCACCAACGCCTTCTTCGTGGCGAGGTCGAGGTGGTTGGTGGGCTCATCGAGGATCAACAGGTTGGGCGACTCGAACATGATCTTGAGCAAGGCCAGCCGGGCGAGCTCACCGCCAGAGAGCACCGAGATCGGCTTCTCCACATCGTCGCCCTGAAAACCGAAGGCCCCAGCAGCGTTGCGCAGCACCCCGATATTGACCGTGCGGGTGTGTTCGAGCAGCTCCTCGAGAACCGTACGCGATGCGTCCAAGGTCTCCATCGAGTGCTGCGCAAAGTAGCCCATGGCCACCGACGCCCCCAGCTCACATCGCCCCGCATCGGGCTGCACCACCCCGGCCATCATCTTCAGCAGCGTGCTCTTGCCGGC
Source organism: Myxococcota bacterium (assembly GCA_034002465.1). Taxonomy (GTDB): domain Bacteria; phylum Myxococcota_A; class Bradymonadia; order UBA4248; family JAVFAO01; genus JAVFAO01. The sequence continues at coordinate 4,162 of JAVFAO010000305.1, forward strand.
GCCGTTCTCGCCCATCACCGCCCAGCGCTCGCTGCGACGCACCAAGAGCGACAGGTCGCGCTGCAAGACACGCCTCCCATAGGCCTTGCAGAGTCCATCGAGCTTGATCACGTCGTCACCAGAACGCGGTGGCGGCCGGAACTCGAAGCTGCGCTCCACGAAGCGCCGCGGCGGCTCGATCTTCTCGATCTTGTCCAGCTTCTTGAGGCGGCTCTGCACCTGCGCTGCCTTCGCCACGTGCGTCTTGAAGCGCTCGACGAAGCGCATCTCCTTCTGCAGCATCGCCTGCTGGCGAGCGTATTCCGCCTCTCTGCGGCTCGCCTCGAGCGCGCGGGCCTGCTCATAAAACGCGTAGTTGCCGGTGTAACTGTTCAGGTTGCCAGCATCAATCTCGACGATCCGCTTCACCACCCGGTCGAGCACGTCCCTGTCGTGACAGGTCATCAGCACCGTGCCCGGATAGTCGCGCAAGAACCCCTCCAACCACAAAATCGACTCGATATCCAGATAGTTGGTGGGCTCGTCGAGGAGCAGCAGGTCCGGACGCGCAAGCAGGATCTTGGCCAGCTCCAGTCGCATCTTCCAGCCCCCCGAGAGCTTGCCCACATCCTGCTCGAGCTGCTCTGGGTCGAAGCCCAAACCGGCGAGGATGGTCTGGGCCCGCGCCTCCAGCTCGTAGCCGCCCAGTTCCTGGAAGCGCGCCTGCACGTCACCATAGCGCGCCAAGAGCTTGTCCAGGTCCTCGTCAGGGTCCCCTAGACGGCCCTCGAGCTCGGCAAGCTCCTTCGCAAAAAGCGACACTTCCCCCGCGCCGGCAAGCGCCTCCTCCAGCACCGGGCGACCTCGCATATCCCCAACATCCTGGCGAAAGTAGGCTACCGTCAGATGCTTGGGCCGCGAGAGCTGCCCCTCGTCGGGCTGCTCCTCACCAACCAGCATGCGAAACAAGGTCGACTTCCCTGCGCCGTTTGGCCCCACCAATCCAACCTTCTCGCCGGGGTTGAGCGCAAACGATGCGTCCACGAAGAGAATCTGTGCTCCGTACTGCTTGTAGACATTGCTGAGCGCGATCATGAGTCTCCCATTCGCAGCCGTCGGTGGCCGCCGTCGCTCGCCCATAACCCAGCACGCTCGCAGCGTCCAGCAATGGAGACGTGAATGGGGTTTCAATTGGGGAAACAGGCCAAGCGCCCAATCGACAAGAAGCGCAGAGGGCGCAGAGCAGCGCAGAGCATCTACTGAGCCCTGCACAAATGAGTTAACCCCAAGCGATGGATCTCCTCGTGCTCAATCATTCTCGACCACTTCGACATTGCTCGCGCTCTTCGAGCGGCTCGGGCATTCCTTTGTTTGGCGCTGCCCCACACCCCGCCAAAGGGCTAGCCCTTTGGAATCCCTTCTCTTTTTCGTACCGATTGGCGAACAATCTTGCTGAGCTCTCTCGCTTAACGCTTCAATGCAGCCCTCAGTAAGAGCAGAGATGGCTTTGCGTCCTCTGTGCTCTCTGCGACGTCATGCCGAGCCCTGGGTGGAGGCTCGAGAGCAGCCAGACTGTCTTGATCCTGTGGTCGAACGGCGCTAGCCTGAGCTCGCAGTGTGCACTGCCGCGCGGCCTTGGATGCGTTGACAAGGCCCCGCCAGTGCAGCCGAAAGTGAGCAAAAGGCGCGCGCGATGCCCGAGCGCGAACGACGCCGATTCTCATCGCTCTCGGGCTCCGAGCTCTCGACAGCAGCAATTCCTGCGGAATGTCGAGAGGATGCATGCCCTTCGCCGGCTATCGATGTCAGTGTTGACTGTTTTGACTGATTGGGAGTGAATCAATGTCAGCAATGAAGCCCTTTGTCAGCCTTGCGGCCTTGCTACTCTTGGTGAGCAGCCTCGCGAGCTGCGATGATGAGCAAAAACAGGACGTCTTCGACAGCTCGGAGCAGAGCGAGCTCAGCGAGCTCCCCGACGAGCTCGACGAGAGCACGCCAGAGCAGACGGAGGAGCTGGAACAGAGTGAGGAGCTCGACGAGACCGACGAGCAAGAGCAACCACCAGTGCTCGTTCCCCAGTGTCCCGAGAATATCCCTGACACCGGCGATCTGGAGGGTCTGCACATTACGCGTGAGAGCTTTGGCTGCTATGGCGCCTGTGGCCCTGCTTGTGAGTCCGAGTGCGACGAGGGCAGGGAGTTCGTCTATGAGGTGCAAGGCGACGGCCAATGTTCGCTCTGTACCTATGTGGTGAGCGCCTGCAAGAGCCACGACTTTTGCCGCTGGCACGACGACTGTTATCGCCAATGCGACCACCGCTGGGCGGCACTGCACGAGGAGGAGCCCGAGAACGCCCCCAACAACCCCTGCTACCGCAACTGCGACCTGCCCGTGCTCACCGCCACCGTCGGCTGCGGTGCCGATTGGGCGCAGCTCGACGCAGGCGAGCCGCAGATCGACCCCGAGTGCTGGGACGGCTCCTTCGTGGTCTATTCGAAGCTTCTCTCGAGCGACGTCGTCGCTGGCGCCTGCACTGCCAGCACCGAGTCGAGCCCACGCCCCTTCTTCGGCCAGGTCGACCTCTGGGACGATGAGAGCGTGCCGCCAGAGGCCATGCCCCAAGGCTACTCCTGCTCCAACGACGAGGACTGCCCAGACCGCAACCAATATTGTGAGCTCGACACCACCGAACCAGGCGGAATCAATGGCCCCGGTCGCTGCTACGATATCGAGCCCTCACCGGGCGTGGACCTCAGCCCCCTCGAGACCGCCGGGCTGCGCAGCGGTACCGACTGGCTGCCCGACGGCGAGCCCTGTGTGTTCGGCTTCGACTGTCAGGGCGGGCACTGCGTCGACGGAAACTGCGCCCAGACCCCGTGATCAGCGCAACGTCCGTGAGGGGCAGGCTTTGCCGCCTGCCATGCGCGAGCTGCCCGACCAAAATCTTGGGTGCTTTCCAGCCTGGTGCTGGCGGCTAGCAGGGGCTGGCCTATGACACTCGTGGGTGGATTGCGTCATGCAGAACAGCCCTGGAACATCGCAGCAGGAGGATCCTTTTGCCAGTGGCTCCGTGTTGTTGCGCTCCGGTCTGGTGACCGTCGAGGACCATGGAGGACTCGCAGCGCAGCACACCGTTCATCTCCATCGTGACGTCGTCGATTTTCTGGTCGGCAAGACGCTGTGCGACGATGAGCAGCTCGGCTTCGATGTGGACGAAGCTCCTGCGCGCCTCCGAGCCGTGTTGGCTGGGCAGCTCCGCAGGCTGTCAAGCGAGCGACCGCTTCGTGCCGCCATTGTGGGCCCTGCCTCCAGCGGGCGGCTTGGTATTGCGACGCAGCTTGCCCGCATCGTGGGAAGCGAGGCAGGACTCTATCACGTCCCATTGCATACCCACTCGCAGCTCGGCAGGCTCTCTGAAGCGCTGGACCGAGCGCGCCGATTTGCGCTTCTCACCGGCGCCGTGTTGGTCTTCACCGGTGTCGACGCGCTTGACGATGCCCAGGGCATTGTCGAGCGTAGCCACCGTTTCCTCGAGCATCACTGCATCGACTGCGTGTGGGTGAGCACGCGTGAGCTCCCGTCGCAAGCGCGCATCGAGCCTCGAAATGTGTTGCGGCTCGGCTATCCCCACCGTGAACAGCGCCTTCAGGTGTGGGACGAGGTGTTGGCGCAACACGAGCACTCGGTCGCTGCCGAAACGCTGCAACGACTTGCCGGCGGGTTCCTCTTGTCCGAGGGGCAGATCGAGCGAGCCGTTTTGTCCGCTCTGGCCAAGCGCAACGGCAGCGGGGGCTTGACTGAAAGTGAGCTGCTGGATGCAGCGAGGAGCCAGGCTCAGACGGGGCTGGGGGCGCTGGCGAGCCCCGAGCCTTGTCCATTTGGGCTCGACAAACTGGTCATCAATGAGGAGACCCAGGTGCTTCTGCAGGAGCTCGTCGACTATGCTCGTCATCGTGACGAGCTGCTTCGACGCTGGGGCTTCGGCGAGGTGTTGGAGAAGGGGCTTGGTGTCACCGCCCTCTTCGTGGGTCCGCCAGGCACCGGGAAGAGCTTGGCTGCCACAGCACTCGCCCGCGAGCTGGGGCGTGAGCTCTACCGCATCAACCTTTCGCAGTTGGTGTCCAAGTACATTGGAGAGACCGAGAAGCATTTGGGCTCTGTCTTCGACGCGGCTGAGCAGGGAGAGGTCATGCTTCTTTTCGACGAAGCTGACTCGCTCTTTGGAAAACGCACCGAGGTCAGGACCAGTGTCGACCGCTACGCCAATCTGGAGGTGAACTTTCTGTTGCAGCGCATCGAGCGATTCAATGGCGTGGTGGTGCTCACGACCAACCATGAGAAGGGCATCGACGACGCCTTCGCTCGTCGGATTCGGTTTCGGATTGTGTTCGAGGCACCCGACGAGCGCGCGCGACTGGAGCTGTGGCGCGCGCTGCTGCCC
>JAVFAO010000306.1:0-8573 GCA_034002465.1 Myxococcota bacterium
CAACCAACACAAGAAAGGCTGTGAGCCCTGCGTGCAGATCATGGCCATCTTCGATCACGCCGAGGCAAGCGCCAAGCAGTGCTCCTGAACCCGGCGCAAAAAACCAAGGGATTCCAATGGGCTTGCCCTTTGGCGGGGTGTGGGGCAGCGCCCCACGAACAGACAAAGCAGTCAGCGAAGGGCGTTACTGTAGGAGCGAACAGCAAATGAAACTGCACCGACTCCACTTCGAAAACCTCGCCTCCCTCTACGGTGAACACGAGATTGACTTCGATACCCAACTCAACGCGCCGATCTTCCTGGTCAAGGGACCCACCGGTGTCGGAAAGTCCACTGTTTTCGATGCGTTCTGCCTCGCTCTCTTCGGCGAGACCCCGCGCCTGAGCAAGAACGTCGTGGCGGAAATTCTTTCCAGAGGGACCGGCTATTGTCTGGCCGAGGCCGTCTTCAGCCAGCTCGACCAACACGACGTGCGCCATTTCTATCGCGCGCGCTGGTCCGTCGCGCGCGCGCGCCGCAAACCCGAGGGAAACGTCCAGGCGCCGCGTCGTGCGCTCTTTCGCCTCGACACCCTACACCAGGAGCTCGAGACCCTCTGTGACACGGCCAAGGTGAGCGAGGCACAGGCGGTGTTCGCCGAAGCGCTGGGTGGCCTGCGGCTGTCCGACTTCGTCCGCAGCGTGCTCTTGCCCCAAGGCGAGTTCGCGGCCTTCGTCAGCTCCAAAGAGAATGAGCGGGCCGAGCTGCTCGGTCGACTGACGCAGACCGAGTACTTTCGAGATATTGGGCGCGAGGCTGCGAGGCTTCACCGCGAGGCCAAAGACAAGCACGAGGCCATCCAAGTGCAGCTCGACCGCCAGCAGGTGCTCTCACAAGAGCAGGTCGAAACGCTGCAAGAAGGGCTCCGCAGCGGTCAAGCGAGCCTGCGCGAGCTCGACGCCACACTCCTGAGCACGCAGCAACGTCTCGACTACCGCCAGCAACAGCGTTCCTTTGAGAACGACCTCGAGCTCGCCAAGAGCAAGCTCGAACACGCTCTCGCCGCGCGTCTTCAGCATGCGTCGTCACTCGATACGCTGCGCCAAGCTGAGCTGCGCGCGCCGGCAATTCGATTGTTGTTTGAATACGATCGCGTCACGGCGAGCGCCGCGCGTTGCAGCGCCGCTCTGGAGGCCGAGCAAGGTGCCCGCGAGGAGCGTCGACAGCGCCTGCAGAGCGCTAGCCTGAGCAGCGCCGAGGCACGGCTCCTGGTCGATGAGCGGCGGCTCGAGAGCGAGCAGCTCAGCCCAAAGATTGCCGAGGCGAAGGCTGCGCGACTCATCCTCGCGGGTCTGCGCGCTTCTCTTGCTGAAAAACAACGCGCCGAGCTGCAACAGGGCGGCGTCGTGCGTGCGGCGCAGTTGGGTGTCAAGAGCGCCGAGCAGACGCTCGCCAGGCGGCGTCTGGAGCTCGAGCAGTGCGAGCAAAGCCTTGCCAAGCTTGGTGAGCTGGGCCCTCTGGTGCAGCGCAAGGAGAAGCTGCAAGCCCTGCGAGACCGTAGCCACAAGGCGCTCGCGGTGCGCTCCAGGCTCGCCGCCGAGCGCGCGAAGGCCGAGCCCAAACGCGATGCGCTGCAGGCGAAGGTGGCCGAGGCGCAGGTCCGCGCAGCCGCGCTCGCCGAGCAGAGCGAGCAGCTTCGCGCGCAGCAGCAGTTCGTCAGAGAAGCGCTCGCCGAGCGCTTGGGGGTGCCCGTCGCCCAGCTCGATGATGCCGCGGATGCAGCGCAGGAGAGCTATGGACTGCAGCTGCAACAGAGTCGCGAGCGCTTGCTCGTCTTGTCACAGCTCGAGCGCTTCGAAAAGGAGCGTCTCGCCTTGCAGCGAGAGCTGGATGGCGTGATTCGAGAACAAGGGGAAGGCGAGACCAGACTGCAGGCGCTGAGAGCGCTGGCAGCGGGCTGGGAAGCCAAGCGCGTCGAGGTCAGCGCCAAGCAAGCAGCTCAACTGGCACAGCTCGAAATCCTGCGCTTGGCACAGCGTTTCGAGCTCGAGCGAGAAAAGCTGGCCTCGGGGAAGCCTTGTCCAGTTTGCGGGAGCCTCGAGCACCCCTACGTCGAGCAGTCGGTGGCCCTCGACGCTGCACAGCTCGTTGCAGCGCAGGAGGGCGCGAGGGCGCTGCGTGCAGAGCTCGAGCAGCTCGAGAAGGAGGAGCGAGCGTGTTTTCAGCAGCTCGCTCAGGTCGAGGCCAGCCTCAGCGCCTTGCAGGCGCGGCTCGAGCGGGTCAGTGGGCGGCAGCAGGCGCTCTTGGAGGAGGCCCAGCGGAGCGTGGGTGGGGAGCACGAGAGCGCGCAGAGTCTCGATGCTCGCCTGTTGGGGCTGTTGAGCGCCCGACTTCGGGAGACGGGCGCTGCGGTGCGCAAGCAGGAGCTGCTCGCGGCGCTGGCCGAGGTGCGTGAGGCCGAGACCGAGCGGCAGGCCAGTGTCGAGGAGGCGCGCGAGCGGCTTCTCCAAGACCAGCGCGCCGAGCGGACGCGGCAACGCGAGCTCGAGGAGCTCGCGCAGGCGCGTGAACGCCAAGCGGCAGCGGATGCTGTTTTTTCTGGGCAGCTCGTCGAAGCGCAGCAAGCGGTGCAGCAGCTCGAGCAACAGGACCAAGCGGTCTCTGCCGAGCTGCAGGTCTTGCTCGAGCAGCTCGCCGATGAGCTGCGTGCGTTGCCGGGCCAGGAAGGATTGTCGCTGGAGGCTGAGCCGCTGTTGCAGCGCTGCGAGGCGGCGTTTGTGTCGATGCAGCGCTGGCAGCAGGCACAAGAGGCGCAAGTCCTGGCCGCTGCTGCAGTGGAGCAGGCGAAGCAGGCCTTGGTGGAGTCGGAGCAGAAGCGCGCGCAAGCGGCGTCGGCGCTGCAGCTCGTGCAAGAGGCCGTGGAGAAGGAGCGGCTGGCGGAGGTGGCGGCTCTGGAGCGTGAGCAGGCGATCCTTGGTGGCCTCGAACCTGAGCGCGAGGAGGAGCGACTGCGCGCGGCGATCGCCGCCGCAGAGCAGGCCTGGGAGGAGGCGAGCGCGCTTGCGCAGAGGCTGCAGGAAGAGACGGCGGCGCTGGAGGCGCGAATCGAGATGGCGAGTCAGCAGCTCACGCAGCTACGCGGCTCCCAATCGACGCTCGCTGCAGAGCTGCAGCAGGCCTTGTCGGCACTCGAGCTGGACGCGGAGGCACTGCGAGCGAGCGCCCTGAGCGAGGAGCGTCTGGAGGAGCTTCGCGCGCTGCGTCAGGAGCTCGATGGGCTGGAGCAACGTACGCGAGGTGGTCTCGAGCTGGCACGAGAGCGTCTGGAGCAGCACCTGCAGCGGGGCCTCGAAGATGATGACGAGACGGAGAGCGCGGAGTCGCTGAGTCAGAGACTGCAAGCGGGCCAGGCGCAGCGGGATGGGCTCATCGCCGAACTCGGAGACAAGGCTCAGCAGCTCAAACGGCATGAGCAGCAGCTCGCGGAGCACGCTGAGCTCGAGCTGCAGCGTCGCGACGCGGCGGACCAGTTGGCGGCTTGGGAGGAGGTGCATCGGTTGATTGGCGTCAACAACGGCGAGAGCTTCCATCGTTTCGCACAGACGGTGGCGTTGGGGGCGCTGTTGGAAGGCGAGAACGGCGCCAACGCTTGGCTTGCGCGCTTCAGCCGGCGCTATTCGTTGGTGCAAAACAAGGAGAACGAAGAGCCGCTGCTCTCGTTCAGCATTTGCGACCACGAGCTTGCCGATTCTCTTCGTCCTAGCGAGACCCTCTCTGGGGGCGAGCTCTTCTTGGTTTCGCTGAGCTTGGCCTTGGCCATGGCGAGCTGGCGTCGTCATTACTATCCAGTGGAGACCTTGCTCCTCGATGAGGGTTTTTCATCGTTGGACAATCTGACGATGGCCGAGGCGCTCGATGCCTTGATGACGGTGCAGCGAACGGGCACCCAGATTGGATTGATCAGTCACGTCGACGCCTTGGCAGAGGTCGTTCCCTGCCAGCTCGTGATCGACGCCGTGGGCAATGGGCGCTCGGTGATCAGGAACAAGGAACGAGGAACGAGGAACGAGGGGATGTAGGCGAGGAACGAGGGTGCCTGGATGCGCTCGCGCTCTTTGAGCGACTCGCGCATTCTTTTTGAGTTGTCTTGATGGGGCGCTGCCCCACACCCCGCCAACGGGCGTGCCCTTTGGAATCCCTTTGATTTCTTGTTGATTGGGCGCTTGGCCTGTTCCCCCGAGTTGTTGCGGCGTCCATGGCGCGCACCCTTCGGGCTCGGGCTTGCTTCGCAACGACTCTCCGCCTCCTGGCTACGAGTTCTTGGTGTTTCTAGACCACGCGAAGGCGTTGTGCCTCGGGGCGATGGGCTTGGCGTTCCAGCACTTCCTCTTCAGCGGGCAGATAGAGGGTGACGATCAGTCCGCGTTTGGCCGCTGGCGAAGCGCTCAGTTGTCCTCCGTGCTCACGGGCACACGCCTGCACGATGGACAACCCCAAGCCCAGGCCCGGAATCCCTTGCTCCAGCGCCCGCTCACCTCGCTCGAAGCGTTGGAAGAGCCGCTCCAGGTCTTGCTCCTCGATGCCAGGGCCGCTGTCCCGAACCGCGAACGCCACGCCGCGTCGCTCGGCGCGCACTGTCACCACCACCGGACCGTCCTCACCGTGCTTGAGCGCGTTGTCGATGAGGTTGCAGAGCGCCTCGTGCAGTGACTCCGCGTCCACGGCGAGGGCCGGCAGCGCAGGTTCGACCATCAACGAGAGCCGTTGGGCGTGCTCTGGGTTGCGCCGAAAAGAGCTCAGCGCTCGCTCGGCGGCATCTTCAGGCAAGATCGTGCCGCGGCTCATGCTGCTGCGCCCTCGCACGCCCAGGAGCTGCTCCACCAGAAGGGTCAAGCGGCGCGTCTCGTGTTCCAGGTCGCGCAGACACAGCTCGTGTTCGTCCTCGTTGTCGAAGCGCCCCAGCTTCAAGGTCTCGGCGCACATGCGAATCGACGCCAGCGGCGTGCGCAGCTCGTGGGAGACATTGGCGATGAAGCTCTCCTGAGCGCGTAAGAGCCGGTTTTGCCGCAACAGCAAGGTCAGCGACAAGATGCCGCCCGTGACCACGAAGACTGCAAACACCAGCGTCAAGATACCCAGCGCCAGGTCTCCCGGCGCATCCCACAGCGCGATGAGCAGGATGCCCACCACGAAGGTCGCCACTGCGGGCATCAAGACCACGCCGAAGACCAGCCACGGGATGCTGCGGTAGATTCGAAGGAGTTGTCTTCTCTTCATGCTCATGCTCTCGCCGTGCCTTCGGCCATGCCTCTGGCGGCACGGAGCCACAGCCCGGTTTCAGGGTGCGACGCGCGTGTCGGATGACGCTGAGAGAACGCGATACAAGCTCCCCACCTGCTCGAGACGCCATCGGGAGGGCTCGAAGCCGCGGTTGTCTGCTGCGGTCTGCTGCAGCCAGTCTTCTGCCTCGACCCAGGCCCCGTCGAATCGTGCTGCGCTCAAATCCGAGTCGACAAAGCGCGTGTTGCGCAGCTGCGCTTGAGAAAAATCGGCCTGCCGTAGCGCGCAGCCCTCGAACTGCGCTTCCACCAACGAGGCAGCAAGCCACTCACTCTGGTCAAGCTCACAGTTCTGGAAGCGCGCTCCATCTGCCAGCGCTCTGCCCAAGCTCGCCCCGCTGAGCCGTGACTCGGTCAGCTTGGCCTCATGCAGCTTGCTGCCGCTGAGGACCACCTGCGGTGCCTCGACGTCGAACCAAGAGCTACCGTTCAGCGAAGCGTCGACCAAGATCGCCCGCTCCATTTGGGCTCCATCGAGGATCGCCTCGTCCAGCACGGCGTTGCTCAAGACGGCGTCATCAAGGCGCGCATCACGCAGCACGAAGCCCGACAGGTCCACCTCCTCCAAGGACGCACCAGGCAAGCGCAGGCCGCTCAAATCCAGAGCCTCGGCGCGTCCATGGGCGAGCTGCGCGAGGGCCATCAGGGCCTCGACGCGCACCCGCTCGGGACTGGAAGGCGGGCAATTGGGATCGGCCACGCCCTGGCGGCAGTCACTCACTGCGAAGAGTAAGCGAAACAGCTCAGCGCGGCGGGCGGCTTGGGACTCTGCGCGCTCGAGCTCGATCTGCTCACGCAGGCTCTGGTTTTGGACCCGCATGTAGGCGTTCTGCTCTTTCATGATCAGGTTTTGCCAGAGCAGGATGGAGGTGGGCAACAGGGTGACGGCGAGTCCCACCATCGCGACGCGGAGAACGCGGCGAATCACCGCGGCGATGACGTGCGCCGTCTCGTCGACGGGCAAGCGATGCTCCTCGAGCGTGACCTGGAACCAGGCCCGAAGTGCGTTGATCAAGCTCGGTCCCAGTGCAACCTGTGCCAGCACATAGGTGCTTGCCCGGCGCGCGCCATGGCGCATTGCGCGCTCGCGCTCGAGCCCGCGCTGTAGCGAGGAGAGCTCGGTCTCGAGCTCTTCGATGCGCTGAGCTAGGCGGAGCTGCTCGGCGTCGTCTTGCGATGCGCTCTCGACTGACGAAGCGTGTTGCTCTGCTTGATTGGGTGTGCTTTCTTGCCTCTTCACCGCGCACGAGCCTCCCAGCTCGCTTAGGCTTGCGAGACGAGCCCTAGGCTCTGGGCTTCTACGTCAAACGCTACGCAAGCGTCAACGCGCTGGGCCGCAGAGCCACCTCCATGAACCACAGTCGTTCCTCGTTCCAGGTCGTTGGTCGTTGGTCGTTGGTCTTTCCTCGAATGTGGGGCGCTGCCCCACACCCCGCCAAAGGGGTGTGCCCTTTGGAATCCCGTTCTTGTTGGCATTCGTTCGCTCTCGCGAGTCCCTCGCAGCGCTGCGCAGGGGCATCGGATGCGCCCGCGACAGACGCTGACTCCTGCCTCGCTTCGCTCACTTCTACGGCTCGAGACGCATGGCTCAAAAATCGGAGTGGACGCAAAAGCTCTGTTGGTTCGAGGTGCTGGCTTGGGCGTCGATGGTGAGGCTGCCGAGGTTGACGACGAAGACGCGCAGGCCGTCGCCTTCGCGGGCGTCTGGGGTGGCGGTCCAGAGCGTGCCGATGCTGCTGCCGAGGAAGGACGCGAGACGTGGTCCAGGCGAGTAGGCGAGCACGCTGAGCAGCTCGTTGAGGGTGGGCAATCGCCAGTTGCTGATGCCATCGCTCGAGAGCGTTTCGCAGAAGCTGAGCGCCTCTGCCCAGCTTCCTGCGGTGCCGCCGCGCCAGCGCAGCCCCGTGCTACGGTCGAGGGCGGCGTTGCCTTGCAGGGCGAAGACGTTGTCCAGTCCCTGGCCGCGCACACACCTCACGAAGGCTTGGGTGCTCGCTCGGAACTCGCCCGTGACGGGGCTCAGGCTCCAATAGCTGCCGGTGTCTCGCTCATCGCTGCTCCAGTAACTGACCCCTTCGCCGGTGGCGTCAATGGAGAACAGGGGGTCGAGGTAGGAGGCGCCGTCACGTTTGCCCCAGTCGTGCAGGGTGGCCAGCTCATAGAGGGTGGGGAGGCGCCAATCGTCGAAGCCAGCCAGCGTCAAGCTTGCACAGTAGCTGCTGGCGTCGTCGTGGCTGGAGCGGGGTGCGTAGGCCTGCTGCCATCGCAGGCCAGTGTATCCCTGCTCGATGGTGCCGTCGCTGAAGGTGTAGCTCGCTGGGCCGCTTTGGTAACATCCGTCTTGGCCCCACAGGTCCTGGCTGGGGTCGTTGGGGCAGCTCCCATCACTGCTGCCGATGCAGTATTGGGTGGCTGAGTCGGGGACGCGCAGCGGAGGTGTGCACAGGCCATCGCGGCCATAGCCGCTGCAGATTTCCGGGCTGGGGCAGGAGCCGCAGTCGAGGGTCTCGCCGCATTGGTCAGACCACGTGCCGCAACTCAGGCGCTGCGCTTCGCAGGACAGAGGCTGGCAGCATTCGCCTTCGAAACAACGTTCTTCGGCGTCGCAGCGCACACCGCAGGCCCCGCAGTGGTTGGGGTTGGTCTGCTTGTCGACGCATTGCATGCTGCCTTGGTGCAGGCAGCAGCTATCGGGGCAGGTGTCGCATGGGTCGCTGAGCTCGGGTTGGTCGGTTTCGACGGTGGTGTCTTGGTCGAGCGCGTCTGGGTCGAGCTCGTCGAGCTCGTCTGCAAGCTCCACTTGGTCGGGGGGCTCAGGCGGAGTGAGGGGGGCTTTGGAGAAATCGAGTTGGCAGCCCGTGCTACCGAGAAGCAGCAGGCTGGCGAGGATGCCGAGGATGCTGCACAGCTTCTTGTCGATTGGACACTTGGCCTGTTCTCCCAAGTTCTTCATCTCGTGGTCCGCTCCTGCGGGGTCTCCTCGAGGGTCGGGAGGAGCTCAACGCCAGCATAGCAGCGAAGTGGATGGATGGAAGGAGCGAAGCCGTAGATCTGTCGCCCCCTTTTGGCATGGCTGCTGCATAGTCGTCCCATACCGATCCGATCCGAGCCTTTGCGCCGCTTGGACCTGAAATTTCTGACGTTTTCACTGGCTCGGCAGGGTTTGCTTGCTGCTCCTTTGGCGAATGTGAATACACCTGTGCAGCAACCCTCTTGGGCCATCTGTAACGCTCGATTTTCGTGCATAGTGGAGCG
>JAVFAO010000307.1:0-8530 GCA_034002465.1 Myxococcota bacterium
TGGGATGGCCCCTGCCCCCGCATATCCAGCGCCCACACCTCGAAGCCCGCCCGAGCGAGCTCCGAAATCATGGACCGTCCTCCAGGGTGGAAGCCAAGAATGAACTTGTTCATCGCGAAGCCGGGGATGAGCAGGATTGGCCGTAGCTCGTCGCGAAATGCCTCTAGGTCGACGGTGCGCTCGAGATGCAGCTTCCAGCCGTGGCTATCGATGAACTGGGCCTCACGGGACAATGCGCTCATGACGGAGCTCCTCAGCAATGGGGGCAGAGCCGAAACGATGGCAGTGGGCACACGGCAGATGCTCTGTATTCTCGGCGCCTATGTCGCGCTGACGGCGCGCTGCGCTGCGAGCAGCGCGAGCTCGACCTTGGCTGGCTCGATGGGTTTGGTGAGGTAGTTGTCCACCCCGACCTGTGAAGCTTCCAGATAGTTTTCGGTGCCATACAAGGTGGTCAGCAGAATGAAATAGGGAGAAGCTCCAGGCAGAGTCCGCACCCGTCTACAGAGCTCGGGGCCCGTGAGATGGGGCATCATCCAGTCCGAAATGATGATGTCGAAGCGGCTCTGGCTGGCGAGCTGGAAGCCCTGTCTGCCGTCGTGGGCGACGGTGCAGCGGTGACCGAGCTTCTCGGCCACGAGGCGCACGAGCTCGGGGTAGAGCGGCTCGTCATCGACGCAGAGGATGTGCAAGCTAGGAAGCGGAGCCGGCTTGGGGGCGTTGAGGGGCTGGGCTGGACTGGGGGCTGCGGCGGGAGCGGCCACGGAGAGCTCGGACGGTCGATTCTGCACGCTGCTTCCGGCGCGGGGCAACATCGCAAGCGAGACCTTCTCGGTACGTCCAGTGCGCAGCGTCTCGATTCTGCGATGACTCTGCAGGACCCGTTGGATTCGTGGCAAGGAGGCGAGCAGCGCTGCAGTGCTCAGCTCGAGCTCGATGGAGTCGTCCGCACCCGCCCCCATGGCGGTGAGGGCCTCGGCTCGCTGCTTGCTTTCGTAGAGCACACCAAAATACACGTAGGGCGCTGCAGGAATCAGGCGAAGCCAAACACAAAGCTGCGCCGCGCTCATATCGTCAAGGACCGCATCGCAGAGCACGCCATCGATGGGCTCGGCGAGCAACCAATGTTGAGCTTCCATGCCGTTGGCGGCCACGCGCAGCTCGGTCTGGGCGCTGAGGGTACTCAGCAACGTATTCCGTCGACTGCGGGAGGAGCTGACGAGGAGCACTCTGAGGTTTGGGTCTGGCATCTGCTTCTTTGAGTATCGAGGAGCCGACGAGCACGCTGCTCGTCTCCAGCAAAGGCTAATCAGCGGCATGGCGGACCGCAATCGAATTCGCGACGCGTCCACGGCCGCGGCGCAGCTCCCAGAAGCCGGGGCTTGTTTGCGAGCTCGCTTGGTCGAGGTTTCGGAGGATTCGGAGAACGGGATGGGTCAAGCCGTCGCATGCGCTATTGTTGCGCGCTTCAGCGTTGACATTCGCGCAGGGGTGAGGTAGTGAGCACGCCCTGTCTGTGGCGAGCAAGCCGGGAGGGTCTCGGCCATCGCCGAGCGACCTTGCAGGCACGAGAGACGGAAAGCGAGGGAAGTGATTTTCGAGTCAGCGTCTAGCCGCCAACCCCCTGTGGCTGCAGGCGAGCGCTACGAGAGACTCACGAGAGCGAGCGAAATCCTGAAGAACGAGGCTCATCAATGGAAACGGTCGAGTTGAAATGCGCCCTTCGCACGACGACGGGCACGGGTAAAGCGCGGAATCTTCGCCGCCAAGGTTACATTCCTGCGACCTGTTACGGTCGGGCCTTGGAGCCCATCAATCTGAGCTTGGTTTCCTCCGAGCTCGCCGCAGCGCTCTCTGGAGCACATGGCAACAACGCCCTGCTCGAGCTGGTGGTTGAGGGCGCACCGCAGCCCAAGTATCTGGTCATGCTCAAGGACCAGCAGCGCCATCCGCTCACGCGTCGCATCATCCACGCCGACTTCCATGTGCTCGAGACCGAGCGCCCTGTGCAAGTCGATGTGCCGCTGGTGCTCGAAGGCCGTTCCCCTGGCGTTGCCATGGGTGGGAAGCTGCGTCAGGTCGTGCGCACGGTTCGGGTCGAGTGCTTGCCCGAGCACATCCCCGCGCGCATCGTCTTCGACATCTCCTCGATGCAACTCAAGGAGCGTGCTCTGGTCAATCAGATCGTTCCGCCCGAGCATGTGAAGTTGGTGTACGTCAAGAACTACACCATCTGCGACGTCTCCATGGCTCGTGGTGTGGAGAATCCGGCCGAAGGCAAAGAGAAGGTGTAGTCAGGAGTCGAAGACTCGCAGCGAAGCAACCCCGAAGGCTGCGCGCCAGGGACTCTGCTTCGGAGCCATGCTTCGAGAAACCTGGTTGGTTGCGTGAAGGCTTGGCTTGGGTCCTGCCTCCCGGCAGAACCGCTACATCTTTCGGAATCCCGAGAGGATGTGCGCTGCTAAGCCGAACATACAGTGATATGCGCTAGCGCTCCCTGCCAAACGAGCAAGACCATGCCCGGGCTTCGAGATCGCGCCATCATCGTGGGTCTTGGGAATCCTGGCCCAAAGTACGAGCTGACGCGCCACAACGCTGGCTTTCTGCTCGTCGACCAAGTTGCCACGGAGACGGGTATTGCGCTCAGCCGCGAGAAGTTCAAGTCCATCTTGGGCGTGGGTTCCTGGTGCGGCCTCTCGTTGGTGCTGCTCAAGCCGCTCACCTTCATGAACCTCAGCGGCCAGGCCGTGGTCCCGGCGCTTGGTTTCTTCGACGTCGACCCCACTCAGACCATCCTCGTTCACGACGATGTCGACCTCCCCTGGGGTGACGTACGCGTCAAGATTGACGGCGGTCACGGCGGTCACAAGGGCCTGCGCTCCATCTTCGAGCTCAGTGGACGACGAGACTTTTTGCGGGTCCGGATCGGCGTGGGACGCCCTCGACACGGCTCGATGAGCGACTTCGTGCTCGACACCTTCTCCAAACAAGAGTGGGAATGGGCACCACACGTCTTCGACCGCGCCCGCGATGCCTGCCGCCTGCTCATCGAGCAAGGCAGCGTCGCGGCCATGAACGCCATCAACGGTTTGCCGCCACTCGGCCTGTCAAGCGACTGAGCTCCGCCTACCTTGGCTCCTTGCCGAGCTCCCATCCATCCGCGGCTTCGCTGAGCTGAGCCACAGCGACCGCGCTCCTGCTCCCACTGCGCGGCTACGCGAGTGGGCTACAACACTCGCAGAATACGAGCGTGGACACCGCTCCCCTTCCCGCCACTGCCCACACGGTCCCTCTGCGTTCATTCCTATTCTCGTCTTTTCATTGACCAACCGCATCAAAATAACAATACTAGAGGCGTCCATCCATTTATGATGGGCCATAAGATCTCGATCTGAAGATCTCAATACATTTTCTCGCGTTTGCGTTGGAGATTTCATTGCTTTTCAAACGCCCTTTGACACTTGAAGACTACTGCCTCGAATCATTTCGAACTGAGTTTTGGCCATGGCTGAGGTCAATCGAACCATTGTCGACGCTGGAAGAGGTCCGGGATCATCTACGCGGTCTCGTCTCTGAACGCCAAGACCTCACCATCGATAGCGACACCAGCCTCGATGTGCGTGCCCTTCACCGAGACTGCGCGCGCTCCTGGCGAAGCGTCCTCGACCCAAGCAGCGAGCTGAAGACTGACTTCAGCGTTGCTCGAGCCCTCTGGGACCTCGCCAGAACCATAGCTCGCCCTGACCTAAGCCCGGGGTTCTTCGCCAACTTGATGCATCTCTTCCGCGGCTTACACGGTCAACCGGACTTTCGGTTGCTCGACGACTGCATCCAGACGGCCTCCAGTCCCGTGGACAGCTGCTCTCCCCGCGCCATCGCCATCCAACGCTCGAACGAGCTCGATGGTCTCTGGGAGCACGTCTCCCAATCCATGGCGCGATACCCCCACGGACTCAGTGAAGAGGCCAAAGAGCGTCGAACACGACGCCGCGATGCCGTCATGAAGCAACTCGGCGTGGGTGCAGAGCAGTGGAATGACTGGCAATGGCAAATCCAACACGTCCTCAGCGACGCAGACAGCGTAAGCCAGTGCGTCCACCTCCGTGAGCACGAATACCGGGCCATTCAAGAAGCGCGGCGTGGCCACGTCCCCTTCGGACTCACACCGTATACTGCGTCATTGCTCGATGACGCTCCCGAGCTCGGCCGTGATCGCGCCATCAGAGCACAGGTTTTTCCCCCGAACGACACCGTTCAACGAACCCGATGCGCAGACACACAAGCGCTCGACTTCATGCGCGAGAGCGAGACCTCGCCCATCGAGCTCGTCACCCGACGCTATCCAGGTATCGTCGTCTTCAAGCCCTTTCACACCTGCCCGCAGATCTGCGTCTACTGTCAAAGAAACTGGGAAATCCAAGACGCCATGTCTGCTGGCGCCCTCGCCAGCGAGGACGCCATCGACCGCGCCATCGACTGGATTGCCCAACACCCAGCCGTCAACGAGGTGCTGCTCACAGGTGGTGACCCCCTCGCCATGCAGCCCGCGCCGCTCGCCTCCATCCTGCGAAAGCTGGCCGCCATCCCACACATCGATCTGCTGCGCATCGGCACCCGAACCCTCGTCACCCTGCCCATGCGCTTCGACGAGGAGCTGCTCGACACCCTCTCAGCATTCCGAAAGCCCGGAGAACGGGAGCTCTGTGTGGTCACCCACATCGAGCACGTCTACGAGCTCAGCCCCGAGCTCGTCGACGCTGTCGAGAAGCTGCGCCGCCGAGGCCTCTCGGTGTACAACCAGCATGTGCTCAACTTCTTCGTCTCACGCCGCTTCGAAACCGCTGCGCTCCGCATGATGCTGAAGCGGATCGGCATCGACCCCTACTACACCTTCCTCCCCAAAGGCAAAGACGAAACGCGGCTCTACCAGATACCCCTCGCCAGAGCCCTGCAGGAGCTCAAGGAAGAGGCCCGCCTGCTGCCAGGCATGCGACGCACCGACGAGACCGTCTACAACGTCCCAGCGCTCGGCAAGAACGCCCTGCGCGCCTACCAACACCGCGATCTCCTCACCGTGCTGCCAGATGGACGCCGGGTCTACGAATTCCACCCCTGGGAGAAGATGATCGCCCAGCGTGAGCCCTACGTGGGCACCGACCTCAGCATCTATGACTACCTGTGCCGGCTCCGTGATGCTGGCGAAGACCCAGCAGAATACCAAAGCATTTGGTACTACTTCTGAGCCTCGAGCAGACGCAACGCCGCTTGGCGTCCGCTGCGGCGCAAGTATATCCACGCAGCAGCCCCGAAAATGGCCATCAAGAAGCCGATGAGCTGCGACGTAGTCAGAATCGTCGGGTGAGTTGGCGGAATACGAAGGAAGGCGTTCATGCCCTCGTAGGTTCGCTCGAACAGGTAGCCGCGAATCATATCTCCCCGCACCGATTCCGAAAAGATGCGAAACAGACCATAGAGGGTCATCCAGGCCGCCACCAGCTCTCCATGCCGCTGCTTGAAGGGACGCCAGGTCAGCAGGAAGAAGAAGATCGCCAGCTCTCCAAAGACCTCGTAGAGCTGCGTCGCGTGCAGCGTGGGAGTATGACCATGCTCCAACGCACCCGGCGGCAACGCAGGGTCCTCAGCGAGCGAACGACTGACCGCATCAGTATACGGCATGGAGCCCCGCGAAAAGCGAACCCCCCAATCTCCCGTACACACCTCCCCCCAGCAACAACCTGCCGACAGACAACCGATGCGCCCAAAGGCATGCCCCAATGCCAGGGACGGAACAGCGGTATCCAGGAGCAAGGCCATACTTAGCTTGCGCTGGCGTACGATCAAGGCAAGCACGCCCACTGCACCCAAGAACGCGCCGTAAAAAACGACGCCGCCCTCCCAGAATTTCAGCGCCTTGAAACAGTCCGCCTCGAGCAGCCCCACCTTCTCGGGAGCCACACAGGCGTCCACGTAGTCCTGCGCGCTCACCAGCACGAAGATCAGCCGCGCCCCAATCATCCCGCCAATGAGCGCCCAAAAGGCCAGGTCCAAAGAGACCGAACGCGGAATGCCGACCCGCGCGCCCTCTCGTGCCACCAGCCAGGTTCCCAGTAAGAACCCCGTCACAATCATGAAGGCGTAGGTGTGGATGACCAGCTCTTCCTCGAACATGAGCAGGTACTGCGGCGAGAAAAACGCCCCGTAGGCCTTCACCGAGAACCACAGCAAGCCACCCAACGCGACCGCCAGGCGAATCGACGCCTCGAGTTTGCGCTCCTCCCGGAAGAGCAAGAAAGCGCTGAACGCAAGCCAAGCGCAGAGCAAAAGCCCCAAAGACCAGAGCACGCGCTCGAACACCAATCCATACAGGTCTATGCCCAGACCCTCGAGCAAGTCAGGATACACTTTTTGGCCTAGTCCTTCTGCGCGCTCTCGGAGGAAACCGACTGTTGCTTCGAGCCTCTCCAGAGCAAGTATACACCCAAGAGCAAGAGGGGAACGCTGATCCACTGTGAGGTCGAAAACCAGCCAACACCGCCGCGCTGATCCGCTCGCCAGAACTCAATCGTAAAGCGAACCAGAGAATACAAGATCATCAGCCAGGCGATGCTCTGACCCTCGAAACGACGACGCTTGCGCAAGCCAAACCAGAGCAGAGCGAAGGTCAGCAACATCGCCCCAGACTCATAGAGCTGGGTGGGATGTACCGAAAGTGACTCCCACACCCCCGAAGCGCGATACTGCGCCACCAGCTCCGGCCAATGCTCGCGGCGATGCAGACGCCAAGCATCGCTGCCGGCAGGAAAGTGCACGGCCCAAGGCGCCTCACACACCCCTCCGAAGCAGCAGCCCGACAAGAAACAGCCAATCCGACCAAAGGCCAGCGCCAAGGCAATGCCGGGCGCCGTCATGTCGGCGTAGTCCAGGAAGCGGAAACCCCAGCGACGGGTCAAGACCACCGCCGCCAGCATCGCCAGCAGCAGGCCTCCATAATAGGTCAGTCCGCCGCTCCAGAACTTGAGCGCCCTCAAACAATCCTGCTCGGGTACACAGACCCGCCCCTTGCCTTCAACCTCCTTGCACACAGAGCCAATGTCGAAGCCCTTGTCCTGAAAGTCGAGACACTCCCCATCACTCGCGCAAGGAGAGCCGTCGGGGAGCGGCTTGCCCATGGCATCGGGGTTGCGGCACAAGTCAATGTAGTCCTGCAGGTATCCATCGAACAGCACGTGCGCCAGTCGGGCACCGATGACGCCCGCCAGAAGCAGCACCAAAGCGATATCGACGGCACGTCGGACATCCAGGCCTCGCTGAATCACCTGCCAACGCAGCAAATACACCGCCAGCATGTAGCCCAGCATGAGCATCGCAAAGTACGACGGCAGTGCCCACTCACCTTCACCGAAGAGCACTGGGTACATGCGCTTCCTCCTCTCAGCTCGGCTTGCGCCGCTGCGCTCAACACGATGGAATGCGGTCGCTATTCCGTCAACGCGCTCGCGTCGCTGGCCACTGCCCGCGCCCGATGCGTGCGCGCCGGAGCCAAACAACCCAGACCCTGCGCCTCAACGGGAACTTTCAACCGAGCATCCCACTATGCCTTAGATTCCGTGGGCTTGGCATCCTTGGCCTTGACGCCTTTGGCCTTCGCCTTGCTCCCCTCGGTCGCTTCGCTGCTCTCCTTTTCGTTGCTCTGTTCAGCCTGAGGCTTTGCAGGCGACTTGCCGGAGAAGAGAATGTCGATGGCCATCAGCGCCACGCCAACCGTGATGAAGGCGTCGGCGATGTTGAAGGTGGGCCAGTACTTGTCGTGGTAGTGCCAGGCGATGAAATCAATGACGTAGCCGAAGCGAATACGGTCGATGAGGTTGCCCACGGCCCCAGAGAGCACCATCGACAAGGACAGGATCAAGCGCCGTTGCTGCGGCTCAGCGCGATACAGGAAGAAGAGCATCAAGCCAATGGCCAAGATCGTGGTGGTAATCAGGAAGCCCTGGCGAAAGCCATCGGGAGCAGTGGCCATGAAGCTCCACACCGCGCCTGGGTTGCGGGCATAGTGGAAGTCCCAATAGCCCTCGATCACCGTGATCGAGCGTTGTCGCAGCTCGAGCTCATCGCCGCCGCGCAGCACCGTGTTCGGTCCCAACGACTGCTCGCCGCGGCTCACGTAGCGACCTGCAATCGCATCGAGCTCCTCTTCAGGCGTCGAGCTCAAGCGCGTTCCGAGATACTCGCGCAGCGGCTTGCCGTCGTGCTCGTCCTCGACGGTGATGGTGATACTGTGGTCAGGGTAACGCGGCGAGGCGAGCACAGTCTCGGCCCAAATCTTGGTCGCCTGATCGGCGATGACGCCGCTGATCAGGATCACCGCCAAGGTGATGATCTTCGCGTTGCTCCACGTTCCTTGCATACTCGACTCCTCGCAGCCAGCAAGCACCTGCCAGACAGCTCGAGAAGCGCGCATCTGGCGAGGATGCTCCTCGCGGGTTTTGCTTCTAACACAGCAATTGCCGAAGTCAAAGGGCTACCCGCC
>JAVFAO010000308.1:0-8513 GCA_034002465.1 Myxococcota bacterium
GAGAAAACTTTTGGAGCGCATCCCGGAAGAGCCCGATGTGTTGATCAACGTGGGCGTCTATGATCTCCCCAGCACGGCCGATCTCATCCTGCTCGGCAACCGCGGCACACCAGCGCTGGTCAATTGCCTGATCAACAACCTCGACTCCAGCGCCCGTTCGCTGTGCGCCGATGTCCTGATCGCGACCCGCGACGCCCGCGCCATCGAGCCGCTCATCGCCGCCCTCGATGATCCTTCCAACAGCGTCAGGGTCAGCGCCATCCAGGCCTTGGGCCGCATCGAGTCCAGTGCCGCCACGCCAAAGCTCTTGGCCATGCTCGAGGACCCGAACACCGACGGCTGGGTGCAGGACGCCATCGTCAAGGCCTTGGCCGCCAACGGCGATCCCACCGCCATCGACCCCCTCTTCGCGTTTTTCCAGGAGTCGCGAGACAACACGGTGCAGACTGCGCTCTGGTCGGTGCGTCGGCTGCTCAGTCCCGATCAGCGTCGTGCGCTGATTCTGAGTCCCTTGGAATACAGGGGCAAGTACCCCCCCTACAGCTCCATCGCCTTTGCCGTCGAGCGCGCCGGTGACTTTGCGATCACCGAGGCGATGGACCACCTGATCTTCCACTACCCAGAAGCTGGTTCCGACCTGCAGAATCGCATCATCTACAACCTTGGGCGTATCGGCGACAAACGGGCCATCCCCTTCGTCGAAGGCCTCATCGATCCGACCGGCTCTGCGCGTCTCCTCAACAACGTCGTCTTTGCCTTGGATCGCCTTGGCGTCGACGTGGGCCCCCTGTTGCGCGAGATCCTCGCCGATCAGCGTGCCTACATCCGTTACAACGCCGCCTTCGTCGCGGGTGACCTCAAACTCAAGCTGCTCACCCCAGAGCTCAGCAAGGCGCTCGAGGACTTCAACGACATCGTCCGTAGCGAGGCCGCCCTGGCCTTGGGCAAGATCGGCGATCCGACTGCGCTCCCTGTGCTCGAGATCGCCGCAGCCGCCGAGAACCCACTGCTTCGCCGCGACGCCATCTTGGCGCTGCTCAACATCGACCGACCGAAGTACCTCGAGCGCGCCATGAAGGAGCTGCGCGAGACAGAGCTGTTGGCCGTGCGTGAGGCGCTGCTCGATGAGCTCCTCGACGGCAAAGACCAGAGCCAGCTCTCCGAGCTCATCCTCTTCCTCGACCCGAAAATCAGCGCCCACCGCAACCTGGGTGTGCGCATCCTCGATCGCTTCGAGACCTGTAACAATCCGGATGTCTTGGCTTTCTTGGTTCGCGTGGCGAGCGTCTCCGGAGGCGGATACGGGGGGCACGACGCCCGACACCACGCATTCCGTCTGCTCGGTCGCTTCGCCGACCCCCGCACCGCTTTCATTCTCGAGCAGTGGGTGGTGCACCCCGACCAGGAGCTCTCCCAGGTCTTGCGCGCCCTCGCCAGAATGAACTCCACCGGACGCAAGGAGGTCGCGCGGGAATACTTCGAGCGCGAAGGCACCAAGGTGCAGCTCTATGCCGCCTTCTACTTGGCCTCACAGGGTGAGCAGGATGCCATGCAGAAGCTGCTCGACGCCCTCGAGTTTGCCCCCATCGAGTTCAAGATCAACGTCGCAATTATCCTCACCGAGCTCGACTACGCCAAGCTACCTGGTGCCAAGACTCGGCTCATCGAGCTCAGCCAGCATCCCGACGTCTATGTTCGTCTCTATGCCTGTCGTGCGCTCACCCATTGGGGCTATGCCGAGGGAATTGAACAACTCGAGAAGGAGCTTGCCAAGCGCATCCCCTTCATTGACGCGGTGGTCTTCGATATCCTCAAGCAGCTCCCCGACGCAGTCAAGTTGCGAACGGTCAAAACCCTCCTGCCCAGCGCCGACCCCGTGCTCAAGCGCGAGCTCGAGCGCATCGCTGGGCTCGAGAGTGGCCTGAGCAGCGTGCTGCTCGAGGAGGAGTTTGGGGGGCTGAGCGATGCTGACGAGGAGTGGGATGACAGCGAGGACTACGACTCTGACGAGTATGACGACGACTCTGACGAGTATGACGACGACTCTGACGAGTACGAGTAGACTGCATCACAGCTGCTGTTCGAAGCCTTGATGGTGGGCACGCTGCTCCTTGGACCGAAACGTGGGGCTTGCCGAAGCTGAAAGGGAGGGCAGAGAGATGCGGGTCATGTCGAAACGATGGACGGACTTTTTGTTCATTGGGCGCTTGGCCTGTTCTCCCACCTTCTGGATGGTGGTGCTGTGCGGTTTGCTTGTGGCCTCCATCTGGGCCTGCGACTCGGACGAGTCTGCAGACGGCGACAGCAGCGTGCTCGGGGACACGAGCAGCCAGAATGACACCCCGCAGCCGGACGGAGCGACGCTCGACACCAGCAATCCACATGGCGATGGTACGACCTACGGTCAGGTGTACAGCGGCGGGGAGTTCCATCTAGGCCCGGTCGACTACGCCGAGACGAAGTGGCACAACGCGTGTGCGGCCGACGGCGGCTACCTGTCCGAGGTCCAGGGCGCAGAGGGCGTACTGCTGGCGGGGGTCTGGAACGGGCTCCCCGAGGTAGCCTCCCTGTGCGACGCCTGTATCGCGGTCGAGACCGAGCAGGGCAAGTCCGCACTGCTGCGCGTGGTCACCTACGGCTCCACGACGACGAACGGTATCGACGTGAGTCCCGAGGCCTATGCCGTCCTCGACTCGGGCGAGTATCCGCGACTGATGAGCTGGAAGCTGACCAAGTGTCCTGACACTGGGCCGGTCATGTATGAGTTCAAGACCGGCGCCCACGAGTGGTGGACGGCGTTTTGGGTCCGCAACGCTCGCGTGCCTTTGAAGCGTGTCGAGGTGAAGAGCGTCACCCACACCAGCTTCGATGCCATTTCCCACGAGTCCGATGGCTCGCTGGCTGACTATGCTGGCTTCGGTGCAGGGCCATTCACGATTCGCCTGACGGGTATCGACGATCAGGTCATCGAGCACAGCTTTGATTGGCCATCCGGCGGAATCGGCGGGGCGCTGCTCTCGGCCTCGAGCAATTTCCAGTAGTCCAGCAGGCGGAACTGCAAAGATCTCGACACCGCGAAGAGGCGCTTGGCAGAGGGGCGAAAGATTTTTCGCCCCTACAAATGCATGGTGGATGACCACAGGGTGTGGTTTGCCGTCGTTGCAGAGGGGCGAAAGATTTTTCGCCCCTACAAATGCATGGTGGATGACCACAGGGTGTGGTTTGCCGTCGTTGCAGAGGGGCGAAAGATTTTTCGCCCCTACAAATGCATGGTGGATGACCACAGGGTGTATGGCTGTAGGGGTGTATGGCTGTAGGGGCGAATAATCATTCGCCCCAGCCAGGGCATGGCCACCGATCCGAGACGGCGTGTGGCTGTCAATGCGAGACAGAATGAGGGTACGACGCGAATACGAAGGTGCTTCTGCTCGTCGCCGCGCACAACCGGAATGCGACGCGATATGTATCGAGTGGGTTGTGGGGCGCTGCCCCACAACCCGCCAAAGGGCTTTGCCCTTTGGAATCCCTTTCTTTTTCAGTTCTTAGGTGAACGCTAATCTGGAAGGGAACGCAGGCGGTAGTCTTCGGGAGCCAGACTCCGTGCGCGCATCGCGTAGCGGCGCGATTGCTCCCAGTCACCCTGGATTTTCCACAGCACCGACAGGTTGAAATAGCCTGCGAAAAACCAGGGGTGCAGCCGCACGCTCTCTTCAAAGGCTGCGATGGCGTCGGGAATGGCGTCTGCCGCGAGAGAACATCGTCCCGCCAGCGCCCAGGACAGCGGCGAGGGCTCTGCTTGCGCGGTGACCTGCGCCAACGTGCTCGCTGAGAGCGGGTCCGTGGCCAGCAAGAGCTCGGCGCGATGGAGCTGTGCTCGCTCCGGCCGCAGGGAGAGTGTCGAGGCGAGGGCGAGCAGCTCTGGGTCCTCGCGGTCGGCGCCCAACACCAGCAATCGCTTGGACAGCAACTGTGTCGATGCTAGCCCAACACACACCAGGGCCAGCAGCGCGAGGCCCAACAGCCGCAGACGGCGGCCTTCGGGTGCACTGGTCGTGGCTTGACCGCTCCAGCCCCAGCCCAGGCTGAAGGCCACGAGAAAGGCGCTGGCTGGCTCATACAGCGGCAGGCTGAACATGGCGAGGCTGAGCGCTGCCAGCGCGACGGCCTTGGACAATGGGGCCTGGCGCCTGGAGAAGAGCAAGATGAGGAAGGGGGCGAGGAGCAAGGGAACTGCTGCCACCCCTTGTTCCGCTGCGACGTGCAGGAGCTCGTTGTGGGCGTGCGCGGCGCGGGTCCAGAAGCGCTTCTGGCGTTTCTGCTCTGGAACGCTGAAGTAGTGGGCTTGCGCTTCCATCCAGGCGGGCGCGAAGTGTCCCGGTCCAACCCCCAGGGGCTCTGATTCGACGATGGAGAGACTGACTTCGGCCATGAAGCGTCGGGACTCCAGATGTTCTTTGACGAGCTGGAGCTGGGTGCTCGCCAGCAGCGCGGCGAGGATGCCCAGGGCGACCAGCCAGCGCAGGCGCGAGCGCCAGTGCGCACCCAAGAGCCAGGCGACGCCTAGGAGGGCGGCCAGCAGGGCGCCGAGGCTCTCGAGGCGCAGCAGCGCGAGGCCGCTCATGAGGAGGCCAGCAGCGGCGACGAGGCGAAGCCGACGGTGCTCGGGGTGGAGCATCGCAGAGAGGAGCCAAGGCACTGAAAGTGAAAGGAAAGCGGCGAGCAGGTCTGGGTTGCCGAAGCCTGCAGAGACGCTCGAGGCCTCGAGAACAGAGAAGCTCGAGAGGCCGAGCGCGGCGGCGCAGAGCGCCCATTGGATGGGGTGGGCGGCGCTTGCTGAAGTGTCTTGGTCTCGCGCGAGGGCGATTCCCAGCGCCAGGGCGCAGCTCAGCGCGCAAACCCAGAGCGCATTGTCGAGGGCCCAGCCAGGATGGGGGAGGAAGGGTGCGCGCGAGATGGCCAAGCCGGCGAGCAGCGCCCAGGGCAGCATGAGGGCAAGCTGCGCGCGAGTGAAGCGCAGGGGCCGCAGCCAGAGCGTTGTCAACAGCAACACCGGGACGCCAGCGCAGAGCAGGAACTGCCGTGCTGCTCCCCAGGAGCCCAAGCCGGGGAGGTAGAGTAGGGCGATGAGGAGGGTGAAGAGCGCCAGCCAGGTGCTGGGGCGAGTGCTCAGCGGGGACCTGTCCACAGCGGCTGGTGTAGTGCTCACAGCAGCTTGCGCCTATTGACCCTTGGGGGTGACGCCGACATAGGAGACACGCAGCTCGACGTCGTCGTCGGTCCCGACGAGCAGGTCTGGGCCGGTGCTGCTGAGGATGATGTCGTCGCCGATGCGCCGTAGCAGGTAGGGTACTCGCCAGGGATCGGTGGGGATGGCTTCGAGCAGTGTCTGCTGGTCAGGGGTATCGCGCAGGTCGGGCAGGTGCCAGGGGAGGTCGGCGTAGCGATGAAAGTAGGTGTCGACGCTGCCGCGCAGCGAGAGCAGATCGGTGCGGATGCTCTCTTGCAACGCTGCGGGATCGTTGAGCAATTGGGAGTCGTGTCGGGGAGGACCGCAGGAGATGAGCAGCATGCTCAGCGAGAAGAGCAGGGCAAGGATCGTCCGTTTCATGGCGCTTTGACCTCAACGCTTTCGAAAAACAGCGCAGCTCTCGTCGCGCCATTCCGGAGGAACTGCTGCAGCGAGAGCGGTGTTCGAGCGCGAAGGGATGGGTGACGACGCCTCGAACACGTCGCGCAGCTTGCCACAAGCTTGGAGTGAGAACAAGGGGTGCTCAGAATGGCTTGGAAAGCCTCGCCGTGGCTCGAATGCGTCGATGGGGCTGAGCCCCACAACCCGCCCAAGACCGCGTCATTCGAATCACCTGCAAGCTCATGAATCGAAAGAGTAATTGTGGCAAGAATAGAAATGGATTCGCCGTGCCGAGGAGAACGGCTCCACTGAAGTAGGGGCGACCGGCGGGTCGCCCTCCCCGGATTTTGCATACACCTTGTGCGCGTCCTGACCCCAGTGTTGCGCACAGTGCGCACGACCAGTCCTTCCCAAGGCCGCGGTCGGCCGGCTGGAAGCCGGCCCCACGTTTTGATCTGCGCCTTCCAGCGTCTGGAGGCGCTCCTTCGTCGTCACGGGATAGTCGTGCTCATGGCGGTGCATTTGCTCTTTTGATTCATGGGGTGGCAAGTGATGCGCATCACGTGGGCAAAGGGAATGGTCCTTTGGAATCCCTGTGATTTCGGTTTGGTGATGACGAGCTTCGAAGCTGCCGGTTAGCGCCGCCGCCCACTCGAGCGCTGGAGCAAGAGCAGGGCTGTCATCAGCAGCGCGCCGCCCCAGGGAAAGGCAGCGGAGCGGGCCACGCCCAGGCGACAGCAGCCGCGGCCACCCTCTGCTTGTGGGGCCGGGCCGGGCTCAGGCGTTGGGGCGGGTGTTTGGGAAGACGTGCTGGGCGGCGGAGTTGACGTGTCTGTGGTGTCGGCTGCGGCGGGTGCCTTGGGGGCCCGCAGCAGCGCGCCGAGCACGCTGCCGCGAAGCGCCGAGCTCCACAGCAGGTCGGGCCTGGCCACGCGGCTTGGGAGCAGGAAGAGCTCGGTCAAGGCCAGCTTTGCCGTGGGGGTGGTTGCGGGATAGGTGGCTTCGACCTCGACGCGAAGGCGCGAAACCAGGCGCGGGGTGTCGAAGTGGAGCTGCTCGATGCCGTGGTCGAAGCGCACGGCGCGCCAGGCGAAGTCGTCGAGCTTCCAGTCCATTTCGGTGCCATCGTCGAGCTGCACGCGGAGCTGCTTGGCCCGCGCTTTGGCCTTGAAGAGTCGCTCGGTGCTGCGCGCGCCGTTGGCCAAGGCGAGGCCGCGCAGCCAGGTGGGTTGTGCGAGCTCGAGCTCGAACCAGAGCCCGTCGCTCACTGGCGTTTGCCAGAAGCTCATGAAGGCGTCCCCATCAACGAGCGCTTTTTGCTGATTGGGCACTTGGCCTGTCTCCTCCAGTTCTTGTTGATTGGGCGCCTCTTGTTGATTGGGCGCTTGTCCTGCTCCCCCATCTTGTTGATTGGGCGCTTGTCCTGTCTCCTCCAGTTCTTGTTGATTGGGCGCCTCTTGTTGATTGGGCTCTGCGCCGCTGCCGCTGCGGCTCTTGACGATGGCCTCGGGTGGGACGAAGGGCCCCAGCTCCTGCACCACGTTCCAGAGCAGGGTTGCGTTGTCCTCCCCCTTCTTGAAGGTCGACTCGCCGCGAGGCCAGCGCGTGTCTGGAGAGTAGCGATAGCACACGCGGAGGTCATCGTCGGGCTCCCAGTTTTCGTAGTGCCACCAGGCCTCGTTGCCCTCGCGGCGATGTGGCTCTGGGATGATGCGCAGCTTCTCGTAGGGCTGACGGTCGAGGCCGAAGGTGGGGTGTCCGAGTAGCCTGAGATGGACGTCCACGCGCTCGACGTTGCCCTTCCAATGGCGGGCGGGCACCAGGCGATAGTTGACATAGGAGAGGCCATTGAGACCGACACCAGTGTCACCGCCCAAGAAGGTCGCGGTATAGTAGCGGTTGTTTTCGATGGCGAAGCGCACGTCCAGCACGCGCTTTTGGCCTTCCGCAAAGGCGATGCTGCTGCGCATGACCCGCTCCCGAGGGGACCTGGAGACGAACAGTTCCATGCCGCCAACGCTCGAACCACAACGGTCCAGGTCGCGAAGGAGGCGCTTGGACCATTCTGCCTTCTCTCCGGGCACCTCCTCCGCTTCGTGGGGCTCACCGTCGACGCGCAGCTCGAAGAGGGCGAAGGCCGAGCGTTGCTCGGGCACCACCGCGGGGAAGCCGAGCTCGACCTGCTGGGCTGGTCCTTCGTTGAGCAGGACATAGCGGACCGTGCCGAAGGTGTAGAGCGGATAGACGTCGAGCTGCAGGTCCTCCTCGACGAGGCGCACGTCGACGGAGTCGATGCTGCGCACCGCTCCGGTCACACCGCCGCCATCCCAGAATTCTATGGGAGAGTAGTTGGCCAACGCGGCGGGGCTGAACGACAGCAGGGCGAGAAGGGTTGCGGCGATAGCAGTGCCAGCGCGCTTCGCGGGGTGGCACAGCTTCTTGTTGATTTGGCGCTTGGCATTTTTATCGATTGGGCGCTTGTCCTGTTCCCCCAACTTATTGTCGATTGGGCGCTTGTCCTGTTCCCCCAACTTATTATCGATTGGGCGCTTGTCCTGATCTCCCAACTTATTATCGATTGGGCGCTTGTCCTGATCTCCCAACGTGTGTACTTGCTTTCGAGGCGTTTCCATCAAGGTCAGAGCACAGGTCATGCTTCCTCCGGTCTCGTTTGTGCTGGCGGCTGGGGTTCTTGTTGATTGGGCGCTTGGCCTGTTGTCCCCACTTCTTGTCCATTGGGCGCTTGGCCTGTTGTCCCAACTTCTTGTCCATTGGGCGCTTGGCCCGATTTCCCAATTTCTTGTCGATTGGGCGCTTGGCCCGATTTCCCAATTTCTTGTCGATTGGGCGCTTGGCCCGATTTCCCAACTTCTTGTCCATTGGG
>JAVFAO010000309.1:0-8473 GCA_034002465.1 Myxococcota bacterium
ACCTACACGACGGCGTTGCCTCGAGGCTGCCACTTGTTGCCCACAAATGCAAACTCATCTTTGCCTGGCGCTTCTCGGCAGGACGGGCAGCACTGAGCCGCTTTGGACGACGGCTGCGTGGGCTCAGGTGCTGAACTGGAAATGCGTTCGCAGGAACACACCGAGGGTTCCCCCGCAAGGCGGGGAGAGGCTCCCACTCGGGACGTATCGCGTCGCATTCCGGTTGTGCGCGGCTACGAGCACCTTTTGATTCCCGTCTCCGAGCGGTGCTCATGCCCTGACTGGGGCGAAAGATTTTTCGCCCCTACTGTTGCCCACCAACACCCTGTGGTTACGCAGGATGCCCTGGTTGGTAGGGGCGAAAAATCTTTCGCCCCTTATCCACCGACGGCGAACCACACCCTGTGGTCATCCACGATGCCCTGGCTGGGGCGAATGGAAAACCGCCAGCTCGATACGTATCGAGTGGGGAACGAGCGTGAGCGAGTGACAGCCAGGGGTCCGGCCGCGCAGGACCGCGTCGAGATGCCTGTGTTGTGCGGTAACAGGGCTAGAGCGCCACAATGCCCTCGATCCCCAGGCTAGGCGACGTCAGCGCCGCTTCGACTTGGGCGCGTTGCGCCCATTCGAAGCGCAGACAAAAACCACAGTTCGAGCTGAGCTGTCGCGGCACGGTGATCAGCTTGTGCGCCACGCCCTGGGCGAGCAACAAGCGCTCCGCTGCCATGGCGCCTTGCACCGAGTGGAACAAGACCACGCCCCATCGAGGGCTCTGCTCAGACGTCGACACGGCGCCTCCAACGATGAGGAACGAGGAACGAGGAATGAGGAACGAGGCAACGACCGCAGCCCTTTTCCCCCATCCTGTGCATCACATGTAAGCGCTCGAAGATCATGCGCAATATCCTTGAAGCCTGCAGTAGGGGCGTATGGCAATACGCCCGTCCAGGCCTTATCGACACCTCGATCGTAGGGGGGCGTATGGCCATACGCCCCTACTTGCTCCTCGAGCACGGTTAGTTTTCTCCCTTGGGTGTAATTGCCTCTGAGGTTCAAGAGCTTGCAGGTAATGCGAGGACGTGGGTTTGGGCGCAGCTCTGCTAAACGTCGACCACGCGCCCCGCCTCCAACAGCGCCGTGGCGATGTCGAACATGTTCGAGACCTTGCCCACGGCCAGCTTGTCCATCAGCTCGAAGTAGCCCAGACAGGTGCCGCAGACCAAGACCTCGATCCCCTGTGCTTCCAGCGCCTGAATGTCCTCCAGCGCCCGCGACCCAGCGACGGTCAGCTTCACGCCCCCGTTCATGAAGATGATGGTCTTGGGCTTCACCTCCGTCTCCAACAACGTGTGGAAAAAGGCCCCCATCAAGCGCTCACCCAGCTCCACCGAACCGCGCCCAAAGCTCTCCGACGACACGAAGAGCACCAGCGGCCCTGCGCTCACCGAGGAACACACCACCACGTGCTCCACGGGCGTCTTGTCGATTGGGCGCTTGGCCTGTTCCCCAGCGCGACGGATCGACAGGTAGAAGCCATCGTCCTGCTCGCTCAGCTCCACCGTGCACTGCTTGGACTGGGCCAGGCGCGTCACGTTCTCGACCGCCGCCTGATTGTCGACGATGGTGGTCAGCGATAGCAGCTCCGCGCGATTCAAGGCCTTCAGCGTTAGCACCACGGGCTGTGGGCAGGCCAGACCTCGGGCGTCGATGAGTGCATTTTCGTTGTTCTGGTCGTTCACTTGTTCTTCACTCCTTTTGCTTCAGCATGTAAGGAATTGAAAGACTTGAGCAATATTGACCTGTAGGGGCGACCCTTGTGGTCGCCCTCCCCGGATTCTGCATTCAATCAGTGGATGTTCTTTGTGCTGTCCATGGCGTCTCCCCCCAGCACGGACCTCTTCTTTGCGCCTCTGCGCCTTTGCGTGAGCCTCCAAGACCATCGCCAACAGAAATCCCTGTTCTGGGCATGTCCAACTCGTCATGCAATGACTCGTTTGATTCATGCGCTTGCCGGTGATGCGCATCACGTGGGCAAAGGGCAAGCCCTTAGCAATTCCTCGTTCCTCGTTCCTCGTTCCTCGCAAGCTCCCGCAATACTTCGAGCGCCAGGTCGACTTCAGCGCTCGTGTTGAAATAGCTCAGCCCAAAGCGCAACGCCCCCTCGGGATAGGTCCCCAAGGCTCGATGTGCAAGTGGCGCACAATGCAAGCCCGCCCGCGCGCAGATGCCTGCTCGCTCCTCCAGCAACTCCGCCAACTCCGAGCAGCGATACCCCTCCAAGTTGAACGAAACCACGGCCGTGCGCCCTCGCGCCTGGCGACCACCCAGCACCTTCACCCCAGGGATTGCCTCCAAACCTTCCATCAACTGAGTACACAGCGCCAGCTCGTGCGCCCGGATCTGCTCCACTCCACGCTCCTCGATGAACGCCAGCGCCGCACCCAAACCCGCAATGCCCACCGCGTTGAGCGTGCCCGCCTCCAAAGCGTCCGGCAAAAACGTCGGTTGCTCATCCGAGTCCGACACACTGCCCGTACCACCAAAGAGCAGCGGCCGCAGCCGCTGTCGCGCCCGCTCGCCGATGCACAGCGCCCCCGTCCCCTGCGGACCATAGAGTCCCTTGTGCCCCGTCAGCGCCAGCAAATCGATGCACATCGCCTCCATGTCGATAGGCACCGCCCCAGCGCTCTGCGCCGCGTCCACCAAGAAAAGCATGCCCTGCTCCCGCGCCCAGGCCCCCAGCTCCGCAATGGGCGCAAGCCCTCCCGTCACGTTCCCCGCATGGGCCATCACCAACAACCGGGCCTGCGGCCCTAGAGTCCGGCGCAGCGTGTCCGGGTCCACCTGCCCCTCTGCATCAGCCGCCACCCGGCTCACCACCACCCCGCGCGCCTCCAGCTCGCGCAGCGGCCGCAGCACCGAGTTGTGCTCCATCACCGTGCTGATGACCTGATCGCCTGACTGCAACAGAGCAAAAAGGGCGAGGTTCAGGGCCTCGGTGGCGTTCTTGGTGAAAACCACCGACAGCGGGTCGTCCAGGCCGACGAGCTGGCTCAAACGAAGCCGCGTATCGAAGACGATGCGCGCCGCCTCAATCGACAGCGCATGACCCGAGCGACCCGGATTGGCCGCGCCGTCCCGCAAAAAAGCCTGCATCGCCGCGGCCACACCCGGCGGCTTGGGCCACGAGGTCGCCGCGTTGTCGAAGTAGATCACGAGCGCTCCTTCGCGCGCTCAGCGTAGAGCGCGCAGCCCAAGGCGGCCACGGTCTGCGGATGCTCGGGCAGCAGCAGCGGCTGTTTCAGCGCCTCCGCCAGCAGCGTGCGCAGACAGCGGTTCTGGGCGCAGCCGCCGGTGAAGAGCAGGGGAGGGCGCAAGCTCGCGCCTCCAGCCAAGGCCGCCGTGCGGTTGGCGATGGACTGGTGCACGCCCAGCGCCATCTCCTCACGCGAGGCACCGCGGGCGATGAGCGAGACCACCTCGGTCTGGGCGAAGACCGAGCACATCGACGAGAGCTTCTCGGCGCGGGGCGCGCGCTCTGCCGCCGCGACGAAGTCCTCTCGACCATAGCCCAACGCCGTCGCCATCATCTCCAGGAACTGTCCGGTGCCCGCGGCGCAGCGATCGTTCATGACGAACTTCTGCACGCGTCCGGCGCCATCCAGGGCGATGGCTTTGCTGTCCTGACCGCCGATGTCGATGATGCCCTGGCACTCCGGGACGAGCGCCCTCGCCCCCAGCGCCACGGCCTTGATCTCGGTGATGACCTCGGCCTGGGGCCAGTATTCCTTGAACAGGTGGCGTCCGTAGCCGGTGGCGACCAGCCGCGCGGTCTCGAGGCCTTGCAGCAGCCGCCGACAGACCTCCAGCGGCTGTGAGCTGCTGTCTTCGACGTGGCGCTCGCGAACGACACCGTCTTCGTAGAGCACCCGCTTGATGGCGCGGGAGCCGATATCGATGCCAACACTGAGCATGGCTATCCTTGCAGCCTCTCGACGAAGGCCTCGACCCGGGTGCGGATCTGGCCCACGTCTTCTTGGCCGTAGTCGGTGTCGACGCGCAGCGTGGGGATGCCTGCGGCCTCGAGCTTCTGTTCGACCGGTCCGGCTTCGATCTGGTAGGGCGCGCAGAAGAGCAGGCCATAGTGGATGACGCCGTCGACCTGGAGGCGCTTGGCGAGCTCGACGATGTGCTCGTAGCGGGACTGGTTGGGGGTGAAGATGGCGCAGTCGATCTTGAGGTAGCGGTCGACGAGGGCGTCCATCAGTTCGTCGACGCTCTCACCCTCTGCGGCGGTCAGCGCCTGGGTGCCGCGCTCGCCGACGCAGGACTCCTCACCGACGATGATGGCGCCAGCCTGCTCGATGATGCTGGGCAGCTTCCAGTTGGGCACCGCCATGGGGCATCCCGAGACGAGGATGCGCGGCGTGCCTTTCTTGGCGACGCCTTGGTTGTTGGCGATGCGTCCCTCGAGCTCATCGCAGAGGGCGTTGACCGAGGCGGTGAAGCGCACTGGGTCGTCGTAGAAGAAGATCTGGTTCATGAGCAGGCCGTCGAGGCCCGAGATGGGGGCGGGGTCGGCGGCGCGAAGCCGAGAGAGCCTGTGCATGGCGGCGCGCTTGGCGTTGACCAAGGCGATGCCTGACTTGATGGCCTCGACGGTGAGGGTCTTGCCGGTGAGCTCTTCGAGGTAGGCGCCGAACTTGACGAACTCGGCGCGCAGCAGGTCGCGGCCTGCGGGGCCCTTCATCTGGGGGATATCCATGACGTAGAGCTGATTGACGAGGTCTTTGAAGATCTCGTAGCTCTTCTTTTTGCCGTCGCAGGTGTTCTCGCCCACGACCACGTCGCTGGCGCTGAGGTAGGGGCAGACCCTGGCGAGGGCGAAGCCGAAGGCGCCTTTGATGAGGGAGCAGGTGTTTCGGGGCAGGAACTTCTCGGCCTCTTCGGTGGCGAACTCGGCGCCAGCGCAGAGCCCGACGAGGATGCCGTCGAGGGCCAGGACCAGCTCTTCGGGGACGAAAGTGCAGAAGGCGCCGACGACCTTGCGTCCGGCGGCTTTGGCGTCGAGCAGCTCTTTGATGCGCAGCCCGTGGACCTCGCTCATGACGAAGTCGAAGTAGCCCATGGCCTGGGGCCGATTGGGCTGGCTCATGAAGGTCTGGGCGTAGAGTGGTCCGAGTACGCCGAGCAGGGCGTCGTGGGCGTCGAGGTCGAGGCCGAGCTCGGCCCACATGGGGCGATAATCAGTAGCCATGGACAGATCCTCACGGAAAGGCGCAGCGCGCCCGCCGTCAGGATGGTCTAGGCGGGCGTTGCTTGCGCGGGTTGATGCCTGTGTACGAGGGGCTGACCAGCCCCGGGCCACAGCGCTCAGTGTCGAGTTGCGTGCCTCAGCAACGTCATGGTCTCCTCCAGCTCAGCGGCGTTGGGCCGTGAGCGCAATCGAGCTTGGGATAACACAGTTGCGCGGCGCTTGGTAGGGGCAGGGCATGGCGTGCAAGTTGAGGCGTGCTTTGAGGTCCTTGATGTCTGGCTCTTGCGACGGAATTCGCCGCCGGCTACATGGTTCGAAAGACCGTTGTCCACGGTTGTCGAGGAACTGCCAGTGAAACTCAAAGTCACCCACCTAGGTCCGGTGCAAAACGCGGAAATCGACTTTTCGAAGCCGTTGGTCATCCAGGCTGGACCCAATAGCACTGGCAAGACCAGGCCAGCCAAGGTGACCTACTCATCATTGACGAACCTGAACTGGGTTTACGGTTACGACCATTGATGATGTCATCGGCGCACAGAACGAGGACACTGACCGCATTCGGTATTGTTGATCGCTCTGTCCGTGCTTTCGGTTGAGGTTCTGGGAGCGTTCAGCGCGTTGATGACCTTGCTCGTAGGGCCACGGCACGCCGCGGCCAGGGATCGGACCCCTGTCCGGAGCGCCCTCCGGCGCTCCAGTCTTTCCCCGCCTTGCGGGGCAAGCCCTCGGCTGTCGGCATTCAATGCCACACTGCCGAGTCGCGCGCTTTCAACGCCAATGCAAAGCGACGTACTGCGGCAAAGGCCCATCCCCCAGCGCTTCACCCGACACGTCCAGCAGCTGCAAACCCAAGTCCGCCAAGGCGCTCTGCAGCTCCACCACGCGCCGTCTCGAAATCCTCTGGACCTGCTCGTCCAAGACCAAGCTGTAGACGCCACGCAACGACAACAGCTCCGAAAAGTACGATGCGGTCCAGTCACCCTCCAGCCACAGACCCAGCGCCCACAAGCGGAGCAGCCGAAGCAAGAGCTCGTGGCTCTCCGTCTCGTCCCCGCGCCATCCTCGGGTCTGATGCCTGTTCCGTGCCTCGGCGGACGGCTCCAATCGCAAGCGTATCCACGCCGCAATACCGGGAGATGGCGCTCCAGGCTCCACTGCACAGAGCTGCTCTGCTTCCTCTGCGTCGAGTGACAGCTCCAGCGCAGCCGCGGCGAGTGTGGCCAACAACGAGGCAAAGCGTTTCGACGACAGGCGCTGTGGGGGCTCCTCGTTCATCCACTCGAAGACGCTCGATAGCGCCACCGGCGCCGACCACTGCTCCAACAAGCGGCGCTCGACACCAGTCTTCGACAGAAAAGCACGCCAGTCCAGAGCCTTGGGGGCCTCGTTCGAGGACAACCATGTCGCTACCGTGCTTGCCACGTCCGGCGTGTCGACCGCGAGTGACAAGCTTCGCTCTTGCCCTTCGTTCAGCACGCTGACGCGCACCTGGTCGTCGTCCAACGCACTCGTCTCCAATTCGCTCTCGTCTGCAAAACCCCGAGACCGCGCAGGAGGCTCTGCAGCAGCCTTCGACGACGCGTCAGTCTCCTCCTCTCCGTCGTTTTCGGCCAGCATGGCCAGCATCAACGCCACACGTCGCAGCTCTTGCAGGTACCCCGCCAGGTGGGCAATGAGCTGGGGCGACTCCAAGACGCAAACGCATTGGCACCAGCCCAGTCCCTCGAGCACCACACTCGAAGCACGACACTGCGCCACAGCCTGCTCGCCTCCAGTCAAGCGGGTGAGCAGCAGTGTGCGATGCGCCTCGTCCCGATAGAGCCAGGCGCAGGGCAGTTCGGCCTCAGCATCTCCCAGAGACTCGCTCAGCCGCACACCCCGCAAACTCTCCGCTCCAAGCGGCAAGGCGCCAAAGAAGAGCCAAGGGCGCCCATGCGCATCGTCTTCGACGGCCAGACAGAACGACAACGCCTCAAAGACGAAGACCTCACCATTCAAGCGCTGCTGCGTCCCAAAATCCAGCCTCGCCGAACAGCGCGCACCTCCACTCGCCCGCGCCGCCTCCTCACGTAGGCGCTGTACGCACGCCGCAAGCTCGCGCCGCTCGCTCACGCGCTGCAACGCCCCAGAGGGCTCGACCCGGCACAGCTTGGGCTGTGCGATGTGTGTGCTGAGAAAGGCTTGCATCGCCGCTCGCCGCTCGGCGTAGCCCCTCAGGAACGACGCCTCTGGAACGCTAGCCTGCTCTCTGCAACGTCTGCAAAAGTCCAAGAGCTCTACCGCTTGGCGTGCATCTGCATCGGCCTCGAAGAGCACCATGTGCTGGATGCTCTCGTGGAGCAGGGTGCTGCTGAACGGCTCGCTGCTCAAGAACGCACGCAGCCGTTTGCCTGCTCGAAAGAGCAAGAGGTTGGGCGCAAACGAAGCGTCGCTGCTCGTGACCAGACGGAGCTTGTTGCTGGCATAGAGCCGTTCGAGCAATGCAGGCTCCGAGCGAAAGCCCGTCAGCGCCGTCACCACACGTCGCAGCTTCGTTTCATGGGCTTGCAACTGCGCCCACCGCGGGCCCCAGTGGTCTCCCTGCTCGAGCCAGGCCAAATAGAGCTCGATGGACTCCGCCCAGTCACATGCCTCCACGAAGGCGACCGCCTGCGTCTTGGGCTCCAAGAGCAAGCGCCACGAGGGCGCCATGCGCTCCCCCGACGATTCTGCTGGCTGCGCGCGAAGCATCTCGGCGGGCTGCTCCACCGGTCGAGGCCGCGGTTGCGCCTCGACGAGCCGGGAGGATTCAGCCTGGAATGCCCGTAGCTCGTCGCTCTGCCAAAAGCCGCGTTCGAAGCGTCGCGCCTCGCGCCACAGCTCGACGGCCCTCGGACCTGGTGCGGAGCAACCGCTCTCGGGCATTCGCTGCAGGGCAGAGAGCAAGGCCAAGCTCCAGCTCTCATCACGAAAGTCGTAGCCGAGCAGACGCCAAGCATCGAAACGAGGGAGCACGTAGCCACGCTCGCACCATTCACGCAAGCTCTCGCGTTCCTCATCGCTGCAGGCCGCCACAGGCAGGAAGCCGTGCTCAGCCAGCAGCCGCCCGAAACGCAGGACGCCACCCCCACCCAGCAGCGAGAGCAGCACGGACTTCAACGCCTGCGACGCCATCGCTCCCATGGCACAGGCTGCGACCGCTTCCTCCGACGCGAAGAGGCCCACCAGGCGAAGGCG
>JAVFAO010000310.1:0-8394 GCA_034002465.1 Myxococcota bacterium
CGCGCTCAGCTTCCTCCCCGAGCCCAGTTTCGACGGCAAGCTCGAGCTCCGCCTTCGCGACGGCTCAACCCTGCGGCTTGCCGAGGAACGGCTCAGTTTCCAGCTAGAAAGCAGGGCACTCGGCTTCGACCTCGGCGCGCCTTTCACCGTTCTGCTGGGTCGCATGCAAGACGCCAAGCAGAGCTGGCTCGGCCTGGAGCTTCGCCAGTCCAAGCAAGGCGACTGGAGCAAGCTCCGCCTGCGCGCGCCCTACGACGGCATCGATACCCTGCCGCTCTGGGGGGCGCTGCATCAACAGTCGGCTGCCCAGGCCGCCCGCAAGCTCGTGCTGGGCAGCTCGGCCAAAGCTGACGCCACCCCGCAGCTACGTCTCGAACACCAGCAGATGCAGGCGCTGCTGGCGGCGCTGCGCGCGGCCATGCAGCTTGGCGATGGCGAACACTGGCAGCTCCCAGAGCTCGGCCGAGAGGCCAAGCAATTTGCCGAGAAGGTCAAGACCTGGCGCGCCTCCATTCCCCTCGCTCCCTGGGGGTTGATGCTCGAGCTTGAGCCCACGGCAGTGCATTTTCGACGCACGCGCCGTCTCCCTCTCAGGTTCGTGCTGAACGTTGCCTTCGCGCTCCTGCTCTTTGGTGGCACCTTCGCTTCTCTCCTGGCGCCGCTTGGGGCGTTGTCTTGGTTCCTTGGTGACCGGCGTGTCTGGGGGGCCATCGCCGCCGCCGTGCTCTTGCTCCTCTGGAGTTTTCGTCCCGGCCGTGAGCGCCTCTGCAGCTTGGGGCTGCACGGTCTCAGCTTCGGCATGCAAGAAGTAGGGGGAACAGGCCAAGCGCCCAATCGACAAGAACTCGGCTTCGACGTGCTTCGGCGGGTGGATGTCTTAGAGAAGCCCGTCAGCGCCGTCCCGGACAAAGACCTGAGGATCACCGACAAAAGCCAACGCTTTCAGCTCGTCTTCAAGCTCGGTGGGACAGAGGCGCGCAGCGGACAAGCGGCCTCGGTGCAGGTCTTGCCGGCACTCCTGTGGGAGAAACATGCCATGTGGCTCGCCAAGGTCCTCAACCGCTGGCTGGGCGCCCCCGAAGCCAAGCGCCTCACCGAGCTGCCTGCATCGACGCAGACCACCGACGCGCTCGCGCCGCCCCCCAAGAAGGAGAAGGCGCCACTGCTGGCCTTCGTCGACGAGGAGAAGGTCGCCGGTCGCAACAATTGGGATCCCCTGACGATCCCGAGGTGAGGCTTTGAAAGCGAGCGAAGGTAACAGTAGGGACGCGATTCATCGCGTCCGCCCCGGCCACCCGGAGTCCCAACCCCGAAACCCGAAACCTGAACCCCGAAACCTGAACCCGAGCCCTCCATCGGTTGGAGTTCCCAATGGAATCTGACGACCTCAAGCGCTTGTCTCTCGACGGTGATCAGCAGGCCGCTGCCCAGCTCTGGGTCGAAGCGCAGAGAAGCGGTGAGCTCGAAGCCGCCTGTATCGCCGTCTCAACCCTCGGCGATCTGGAGCACTTCGAAAAGCTCGCCGATCAACTCTGGAACGAAGGCGAACATCAGCGTCTGCAGCAGCTCTGTGAGCGCTTCGGTTTCATCCTCGGTGACAGCGAGCGCGCCGTCCTCAGCGCGATGTTGAGCGCCGCCCATGGTCAGCGACAGGTCCGCTTGCTCTCGCCTGGGGCGGTCCTCAGCACCGTTGCTGCTTGCCTGCGAAGCCCAGACGCGTTCGCCTTTCGACACGCTGGCAGCGCCAAGTCCGGGCCTAACAACCCTCGCACCACCGCCTGTCTGGCTGTCAAGCGCGACGACGCCACGATCTGCCTCGGTATCAGCGAGTCCGCCGCCGCACGACCCAGCCCTGGCAGCGGCTGGAGCGAGCTCGCCCCCTGGCGCAGCGGCAAACACGACGCAAAACAGGCCGGGCGGCTGCGGTCCTGGGCCGCGGTCGATGGTCTGGAGCGTTTGTACCTCAGGTGCAGCAAAGTACCCCAGACCGTCACCCCAGAAGCCGCTCCGCAAGCCCTGCAGACCCTCTGTTGCTACCTCGACGAGCTCGAGGCCCTTGCCGAGTGCCGCTTCGAGGTCGATGAGCTGCGCCTCGAACGCTTCAAAGACGTGCTGCGGCTGCTCGAAAAATGGCCCACTGAGGAGGGGCCGCTGGACGCCGCCCTCGCGCTGGCCGAAAAGCGCCTGCAGTCGACGCCTGATGGACTCAGGCGCGGCTCCAAGTCCTTCTTCGCCCGCGCCAGGAAGCAGCGCGCCTTGCCCAGCGACCGCCTCGTGCGCTGCCTCAGACGTCAGGATTTGCCCGACCCATTGCCCATGTCGATGCTTCTCGACTTCGCTGAGCTGCCGACCTGCCCGCTGCTGACCGAGCTCGAGTGTGTCATCGGCATCGACGATGAGGCGAGCGAAGCCGAGGACTGGCAGCGCTTCTCCCGCAGCCGCTTGGCGGCGTCCCTTCGCCGCCTCAGCCTCTATGGCAGCCGTCGCCCATCTCGCAGCTACACGCTGCCGCTTGCCGCGTTCTCGGGGCCGCAGACCTTTCCCAAGCTGGAGCGGCTCGAGCTCAGTGACCGCGCCCGGTCGGAGGGGCTCGAACACCTCGACCTGCCTGCCTTGCAGAGCCTCAGCGCGACCTTCGACGAGGCGGCGTTGCGTGCGCTGCTGCGCTCTCCAAGTGCCTCTCGCTTGCGCGAGCTCGTCCTCAGGGGCCTGGACCTGCCGCCCGATCCCGTGCTGGCGGTGTTCGCCGAAGTGCCGAGGCCGCCGCGTCTGCAACGTCTGCGCGTCAATCTGGACCTGCTGCATCGCGGTGCGGCGCTGCGTCACGTGCTCGGCGTGCCCGGTCTTCGGCAGCTCTCCTTTGGACGCGGCGACATTGATGAGAAGGCGATGTTGGCGTTGGCGTCGCCGCCGCTGGAGGGCTCCCCCACACTCACCGCCTTGGACCTGCCCGGAGCGCGGCTTGGCAGGGCTGGTTGTGAGGCGCTGGCGCGCTCGCCGCACTTCGCCGCGCTGCAGCATCTGCGGATTCACGGGCAGGAGAGCTATTACAAGGAGCAGCCCGACGAGCTAGAGGTGCCGTTGGTCTTTGGGGAGGCCCGCTTTGCGCCGAGCTTGGTGTGGCTCGAGCTGACGAGGCTGCGCTTCGAGCCAGGCACGCTCGCGGCGCTGGCTGCACGTTTTCGGGACCTCGAGGTGCTGGTGCTCAGGAACTGCGCGCTGACTGGGCCGGACGTGGTGGCGCTGGCGGCGAGCGGGGGGTTGCAGCGGCTGCGGCACCTGGATTTGAGCGAGAACCCGATTGGCTCGGAGGCTGTGGCGTCGTTGTTGGCGTCGTCGGGGCTGCCGCGGCTCGACCATCTGGAACTTACGAACACCGAGCTAGGCCCCGAGGGCTTACGACCGATCGAGCAGGGCTGCCTGCCGCCGTCCCTGCGCACACTGATTTTGAACCAGAATCCTGTGGGGA
This sequence comes from Myxococcota bacterium, assembly GCA_034002465.1. Taxonomy (GTDB): domain Bacteria; phylum Myxococcota_A; class Bradymonadia; order UBA4248; family JAVFAO01; genus JAVFAO01. The sequence goes on from JAVFAO010000310.1 coordinate 3,470, forward strand.
ACGCGGCGGCGAAGGTCTTGGCGGAGGCGGAGGTGCTGGCGCAGCTCGACTGGCTCTCGCTGCATCTTGCGCGGATCACGAAGCCTGGGGTTGCGCAGCTCGAGGGCGCGGCGCAGCTCGAGGGGCGGCTGAGCGGCTTGACGGGGCTCAAAGAGAGCGAGCCCAAGGGGCGACGGCTTCATCAGTTGCGCTTCCATCTGCCCCCGTTGGAACCGTAACGGGCGAAGGGGTGAGCGAAGCTTCGCCATCCTGGCGACCCGTGGTTTTAATGGTCCAAGCCTTGTCCTGAACAGCGGTGCATGAAACACTAGCGTCGAGGCCGCGTTCGGGGTGCCCGAAGGAGCCGACAAGCCCGCATCGAACAAGAGGTTGGGGGAACAGGCCAAGCGCCCAATCGACAAGAACCGAGGTGAGCAGGTGGGCATCGGGGCAACACAGGTCGTAGGGCTTCCCACGGCGCTTCTTTCGCTCTGCGACCGTGTTCTCGAGACTGCGCTGTGCGCGTTCTGCCTCCTCGCTCTGCTCTGGCCGAGCCCAAGTCGCGCGACCGAGAACGAAGAAGGGGCGCGGGTCGTCGATTTGTCGCTGGTGGGTGACGTCCAGTTTGGACGCTACAAGCGTGGCTCACAGCAGCTCCACTCGGCCGACGCGGACTGGTCCGAGGTCTCGGCTTCGTTGGGAGCAGCCCAGTTCCGGCTCATCAACCTCGAAACCGTCTTGAGTGAGCGTCTTCCTGTGGAGGGGGATGAAGGCATTCATTTGATAAGCCCGCCTCACATCGCATCGTTTTTGGCCGAGCAGGGCATCGATGTCGCCGTCTTGGCCAACAATCACATCAATGACGCCGGGCTGGACGGCGCGCTCGACACGGCTGCACATCTCGAAGCAGCGGGCATTGCAAGCGTCGGCCTCGCGCGCGAACATGGTGACGATCCCTTCGCGCCACTGCTCATCGAACGAGATGGCGTTGCGCTCGCCGTCTTCGCGGTCACCACTTTCGTCAGCGTTCCTCTGCACGGGCGCCGACGCTACGCGCAGGCCGAGTCGGACCAGGTACCAAAGCGCCTTCACGACGCCCTCCGGACGTTGCGCGAAGAGGACCCCGAGCGCTTGCTCATCGTCTCGCTACACTGGGGCGAGGAGGACGAGTTTCGCCCCAACGACGAGCAAGTTGCCCTGGCGCGGGGCTTGATCGACGCAGGCGCACATCTCGTCTTCGGTCATCATGCTCATGTGCTTCAGCCTGCCGAGCGATGGGGTGAGGGCGCCATTCTGTATTCGATGGGCAACTTCTTCTTTCACCAGGACGAGGACTTTCATCGACGTTCGGCTATCGCTCAGCTTCGCTTCGTTTTCGACGGTGCAGGATGGACGCTCGATACGCTCCGTTTCGATTGCGTCGAACGGGTCGATTCGATGCTTTCGAGCTGCTCAGAGGAGTCCTCGGAGGCGCTTTGGCAGCAGCTCGCGAAGGCCAGCAAGCGACTGCGTTGGAACATGTGCCACGCCAACGGGACGCAGTGCAGCTACTGATACGGGAGTCCTGACGCTGTGGGGCATTCTCACACTCGAAGAAGGAGCTGAATCATGCGCATGGCCTGTTCGCCCAAGTTCTTGGCTATCGTGTCTTTCTGCTGCTCGTTGGGCCTTTGGCTTCCCGCTCAGGCGCAGCAGGTCGACTGTAGCGAGTCTTGTGAGGAGAGCGGACGCTGCTTCCATTCGAAGGTCTTCGACGAATGCGTCGACGGCCCGAGCTGGTGCGAATACGAGGACGCCTGCCATCAGCAGGGACGCTGCCGTTTCGACCCAGCGAGCAAGGCTTGCGTGGCCACTGCCGAGGACTGTGAGCGCTCCTACGGCTGCGTCGCCGAGGGGCGCTGCGCTTTCGATGCGAGCACGGCCTCTTGCATTCGCGCTGCCGCGGGCTGCAGACAGAGCGAGCGCTGCTTGGACGAGGGACTGTGCGCGAGCAAGGGCGAACGCTGCGTGGCCGCCTCTGACGAAGACTGCGCGCGCTCCTTCGCCTGCATCGACGCAGGACGCTGCCAGGTCAGAGGTGAGAGCTGCGTCGTCGAGAGCGACGACGACTGCGGGGCTTCCCAGGGCTGCCAAGCGGCAGGCCAGTGCTATGCCGTCGATGCCAAGGGGAAGCGCAGCCAAGACCCTGCGAGCACCGTGGCTTGCGGGCACGCTGGGCTGTGCGCGGAGTCTGCGTCGTGTCGGCAGCGCGGGCTCTGTGCGGAGCGAGGGGCGGTCTGTGGCCCAACAAGCGAGGATCACTGCCGCCAGAGTGAGGCCTGCGCCCTCGATGGCGCTTGCCAGCTCGTCGAAGAGCGGGGGATGTTGGGCTCAGCCTCAACGCACTGTGCGCCCACCTCGGCGGCCGACTGTGAGGGTAAGTGCGGTGGTGCCAAGGACTGTGCGCTGCAGACCAGCTTGACCGGGCACAAATACTGCGCGGTGGTCGAGGCTGGCCCCGCGACGCTCCTTGTTCCCTACGATGAGTCGGAGATTTGGGGAGAACCGAATGGGCGCTGAGAGAGCGTCTTGCTCTCGGTGGAGTGTCGAAGCCTTCTCCCTACGTTGAAGACAGCTTCGCCCATTGATACGAAAAGGAACGGGGATTCCAAAGGACGTAGTCCTTTGGCGGGGTGCGGGGCAGAGTCCCGCAATCGGTTTTGCACCAACACAAACACCAGCCAGCAATGACCTAGAAGCTTGATTCACAGGCCGCTCGTCGGCGGTTTGCAGCGCGGCGCGCCAATGCCGAGGAGGCCGTCGAGAGGGCGACGCAGGCGGAGCAGCGCTACGTCGAGGAGACCGATCAAGGCAGACGAAGGCAGTGGCGATGCCCCGCTGCAAGAGCCAGAGCGGGTCGTGAATCATGCTTCTGGACATCGCCGGGGGCTCGGCTCTACAATCAAGCCCGATGGAGGGCCACGCCGATGCGCACTTTGCTGGGGTCGTTGCTGTTCTTGTCCTTATCCATGGCTTGCCAGTCCACCAAGCCGGCCCCCCCTGCCGCGGCGGAGGTGGAGTCGGTGCGGGCGCAGGAGGCAGAAGATCTGGCGACGCCGAAGCTCGAGCAGCCTCCTGCGGTGAAAGAGCCGGCGGTCGTCGAGGTGCCGGCTGTCGCCGATGTGGCGGTGCACGAGTGGGGGCTGCTGCTCTACGGCGAGACGCAGCTCGTGGCGCGAAGTGGTCAGGCGCTCCCCCGGGGCGAGCAAGCGACCAAGGAGCCTACGGAAGGACAGGAGGCTCCGAGCGATTTCTCCATGTACATCGGCGAGGGCGAGCTCGGCACTGCCACCGGGACAGAAAGCCTGGGTAGCCGTGGTGAGGGGGTGTCCGGTGGCAAGCCGGTGCTCTACTTCTACCCAGGTCCCACTTTCGACCCGTCGCTACGCTTCCAGGTGACGGTCTCGATGCCTGGGGGACGCATTCGCGAGGTGTACCCCTCGCCGGGCCTGGGTCCGCAGGGCAGCTACGGGGAGCGCTTCGTGTGGGAGAATGTTGCGTTGAGCACCAGCGAATGCCTGCCAGAGGCCGCCCCTGCCCCTGATGCACCCGCTTGCCAGGGCCTCGACGACGCCCTGGGTTGCGAGGCGGCCGAGCTCCCTCAGTGGATCACCTCGCCAGCGCCGTGTCTGGAGCTGGAGGGCATCCGCAGCCCGGTGTTGCTGTACAACTCGAGCCTCGAGCGCGCGCCAGCGCCGCTGCTCGTGGATGAAGCAGGCGTGCACAACCGCGGGGAGCACGCTTTTGCGGCGGTCTGGGTGCTTCAGGGAGAACAGCTCTTCTTCTTCGAGGCGCTGCCGGCGGGCGCCGAGCGATCCTTCGACGAGGGCAAGGTGAGCCCTTGGGACAGCGGGGCGATGGCGACGGCGCTCTCTCCGAAGCTCGAGCAGCTTGGCCTCTTCGCGGCCGAAGCAGAGGCATTTTTGCGTGCGTGGGCGCCGCTGCTGGGTCAGACGCAGGGCTGGAGCGCGCTGGGCTTGTTGGAGCAGCAGGGGGCCGACGCGCTGCTGCCGCTGTCGATCGAACCGAAGCCTCGCGAGCTGCGTCGGGTGCTGGCGGTGGTGGTGCCGTAGCGCCTCGTGTTCCTGCTCGTTGCGATGCTGGGCCTCAGAATTCGCAGGACCTGGTTGCGGGCCCGAGCTGGACGCTGCGCTCTGTGCAACGCTGCCATTCGGGGGCGTTCGATCTAGAACTGACTGCGACTGAACCTGTCCAGGCGTTCGATGAGCTGAGTTTAGTCTGCACGTACAGGTTCCTCGCGCCATCGCTCGAGCAACCAAGCCCAGAATGACCGGGAAGCGCCCAGGTGCTTCTCGACCAAGGTCCAGGATTGGTGCAGCGTGCGGAGATTCACAAAGTAGAACACATCCTCGGGCTTGGCTTGGCGCATGAGCTTGGCGAGCATGTACGCCCGGCGCGTGGGCTCTGGAGCGGCGAGCTCGCGAAGAAACTGGTCGAGCGTCAGCTCGCAGTCCCACAGAAAGTAAGCGCGACCCTGCGCGTCGAACAGCTTCTCCGGAGGGGTCTGACAGTGCATGGGGGTGACGGGTATCATGTCTGAGGAAAGCTGCGTTGCCTGTGACGCTGGCGTTGCGCTCGCTGCAGCGCTGCGACAAACTCGCCCGCGCCGCCTTGGGACAGCCTACGTCACCGCAGTTGCGACCTCAAGACCTTGTTGCGTGCCATCCCTGGCACGCACCCTGCGGGCTGCCTTCGCAGCGTGTCTCCGCCTCCTGGCTTCGAATTCTTGTCGATTGGGCGCTTGGCCTGTTCTCCCAAGTTCTTGTCGATTGGGCGCTTGGCCTGTTCTCCCAAGTTCTTGTCGATTGGGCGCTTGGCCTGTTCTCCCAAGTTCTTGTCGATTGGGCGCTTGGCCTGTTCTCCCAAGTTCTTGTCGATTGGGCGCT
>JAVFAO010000311.1:0-8416 GCA_034002465.1 Myxococcota bacterium
GAGTCGTGTCCTCGTCGTCACGGGATACTCCGTGCTCATCATGCTGCATTTGCTCTTTTGGTTCATGGAGTTGCAAGTGATGCGCATCACGTGGGCTTTGGCGGGGTGTGGGGCAGCGCCCCACGAAAAAACAAACCAAGGGCAAGCCGCGCGCTCAGCCACGTGTCCAGCGCTCGAAGTGGTAGGCCGTCGTGCCTTCCCACTCGAGCTCCGAGCGCCATTCCAACGAGAACGCGTTGTCGAAGCTTGGAAAGTGCACATCGCAGGGCCAGCGTCCATGCAGGCGCGTCAGCTCGAGGATGCAAGCTTGGCTTTGCTCGAGCGCCTTGGCGTAGAGGGAAGCGCCGCCAATCACGAAGCGCGTGAAGAGCGTGGGCCTGGCATCACATTGCGCCATCGCCTCTTGCCAGGAGGTGGCGAGCAGCACCTCCGGCGGTAGCGCCAGCGCTTGGCGCGACAAGACGATGTTGAGGCGTCCCGGAAGTGGACGCTTTGGCAAGGAATACCAGGTCTTGCGGCCCATCAGCAGGGCGTTGAGCTGGCCTTCGGGGGCGGTGCAGGTCAGCTGCTTGAACCGTTTGAGATCATTCGAAAAACGCCAAGGGAGGCTGCCGTCGGCGCCAATGCCGCCGTCGGCGTCGAGGGCGGCGACCAAGGTGAGCGAGGGAGTGCGTTGTGGCAGCATAGCTGGCTCAGACGATTTCGCGGAACCAGGAGCTGATCTGCCGCCGCATGCGCTGCAGCATGCGTTCTTCTTTGACTTTGAACAGGTCTTCGTCGTGATGGCTTGCGCCGTAGCCGACCAAACCGACGGCGGTCGAGAACTTGGGGCTGCGCACGACATCGACCAGACCACCGACCCGGCGAGGAAGTCCCCGGCGCACGGGCAATTGCAGAATCTGCTCCGCAAGTTCTGGGATTCCGTCGAGGATTGCTGTTCCACCGGTCAGCACGACGCCGCTCGAGAGCTGTTCCTCGAAGCCCGAGTTCTGAATCTCGCGATGGACGAGGGCGAAGATCTCTTCCATCCGAGGTTCGATGATTTCGGCGAGCACTCGGCGCGGCAGCGAGCGAGGTGCCCTGCCACCGACGCTGGGGATTTCAATCAGTTCTTCGGGCCCCACCATCGAGACCATGGCGCATCCTGCTTTGTGTTTGATGCGCTCTGCTTCGGCCATCGGGGAGCGCAGTCCGACGGCGATGTCGTTGGTGAGGTGATTGCCGCCGACGGCGACCACCGAAGAGTGCACCACTGTACCCCGGGACCAGAGCGCGATGTCGGTGGTGCCGCCGCCGATGTCGACCACAGCACAGCCGAGCTCCTTCTCCTCTTCGGTCAAGACCGCGCTGCTGCTGGCCACCTGATCGAGCACCAGCGCAGAGACGTTGAGGCCGCACTTGTTGCACGCCTTGATGATGTTTTGTGCGCTGCTCACGGCGCCGGTGACGATGTGGACTTTGGCTTCGAGTCGCACACCTGCCATGCCGATGGCTTCATGAATTCCGGCTTGGCCGTCGATAATGTATTCCTGAGGGATGACATGCAGCACCTGCCGATCCGATGGGATGGCCACCGCTTTGGCTGCCTCGATGCAGCGAGCTACGTCATTTGCGGTGACCTCGCCGCTCTTGATGGCGACGACGCCGTGGCTGTTGAAGCCGCGAATGTGGCCGCCTGAGATGCCCGCGTGGACGGTACTGATCTCACAGCCTGCCATCAGCTCTGCCTCTTCGACGGCTCGCTTAATCGACGACACCGTCGCTTCGAGGTTGATGACGACGCCTTTGCGAAGGCCCTTCGAAGGGTGTGAGCCGATCCCGATGACGTCGATACCGTCCTCGGTGACTTCCCCAACGACCACGCAGACCTTGGTCGTCCCAATATCCAATCCAACAATCAGTTCACCGTGCTTGGCCATGACTCGTCACTCCCTGACTTGCTTGCACGACCCTCGAGACCGTGCCCCCTATCGCCACCACGCCGCATCCGTGGCGCAAGCATCCAGTCTTCACGTATGGGCTCGATGCCCAGCTAAAGCCGCTCCTCAATCAACATCTTCGAGAGCTGGCTCTGCTGATGGGACTTGCGTCGCGCCGGTGTCTGCCGAAGCGTCACCGGGTTTCGCTTTGCTATGTGACTTCTTCTTCGCTTTCACAACGACCTTTTCCGGGCTGGCTGGTTCCGCGCTCGGTGGCGGGCTCAGGCTCAGCCGCGGTCGCGCTTTGATGACCGCATGATCGAGACGCTCGAGATCGAGCAAGACATACTCGGCTTCCACCTTGCGCTCATCCAGGGCGGCGAATAGCTCGCCAAGGCGCTGTAGACGTTGCTCGAAGCGATCGGTGCCGAGGCGAACCTCAGTACGACCGACGAAGAGCGAGAAGCCCAAGAGCGGATCCGCATCGACCTGGCTCAAAGGAGCCCGGAGATGCAGCCCCGTCGATTCGTAAAGCGATGCAATTTCGAAGGCTTGCTCTGCGCGCGCCCGAGCATCCGCATCCCATTTCGCCAGCCCTTTGCCGCTGACGATGGGGCCCTCTAGGCGGACGTTTTTTCCGTCGTAGGCTTCGATCAGCTCTCCATCCTCACCGACGAGCAGGAGCTCCTCGTCGAGAATGGCTCCGCGCCATCCGCGTTCGCTGACTTCGATGAAGACCTCGTCGGGCAGATTCTTGTGGACTGTGGCGTCTGCGATCCAGGGCAGCGCAGCGATCCGCTCGGCAGCTTCATCGGTGTCGAAGTCGAAGAGGCTGACCCCAGCGTCATTCAAACCCGCTGCATCGACGATGGTGTCGCGGCTGACCCGCTCATGTCCGCTGACCGTGATGTTTCGTGGTGCAAAATAGCCCGACGCGAGCACCTGACGATATCCGAGGTATCCCAGAACGGGCAGGCCGCTCGCTGTGCCCACGACCACCAGCAACAGCGCAAGCACGCGAACCCCTCGCCACAACAACTCTCGGCGGCTACGGTTACGTCGACCTGGCTCGAGCTTGCGATTCACTTTGCGACGAAGTAGGCGCATCGATCATCCCTGATCGTCGAAGATCCTGAGCCACTGGCTCGCTGACGCGGCTGCTGCCTCCCTGGCAGGTACCGCAATCCAAGCTCTGTCATAAAGCGGGCTGCAGCGCAACAATTGGGGGCAAGGCCGCAGAAACGCAGGGCGACATGTAGGTGAGGATGTGCTTGCTCGCTTGCTCACTTGGCCGCTTTGCTGTGATGGCTCGTGCGCTTCGGGCAGCTCGTTTTGCTGTGATGGCTCGTGCGCTTCGCGCAGCTCGCCTTGCTGTGATGGCTCGTGCGCTTCGCGCAGCTCGTTTTGCTGTGATGGCTCGTGCGCTTCGCGCAGCTCGTTTTGCGGTGATGGCTCGTGCGCTTCGCGCAGCTCGTTTTGCTGTGATGGCTCGTGCGCTACGCGCAGCTCGATTTGCTGTGATGGCTCGTGCGCTTCGCGCAGCTCGTTTTGCTGTGATGGCTCGTGCGCTTCGCGCAGCTCGTTTTGCTGTGATGGCTCGTGCGCTTCGCGCAGCTCGCCTTGCTGTGATGGCTCGTGCGCTTCGCGCAGCTCGCCTTGCTGTGATGGCTCGTGCGCTTCGCGCAGCTCGTTTTGCTGTGATGGCTCGTGCGCTTCGCGCAGCTCGTTTTGCTGTGATGGCTCGTGCGCTTCGGGCAGCTCGCCTTGCTGTGATGGCTCGTGCGCTTCGCGCAGCTCGCTTTCGTGGGGCTCTGCCCCACACCCCGCCAAAGGGCTCGCCCTTTGGAATCCCTTTTCTCTGCCTATTCAGTGGCAAGTGCTCGACCACAACACTCGACCATCTTTCTACTCGACCCGCAGGTACAAGGCACCCTGAGCTCGAGCTCCTCCTGCTCCTGGACCTCGCGCCATGCAGCCGCAGAGATGCTCGACCAGCTATGCCCTAACTCACCGTCGCTGCACTCCGCGCTGAGCTCTCCTCCTTCCAACTCAATCGACAAAAAGTTGGGGGAACAGGCCGAGTGCCCAACCGACAAAAAGTCCCCAAGCTCCGCGCTCGCTGCCCAGGGTGTCAGCAGGGCGAAGGTCCATGCTGCCGAGTGGTCCAGCACGAGCGGGCTTCGCGCAGTGAGGGCCAGCTCTTCACTTGAAGCCTCTCGACCAAGCCACTGACCGGCCAGCCGCTGAGCAGCTCGAATCGCTGCCTCCGGCTCCTCGAGCGTATTCAAAAAATGCTTTCGAAACCTATCCGCTTCAGCTCGCCACTCGGCGGGTATGCGCTGACTCGACAACTTCTCTAGCTCCTTGCTCACCTGTGTTCGAAGTCTTCGGTGTCGGAGCCCAAGCGCCGTCCATGCCGCCATCGCATCGATGAGCTCGAAGCATTGCCAAGCGTGACGAAGACGACGCCTGAGTGCAGGGAGGAAACGATGGCCGCAGCGGGCGCTCGCCCAGACCCCCATCAGCGCACTCGGCAGAAAGCGGGTCCTCGCGCTGAGGCTGCTCATGACGAAAGGGGGGCCGATTCCACTCTCTCTGGCCAGTCTTCGATAGTCTTCGACATCATCGAAGAGAAGCAGCGTAAGCACGCCAATCGCCCAGAGATCGCGCCATTCGTCAGCCCACAAGCTGAGCGTACCCGAGTCGTATGGCGCAGCGATGCTGGAGAGCAGCACTCGTCGCTGAGAGAAGAGCTCAGCGTGTTCGAAAAGACGCAGAAGAAAACTGGACCGCAAGAGCGGTCCAAGCGCGCGGGCAGCCTCCAAGTCGTCGAGTCTGAGCCAGGCGCTATGCCGTGCAATGCGGCTGAGCAGAGGCTGCTCTTGGGGGCTGGACAGCAGTGTACTCAGGTGTTCGAAGCGTTCGAGCAACGTGGTGAACTGCGACCACCCAAGCAGAGGCGTGTCGCCACGTGACATCGCAGCGCTGAGACAGGTGACAAAGGCTCCGTCCGCGCTGACGACCAGGGTGGCGGGGTGCTCGCCCGCTTCGAGGGCAATGGCCATTCGGGTGTGAGCGAGACCTGATTGTTCTCGAACGAACTGAAGCTGTTCTGGATGGCGGTAGAGGGAGAGGGCGAGCCTCTCGGCAGCGGGGTTGATTCGGCGTAAGCGCCTGAGAAAGTGTGTGTCGTGGCTCATTGCTGCTCTGCTTGAGGAGCAATGCCCCGCGCTCCACGCAGGGCGCGCTCGTCGAGGTCCTGCTGCGTTCGGCAGCCTCAGTCGGTGGGCAGCTCCTCGATGCGCTCAACGATGGCGAGGTTTTTCTCGAGGGCGTGAGGGGGCAGCACCTCTTCGAGAGCAGCGCGAATGGTAGCTCCGTCGACACGGTCGATGAGACCCAGTGCGCCAAGTCTGGCGAGCAGCGCCACGTTTTGCTGTTTCTCGGGAACCTCGTCGAGCTGCAGTCGTTCCACCCGCGCACCAAGTGCCTGGCAGCGTTGAAGCAATGCCTCGGTTGCGGGGTAACTCGTGGCGCCGGCGCGAACCAGGGTGGGTTGCTGGATGGTGTCGTAGTAGAGCAGGGTGCCGCCTGGCTTGAGCATGTCGATGGTGCCGCGAATGGCCTCCAGTCGCTCCAGGGCGACCACGAGGTCCGCTTCTCCGTCTGGAATACGGGGGGTGTGGATTGCCTCACCGAGCCTCAGGTGTGCTCGGACGGTTCCTCCGCGTTGGGCGAGGCCGTGGGTTTCGACGCCTCGGACCTGGTGCCCAGCGCGGGCGCAGGCGCGCAGGAGCACCTCGTTGAGCAGGGCGATGCCTTGTCCGCCGACGCCGCAGAGGTAGATGTTGCGTACAGAGTTCATGACTGCCCTCCTCGTTTGCGCAGTTCGAGCATGCCTTCTGGGCTGGCGGCGCGACAGGAGCCATCACCAATGCACAGACCGGGATGAATCTCGACGCGTCCATCGTCGCTCCGAATGAAGGACGGACAGTCGAAACGCAAGATTGCTTCGCACTGCGCTGCAGTGGCTTCAGCTTTGACGCTCATGACCATGGGCATCTCTCGACCCTTGCGGCGCATGGCACGGGTAAATTTGAGCATACATGGGTGGCTGGCGATGATGGCCTTGAACCCCTTGATGGCGAGCGCCTCCTGGACGGTGGCTTGCAGCTTCTCGTGTTGGTAACAATCGACCTTCTTCACGAAGGGCGCGCCAAGTCCCTCGAGTATGCGCTCGATTGGAATACGACGCAGTGCCTCGGCGGAGCTGGGGTTGGTCTGCTGTCCCGTCATGGCGGTGGTGCCGTTCTCCATGACCACGAGCAGCACGTCGTGCTCGTAGTAGATGGCGTTGACGATGGCGGGAATGGCGGCGTGATAGAAGGTTGAGTCGCCAACGAAGGCGATCACCTTGCGGCTGCTGTTGTTGATGGCGTAGCCCGAGCCGCTCGCAACGGAATGGCCCATGCAGAGCAACGACTGCCCCATGCGGTAGGGTTCGAAAGCGCCCATGGTGTGGCAGCCGATGTCGCCAACAGTGATGCTGTCGGGGGGGAGCGCGTCGCGGATGGCGAAGAAGGCGGCGCGATGGCCACAGCCAGGGCAGAAGGTAGGCACTCGGACGACCGTAGCTTCAAGAGCAGGCCGCTCTTCTCGGGCAGCGAAGATGTCGGGCCAGGTCTTGCCGAAGAGGGCCCACACGCGCACCGGATCGAGCTCGCCCATCAGGTAGGCGTCGGGGCGGAAGTGCAGAGTAGTGCTCAGCTTTTCTTCCCATGCCAGGGACTTGAGCTCAGACTCGCCGATGCGGTCGAGCTCTTCGAGCAAGTAGACCTCGTCGTGGCTGCGCAGAAAGTCGCTGACACTCTTCACTGGAAGGGGATAGGTGAGCCCCAAGACCAGCAAATCGATGTCGGCGCCGGCGCGTTCGATGCATTCTCGTGCCGCCGCAGCCGAGAGACCACTGGCGATCACGCCGAGTCGCGAGCCTGAGGCGGGCCGCCAAGTGTGGGCCAAGCGGGCAGCGTCGGTGCGCAGTCGCTCGAGTCGTTCGAGAGCCCTCTGCTTCATTGGGAATACAGCGCTGGTGATCGGGATGAACTCTCCGCCCTTGGCTTCGAAGCGGGGAGCCCAGTTGTGCTCGCTGGCTGTGTAGGCGGCGAAGTCGACCCGTTCTCGCTGGTGGCAGACGTGTGTGCTCAGACGCAGGAAGACGACGCTCTGCTCGCGGGCGGCGAGCGCCGCAGCTTCGAGAAAGTGCTGGTAGACCTGTGAGGCGCTGCCTGGTTCGAAGACCGGAATGTAGGCCATGCGCGCGAAGTGGCGGTTGTCCTGCTCGTTCTGCGAGGAGTTGGCACCAGGGTCATCGCCCAGGACGATGACCATTCCTCCCTGAATACGCATCAAGGGGAGTTGCACCACAGTGTCAGCGGCGACGTTGAGGCCGACCGACTTGAAGAAGACCACGGAGGGGTGCCCGTTCATGGCGGCCCCGAAGGCGACCTCGGTCGCCACCTTCTCGTTGCTCGAGAACTCGAAGTAGAAGGGGCGGTGCTCTTCGGGGATGGTCATGATCGCGTCGGCGATCTCTGGTGTGGGGGAGCCTGGATAGCTGGTGACGACGCGGGTGCCTGCCTCGATCATTGCGCGGACCAAGGCGTGGTTGCCCATCATCAAGTCTGACCAAGCACTGCTCTGCAGCAGACGCTGCGCCATTGGATGCATGCTCGACTCCTAAGGCCTGACGCGCTCAGCGCCCAGCGGAAGAAGGGTGTTACTGATGGCTGTGTTTTCCATCGACATGAAAAAAGAGGAATTTCAGAGGGCTAGCCCTTTGCTGGGGTGTGGGGCAGCTCCCCACGAAGTGTTCGGGCGCGCATTCTTCTTTCTGGGAGTGGAAAGGCAGCCGCGCGCCTGTGTTGGCTAAGCTACGCTGGGAGCTGGGCGGACGCAATCGAAAGTGAGCGAAGGGCACGCACCCTCGCGGCATTCCGAAGGAATGGCTGCTGCCGCGAGGTCGGTGCCCGAGAGCGAACGAATGCTGGCTCAGGCTGCGCTCGACCTGGGGCTGCAGCGAAAGTCCTGGATGACGTGGATGCGTTCGTGCAGTGCCGGGGCGTCGGGGCGGTGGTGCGTGTTGAGCAAGAAGCTCTCGGCATATGGGAATTCACCCAGGAACATGTTGGCGTTTTCCGGTTCGTTTTCGAAGACCGCGACCACGCTTCCAAGCCGTTGCAGGTAGTCCACCGTTTCGTGTTTGAAGGCCGCATCGTCGAGCTTGAAGTCGGTCTTGACGATGGTCATCGTGCCCACGATGCCGACAGGGAAGCCGTATTGTCGAAGGCTCTCGGTGGTGCCGACGAGCATGCGTCCCACATCTCTGCCTGTGAGGTAGCACACGGTTGCACCGGCGCGGTGCACTGCCTCGACGAAGCGCTTGGCACCGGGCAGCGGAAAGTCGAATCGTTGGTAGGTGTCGGTGAAGAAGCGCTTGG
>JAVFAO010000312.1:0-8401 GCA_034002465.1 Myxococcota bacterium
TCGGTGACGTGCACGTCGCCGCCAGTCAGACGATTGAGCAGGAAGCAGTCGATGGTGCCAAAGCAGAGCTCGCCGCGCTCAGCGCGCGCGCGGCTCAGGCTGTGGTCCAGAATCCATGCGGCCTTCGTCGCCGAGAAGTAGGGATCCAAGACCAACCCAGTCTTTCTCTGGATCAGCGCCTCGTGGCCAGCAGCGCGCAGCGCCTCACAGGCCTGCTGCGTGCGCCTACACTGCCAGACGATGGCGTTGTGCAGCGGCTTGCCCCCAGCTCGCTCCCAAACGACGGTGGTCTCTCGCTGGTTGGTGAGACCAATGGCTGCAATCTGCTTGCCGTCGAGGTTGGCTTGGGCGAGGGCATCGGCGACCGCCGCAAGCACGGTGGCATAGATCGCCTCAGGGTCGTGCTCCACCCAGCCAGGTCGCGGATAGATCTGCGGAAACTCACGGTTGGCGCAAGCATGGACATGAAGCGCTTTGTCGAGGATGATGACCGTCGTTGCGGTGGTGCCTTGATCGATGGCCAGCATGTAAGCCATTGCAGCCCCTCTCGTTCTTCGGGCACGGCGCGCCAGCCGCGCCGTTCGTCGGCAGCACGCTACGATCACAGCGGCTGCTTGTCCAGGAGTCGGCGTGAGCGAGACCTCCCCCAAAGCCCCTGCTTTACTCTTCGATGCGCTCGCTGAAGAATACGAAGACGTGCGCCTTGAAGTGCAGTGGGATCCCTTCCCTCACCTCGACGCGCTGCTCGCGCAATGCGGCAGCCCCCGCGGACGCAAGGTGCTCGATGTAGGCTGTGCCACCGGGGAGCTCGCCGAGCGCCTCGTCGCCATGGGTGCGCAGCTCGTCGGGGTCGACGTGTCCGTCGAGATGTGCGCCCAGGCCGCTGAGCGCGTCCCCAATACCCCCTTCTTCCCTATCGACATCGAAGAGGGCTTGCCCTTTGATTCCCATCACTTCGACCTCGCCATCGGGCTCAGCTTCCTGGAGTGGGTGGAGCACTTGGAGGAGGCCCTCGACGAACTTGCTCGCGTACTGCGACCAGGCGGCTGGCTGCTGCTGAGCTGTGAGACCTGCGCTGAAGGTGAGCCGTTGAGCGTCGATTTCCTCGACGGTTGGCGGCGATATCGGATCACTGCAGAAGCGCTCGAACGATGGGCACAAGCGCACCTGGATAGCTATTCCATCGTGCCCATCCCAGGTTTCTTGCTCGATTCGGGCGAGCGCAGCCGTTACCTCAGGCTCATCGGACGCAAAGGCGAGCTCTGATGAGGCGCGCCCTCGCCGCGCAGGCCATGTCAGGAAAGCGGAGCGAGCTTTCACGTGAAACAGCTTTCACCCCATCACCTCCACCCCAACGGGTGCTGCCCAGCGCCTGCTAGCCCCCTGCACGGAGTGAGCGTGCCCAGACCAGCACAGATTGCCTTCATCCTCGTCTTGGGTCTAAGCCTGCATACGACCAACGGGTTCGCCCAAGATGACCCCGAAGAGAAGCTGCTTTGGAAACTGAGCACGGGTGACCTCGCCCAGCGACTCGAGCTCCTCGACCAGCTCGCAGAGCGAGACTCCGCCACCGCCACAGAAGCGCTGCTGGTCGCTTCCAGTGACCCAAGCCCCATCATTCGACAGCTCGCCGTCGCTGCGCTCGCCGAACGAAAAGCCGTCGATATCGACGTCTTCCAGCGACTCGCCGAAGACCCAGAGGCCAGCGTGCGCATCAGCAACCTCGCCGCCTGCGCCAAACAACCCAGCTTCGAACGCATGGCCATCGCCTACAACGCCCTCGCTGATGAGAGCTTCGAGGTCCGCCTCAGCGCCATCGAAGCGCTCGCCGCTGCGCCCATGGGCAGCTTCTCGCTCTGCCCTCTCATCCAGCGCTGGCGCGAAGCCACTCAAGCCACCACGGCAACTCGCGAAACACAAGAAACACCAGCGCTCACTCAGGTCCTCGAAAGTGAGGGACTCGCCTTCCTGCTGATGCGCAACCCCTCGGCCACCGATGACTGCCAAGAGCTCGCCGAGCGCGAACGGGCTCAGCTCGAGAAGCAAGCCACGCGCTTCCTGCGCTTCCGACAAGCGCCAGAGCTGAACATGTCGTTGCGTCAGCTCCCTGCCCGCATCGATGAACTCGAGCTGCGCCTGCGCAACGCCGTGCAAAGCGCCGTCTCGGCCCAACGTGAACGGTGCGTCAACAGCGACCTTCAGCCGCTCATCGATGAAGCGCGCGCAACCGCAGAGGAAGCCATCGGCGCCGAGGCCCAAGACCAGAGCATTCGGCAGCGCCTCGACGAACAGCTCCTTATCCTCGAGACGCGCAGCACCGAGATTGAACGCTGCGTCGACGAGAGCTACTATTATGATGACGACGACGCCAAAGCGCCTGCCTTTTGGATGCAGGCCATCTTCTCCAGCTTCTACGACGACCACTTCTTTGCCCGGCGACAAGACGTCGCCGAGCTGCGCGTCGACCACATCTGGTCACATCGGGCCGCCCTCCAGAGCGAGTGGAGCAACCTCGACCGACGCATCGAGAACGGCGAGCAAGACAGCCTCTTTCGGGTCCGCACCGAGCTCGCCCACACCAGCTACCTCGAAGAGAGCCAGCTCAGCGGCCTCGAATCCTTCCTCGACCTTCAGTATCGTCAGCTCACTGGCAAGCGCCCGCCTCTGCCCGCCTATGACGAGCCCGACTGGTACGTCGACGACATTCCACCCTACGCATGGGTGCTCTTCGCCAACGCAGGGCTCGAGCAAGGCACGGCCTTCTTCGAACGCGGATGGCCCGAGCGTTTGGTCGCCCCGCACGTCGATGCAAGCCTCCTGCTCGGCGCCCGCGAGCTGAGCCGCAATGAGTGGACTGGCGCCTTCGCCTTGGAGGGTGGCGCAACCTTGTACTACGAGCCCCTCGCTGCCCCCGCCCCCCAAGCCTCCCCGAGCGTCTTGGACTTCTTCTTCCTCAACCCACCCTCGCCTGCCGATGCGGGCCGACTCTGGGCGGGCGCCAGAGCACGACTCGGGGTCGAAGTCGAGGGTGAGCTGCTGCTCGACGCCACGACCCGCTTCACCTTCTACCCTGGGGGGATGCCCAGACTCAGCAGCGACGGTTTCTTCAGCCAGAGCAACGTCTTCACCAGCCTGCACGTGGCTGAGCTCGGCTACGAGCTCATCGAAGACGACCTGCTCATCCTCGCGCGCCTCGGAACCACCTTCCTCACCCTGCCCGAGCCCTCGGAGCCGTTGCACACTTTCATCACAGGGCGGCTCCACGTGGAATACCACGATGGAGGCCGATACCGAGACGGGCTCGCCATGTACGGAAATGTCTTTCGTCGCGCCTTCGAAGGACCAGGCATCGAGGAGAGCAGCGAGCAGATCGGCGCCCGCCTCGGCTTTGGTGTCTGGGAGTTCGACAGCAACTTCTTCACCGAGCTCGACCTCGCAGGCGGCGTCGACGTCCTCAGTCGCGAATTGCTGGTCTCTCGAGACGCCGATGCCCTGGTCCTCTACGTCATGGCCCGCGCGATCTTCGATTTCGAGGTCGCAGGCTTCGAGCTCTCCTACCGTTTCAACGCCGAGAGCGACGACACCAGACAGAGCACCTTCCTCGCCACCCTCGACGAGTATGACTCTCGCGCCATCGCACGACACATCGTCATGCTCTCGATCTTCGCCCATTTCGGCAACCCCAACCCCGCCTTCTTCGACGCCCGCGCGAACGAATGGGGCTTCCTCGAAGCCCTTGACCCGTACGTGCCTCACACCTGGTGGGCGCGATGAGCCAAGCCATTTCCCACACCCAACACTGTCTCGGAAAGGTCGCGAGGGTCTCGCTCGTGGCCACCTTTCTGATCTTGCTCATGCCCAACTTGGCCTGGAGCCAGAGCCGCGAGCAGGCGCTGCAGGCACTGCACGAAAGCAGCGTCGATACCCAGGCCGCCGCCTTGCGCCAGCTCACCGAGCTCGCCGTCAGTGGAGACGAAAAGCAACTCGCCCCACTGCTCGACGACCAGCGTCTACATCCGCTGGTCTGCGAGGTGCTCGCCGCCATCGACAGCGAAGCCAGCCGCACACTGCTCCGCGAAGAGCTCGCGTCGAGCGCCGCTACTCGGCGAGAAGCCGCGGCCATCGCGATGATTCGCTACGCGGCGGCACTCTCAGAGGACGAACTGGCTAGCCTACGATTGCAGCTTGGCTCCGACGCAGGCCGACGCTGGCTGGTCGGACGTGAGCAGTTCGAAGCAGCCCAAGTCCTGTTGCAAGCGGTCGACGAGCTCCTGCTGCAGGTCGATGGGCTAGAAAAGCAGTTCAATCCAGACTGCATCCAGCAACAGAGCGAGCTGCTTGGGATATCCATCGAACGTCTACGCGTCGCCCGCCAACGCATTGAAGAACAATGGAAATCAGGAAATCTCGAGGCACTCGCCAGCGAGCTCGAGGGTCTCGAAACAGCAGCGCGCGCCTCGCTCGAACTCGAGCAGCGCAGTCAGAACTGCTCGGGGGCCGTCACCACACCGCCAGATCCCAACCCGAGACCACACGCCGAGTTCTGGAGCAAGCGCAGCCGACAGGAGCAGCTCATCTTGCGCGTGGACGGCTACCTCGGACATGACAACCACACATTCTTGATGCGGCCCGGACTCAGCGTCAGCGAAGCCGGTCCGTTCTTCGACGACCCCATCGATCTGCGACGAGACGACACGCTCTACGGCGGACTGGCAGAGCTCTTCTGGTACCACCCCTTGAACACCAACCAGCGCTCGAGCTGGGAGGATCGGGGGCTCAGGCATCGCGGCAACTCCGTCTTCCTGTCTGCCCGAGCAGGCTACCATGCACGCTTGCGTTGGGGGCAGATGATGGGCCCAGAGTTTGGACTGCGCGCCATTTACGATGATGACCTGCGGCTCGATGACGACCTGCCCGCACGGCTACGCCTCGAGCTCGACGCCGACTTTGCCCCCAGTCGAATCCGCGAGCAGCTCGAGCTCCTTGTGCCGCCGCTCAACGGGCTGCGAGTCGACGCCCTGGTGAGCTACGCCGAGGCGTCGAAGCTCCCCAACAAGCACACCGATTTTGTGCCACGAAGCCTGCTGGAGCTGTTCTCCCAGACGCGCCTCGCCTTCTTCGATCAGGGAATCTCTGAATACGAAAGCTGGTCCACCGCAGCACAGCTGCGGGCTGCACATCTCTTCGATTTGGCCAAGGACATCTTCTGGGGTGGGCAGGCCACCGTCAACGCTCGGGTTGGCGACGGGCTCGGCAATGCAGCCACCGCGTCCCTCGCCTTTCAAATAGGCGCGAATACAGACAAGAGGGTGTGGATGAGCGCTGCTCTGGGCTACTCAGGCGGGCTCAGTTTTGCAGCTCCCGAGGAGCGCTGGATTGGAACACAACGCTTTGCCACCAAAGACGGATGGGGGCACACACCTTTCGCCGAAGCCAAGCTGCACTTCGGAGCAAGTGAGGATGACATGCAGGCAGCCCTCGAACTGCTCCTCTCCCACGGGCTGCGCGCCAGTGGTCGCTACGCCCCGCTGCTGGAGGCGACAGAGGCTCGCTTCTCGGTCACGCTCAACGACCAGCTCGACTTGTATCGCTTCCAGCTCGACCTCTTTGGCCTCCATGGCAGAGGCACACCAGGCGAGCAGCTCTTGGAGCAGAACCTGACCCCAGTGGAGCAAGTGGAAGTGGCGCTGCTTGGCCTCAGCTTCGTGCTCCCCTTGGGCTGGGACGACGAGCTCATCAACGTCAACCTCGTTGGCGATGGACGCTTGGTCTCGGACAGCAGCCGCTTCAACGGAGAGCTGCAGGGGGAATTCGCGATCTCCCTGCTCGTCCAGTTTTTTGGAGAGTTGATGTGATGCGAAGGGCCTGTCTGCTCGCCGTGCTGTCGTGGTGCATGCTCGCATTCCCTCTCGCTGCCGCCGCAGAGGAATGGCAGGTCCATGACGTCCAAAGGGAAACGAAGATCCTCGAGCGCCTCCTCGCCATCCTGGAGAAGGATCCGTTCAACGCCTACGCCTTTCAGCAGATCAAGAGCCGGGTACCCAACGGCGACAACCTGGACGCGCTCATCGAGCGCTACCAAGCTGAACTCGCGAAGTCTCCCTCTGACACAGTCTTGCTGATTATCCTGGGTCGCTTCGAGGCCCAGCGTGGCGCTCAACAGCGTTGCATCGACTACCTCAGCGAGGCGCAGCGCCAAGGCGAGACGAGCTGGCAGCTTTTGAGCTTGCGCGGTCAAGCCTATGCGGAGCTGGGGCTCAGCGAGGAAGCCAACGCCGATTTCGAGGCCGCGCTGGAGAAGGCAGACGACGTCGATGAACAAATCGACATCCTGAGAGAGCTCGGAGACATCGCGCTGCGCGCAGGACGCCAGGAAGAGGCGGTGCAACGCTACCTGCACATCGTCGAGCGACGGCCCAAAGACAAGTACTTGCGCTGGGAGTTGGGCGCAATCTTCCATGAGCGACAGCTCTGGGAACAGGCCATCGAGCAGTACCGCGTCGCCGCCGAACTGGCAGGGCGCAACATCGAAGAGCGCAGCCGGGCCGAGCTCGAAATCGCCGGTCTCTACCTGCTCCTCGACCGCCAGGACGACGCCATCGTCATCTACGAAGCCATCATGGAGCGCAGCAAAGGCTCACACTGGCTTCACCGAGAGGCCCGCCACCAGTGGATTGAAGCCTATCGCGGCAAAGCGGACCCCTCCACCCTCTTGACCAAAGTGGAGACCCACCTGGCCAAGACCCCCAAGGCAGAGTGGGCGCTGCTGCTGCGTGCCCAGCTTCTTCTGGAGCTCGGCCGCCACAAGGAGAGCCTCGACGCCTTCGACGCCTATCTCGCCGTTCAATCATCCCCCGAACCAGCCACGCTCAATCAATATCTGCAATTGTTACGCGCCCATGGCGAGCTCGAACGTATTCTCCAACGCTACGATGAAATCATCAAAGCCAGCCCAGACGAGAGCCAACGCCTGTTCATCGTCCTCGACCTGAGTCGCTACCTCGCCAACGGCGCGGGCATCCCCTTCGAGGCCTATGCCGTGCTACGACAGTACGAGCCTGGCTTCCAAGAAAGCGCGAGTTGGCTCGCCCTCGCCAACAGCTACCGCAGCCTTGGCTCTGGCATCGATATCGAGCGACGCAGCGCTGCCCTGCTCGAGAAGGTCCTCAGCGCCGACCCCGAACGGCTCGACGCCCTACTCAGTCTCTTCGACATGTACCTCGCCGCCAGCAACGGCCCCGCCGCCCAAGGCCTCGTCGAGCGACTTCTCGACAGTCCCCACATCGATGCAGCGCGTGTCGAAGCCTTCGCCAATGTCTACGCCCAACACGGCCGCCTCGACGCCATCCAAGCGCTCTACGAGCAAGCCCTGCAACGTGCACCCCAGAACGTCGCTTTGCTCTTTTTGCGCGCAACACTGCTCGACCCCAAGCAAGACCTCAATCTCTACCTCCTCGCGTGGAAACAGATCCTACTCGAAAGCGACGACGGAGAGCAGCTGCTCAGCGCCGCACAGACCTACACAGAGACCTTGTTCCAACACCAAATCCTCGAGGAAGCCAGCGCGCTCGTCGAGCGACAACGCGCCCAAGACCCCCAACAGTGGCGCCTCACGCGCCTGCTCTTCTACCTCTACATCCGCCAAGAACGACTCGACGACGCACTCGCCTTGATGCCGCTGATGTCTCGCCATTTGAATACAGGCTACGGGCTCGAGGAGCACGCGCTCAGCCTCCTCGAACAACGCTCTCCACAACAGGCACTCAGGCTGCTGCGGAGACTCGTCGAGCGCGGAGGCGTACACAGCTGGCGCTACGAAATCCGCGCCGCCCAGCTCTTCTTCCAACACCACAACGACCAACAAGCGGCGGTCTCCTTGCTCGAGTCCGCCATCGCCAAGGTGCCAGAGAACCCCAACGCCCTCTACGACGCTGCGCTGGTCTACCTCAACCTGCAGCGCCACGGCGATGCCAAGGCGCTGCTGCTCGAAGCGGTGCGCCTCTCCCCGCGAAGCTTTCCCATGCGCTTCGGACTCGCCGATGCAGCGAGCCGCATGTACCTCGCCAATGCGAATGCAGAAAACCTGGACTTCGTGGGACGAGGCTACGAGCTCTTGATTGAAGCTCTGCCGCTCGCCGCAGACGCGCAGGAGATGGAGACGGCGATGCACAAAGTGGTCGAGCTCGGACGTGTCTTGCAGAAATCGGGTGGAGTGATCAAAAGCGAGCTCGAACGGGTCGCCGATGGCTCGAACGACCCCGACGCAGCGAATGCCATCCGCGCGTTCGCCCAGCGCATCCCTGCACACCTCGCGAGAGAGTACGACTTCGAAGGGCTCGAGCTGTAATCGTGTTTCGCCTGCGGCTCGCGCTCGTGGAGCGCGGCGCCTCTGTTTGCTTGC
>JAVFAO010000313.1:0-8394 GCA_034002465.1 Myxococcota bacterium
GGTGGTCGTGCTTTGCGGTGGAGAGCGCTTGGTTCCAGAGAAGCCCCTGGCGAGTACCGGAGTGGAGCTGTTGCGGCAGAAGCAGGCTGCATCGGAGAGCTTCAGCGTGCGTACGCTGGATATCCTGGTTGCCGAGTTGGACAAGACCCTGGGGCAGTGGCCTTATGGAGCCATGACCCTGGCTTCGCTCGAGCCTGCGGAAGATGAGCTCTTCTCGGCCCACGGTGGGCTGATGCTGATAAGCCCAAGGGTGTTGGACGGCGCGCAGGGGGCCAGCTTCGTCTTCGATTTGCTGGCTCGCCAGTACCTATCGCTGGGGGCCCCCATCGATCCGCGCTTGCTCGAGGGGATGATTCGCTATCTGGGTTTGCGCTGGGGTTTGCGAGAGGGCTCGTCAGGCTCCCTCGAGCGGCTGCATGGTCTCAAGCAAGAATACCTCGATGCGCTGGCCGAGAATCCAAAGCAGGACCTCGCCTTGACCGAGCTCACGGTTTTCGATCCGATGTACCTCCCCATCGTCTACGCCAAAGCCGTGCTCATCATGCGCATGCTGGATCTGGCGGTGGGTGATGAGCGCTTCGAGGCTGCCTTGCGCGACTTCGTCAAAGGCGACGGTGCGCTGAAAACGAGAGGCGTCGATGAGCTGCAGCGGGCGTTCGAAGTCGCGGCGGGGCAGTCTTTGGCCGCGTTCTTCGATCGCTTCTTTCGGGGGACTGCCCTGGTCGAGGTCGATGCCAAATGTAAGAAAGGGGAGCTGACGCTGAAGCAGCGGCGTGAGCTGGTCTATCCACTGCGTTTCAGCCTCTATGTTGGGGACCAGGAGCAGCCCCTGCAGGTGGATTTCGACGAGACGGGGCGCTGGTCGACGCCGCTGGAGTGTCCCAAGCGAAAGCTGAAACTGCACAGCCCCGAGGCACTCGTTCGGTTTCGAGACTAGGCTTCGGGCAGAATCGGGTCGTATTCTCGGGCTGTCAGTGTTCTGTCATGAGCAGAGAGGGGAGTTAGATGAGCGCGCACGATGAGAGTCCACAGAAGCATGGCGAGGGTGAATCATTCTCTGCAATCATCCTTGCAGCAGGGAAGGGTACGCGGATGCTGTCGGCGCAACCCAAGGTCCTGCATCGTATTCTGGGGCGGTCGATGCTGGGCTGGGTTCTCAGCGCTCTGCGAGAGGCTGCCTGTGAGCGAGGCATTCTTGTGTTGGGTCATGGGCGAGCGCAGATTGAGGCTGAGCTCGCGCAGCGGCACTCAGGCTTGCAGCTTCGCGTGGCCCATCAACGCGAGCAGAAGGGGACGGCGGACGCAGTGCGTGCCGCCTTGGAGTGTGCGCAGCCAGAGGATGCCGAGTGGTTCATGATCGTCTATGGCGACGTACCGTGCATGAGCGCCTCCGCCCTGGAGCGTCTCTTTGAGGCGCGGGTGGCAGGTGGCCTGGCCTTTTTGTCGATGCGGGTGGAGGACCCGACGGGCTACGGGCGGGTGATTCGTGATGCCGAGGGTCAAGTCCTGCGCATCGTCGAAGACAGGGAGTGCAGCCCGGAGGAGCGCTTGGTCAATGAGGTGAACAGTGGCATCTACTGTGTGGAGCAATCGTTTTTGCGCCGCCATCTTGCGCGCGTACAGGCGCGGGAAGGGGCGACGCGAGAGCTCTACCTCACGGACCTCGTGGAGCTTGCCGTAACCCAGGGAGCAGGCGCAGTGGCGCTCGAAGATGCGCAAGCCGAGACGCTGATGGGCGTGAACGATAGGGTACAGCTTGCTGAGGCGACGGCGGTGCTGCGACGTCGGCTCAACCGCGACTGGATGCGTCGAGGGGTGAGCCTCGAGGCTCCGGAGCACACGCAGCTCGAGCCGGAGGTCGAGCTGGCCGAGGATGTGTTCATCGAGGCTGGGGCGGTCTTGCGCGGGCGATGTCGTGTTGGGCGTGGCGCCAGGATTGGCGCCCATGCAGTCTTGCAGGATTGTGTGGTGGAGGAGGACGCGGTGGTGGAGCCCTTGACGCTTCATGAAGGCGTGCGTCTGAGGGGACTGGCATGAGCCTTGCGCTGCGCTTGCCTGACGCCTCTGGGTCTCTTGGCGACGCCAGGGGCCTTCGTTGAACGTATTCTGATTACCGTTTCGGTGCTGCCGAACTGCCGTCGGTGCCCGAGAGCGAGCGAATGCAACCGAAAGTGAGCGAAGGGCACGCATCCTCTCGACATTCCGAAGGAATTGTCGCTGTCGAGAGGTCGGTGCCCGAGAGCGAGCGAATGCAACCGAAAGTGAGCGAAGGGCACGCATCCTCTCGACATTCCGAAGGAATTGTCGCTGTCGAGAGGTCGGTGCCCGAGAGCGAGCGAATGCAAGGGAGTGGGCATGTGTGGCATCATTGGCTATGTGGGGCGTGAGGACTGCAGCCAGGTTCTCATCGATGCACTGCGTCGTCTCGAGTACCGTGGCTATGATTCAGCTGGCGTCGCGATATGGTCTGGGCAGGGGCTCGAGCTTCGGCGTGCGCAAGGCAAGCTCTCGAACCTGGAGAGGGCCCTGCTCGCGCAGCCTGCCGAAGGGCATCTTGGCATCGGTCATACGCGTTGGGCCACTCATGGGCGACCTTCCGAGGTGAATGCCCATCCCCATCGCTTTGGTCCGATCGCCTTGGTGCACAATGGAATCATCGAGAACTACCTCAGCCTGCGTGAGGAGTTGAGCGCTCGGGGTCATGTTTTCGAGTCCCAAACGGACACGGAGATTGCGGCCCACTTGATAGGCGAGGCCGTCAGCGCTGGATCCTCCCTGCTCGAAGCCGTGCACGGGGCTCTCGACCGGATCCGTGGCTCCTACGCGTTGGTGGTGCTCAGCGCGCATGAGCCTGATCGCCTGGTGGCGGCGCGAAACCAGAGTCCTCTGGTGCTTGCGGTGGGTCGCGGCGCCGCCTATGCGGCGAGTGATATCCCTGCCCTTCTTCCGTATTCAAGAGATGTCATTTTCCTTGAAGACGGTGAGACCGCATTGCTGGATGCCGAGGGGGTGCAGCTCTACGATGCGGAGCGTCAGCCCATTCACCGCGCGCTACGGCGTGTGCTGTGGGATCCCATCAGCGCCGAGAAGCAAGGCTTCAAGCACTTCATGTTGAAGGAGATCCATGAGCAGCCTGCGCGCCTCATCGATACGCTGCGCGGCAGGGTCGAGCTCGAAGCGGCAGAGGTAGGACTCGAAGGGGCTGAGCCGCCGGATGCGCTGGTCTCGGGATTGGAGAAGGTCTTTCTGGTCGCCTGCGGTACGAGCTACCACGCCGCCTTGGTTGGGAAATTCTTGATTGAGCAGCTCGCGAGGGTCCCCACCGAAGTAGACCTGGCCAGCGAATTTCGATATCGCCAACCGTTGGTGAACGAGAAGCAAATCTTCGTGCCGATCAGCCAGTCTGGTGAGACCGCCGATACGCTCGCTGCGTTGAGCTTGGCGAAGGAGGGTGGCGCGCATGTACTGAGCATCTGTAACGTCGTCGATTCCAGTATTGCGCGGGCTTCTCACGGCACGCTCTACACCCGCGCCGATCTGGAGATTGGCGTTGCTTCGACCAAGGCCTTCAGCACCCAGCTCGCGAGCCTACTCCTGTTGGCGGTGTGGCTTGGACGCCGGCGCGGGACGCTGGATGCCGAGCGGGCGCGAGAGCTGCTCGAGGGGCTTCGCCACGTGCCCGCGCAGCTCGAGACGATCTTCGAGCGCAGCGCCGAAATCCGGGAGCTCGCCGCGCGGCACATGCACGCCAAGTCCTTTCTCTTCTTGGGTCGTGGCGTGCACTACCCCATCGCCTTGGAAGGAGCGCTCAAGCTCAAGGAAATCAGCTATATCCACGCTGAGGGCTATCCCGCTGGCGAAATGAAGCACGGCCCCATCGCGTTGATCGACGAGGAGCTTCCCGTGGTGATCATTGCACTGCGCAACCCCACCTACGAGAAGGTCATCTCCAATCTCGAGGAGGTTCGGGCCCGAGGGGCCAAGGTCATTGCGGTGGTGGAAGAAGGGGACGTCGAGCTTGCCAAGCGCTGCGATGCGGTGATCGAGGTGCCGCACGCGGGTGAGCACTTGCAGCCTTTGCTCAGTGTCGTTCCGTTGCAGCTACTGGCCTATCATGTCGCCGACTTGAAGGGAACCGATGTGGATCAACCGCGCAACTTGGCGAAGAGCGTCACTGTCGAGTGAGTTGGCGGTGACCTTCGCGGTGTTGCTGCTCGCTTGCTCATCGCCACCGCAGAAGCCACTGCGTCGCGGGGTTCCGCTGCCACAAACGCCAGTGGAGCTGCGCCATGAACGCGATGTTCGGCGCATCGCGGTGTCGCCATCCGGGGACATGCTGGCCACCATCGCGGCCGATGCCATCCACCTGCGACGCCTCCCGAGCTTGGAGCCAGTGGCCGCCATCAATGGCATGTCGGGGCTGGAGTTTGCCCGGGATGTGCTGCTCGAAGATGGCGCCCGGCAGCTCGTGGTTCTGAGTGAGACCAACATCCTCTACCTATGGGACTCGAAGAGTCTCCAGTACCGCACCATCACCCCGGCTTGGACACAGACGCCGCGCCGGCTGCTGGGTTTCGTACGTCCTGGGCTGCTCGCTTGGCTTTCGACCAGCGACGATCTGGTGCTCTGGGCGGTCGAGGGCTCAGATTTCGCCGACAACGCGCGCACGGTGTTGCGGGTGGGATACTCGGCCTATGTTCAGCGGCTCGGGGCCAATCGTTGGATGCTGTGGGGAGACCGAGCGCGCCTGCTGACCTTCACCGACGCCGAAGCGTCAATTGAAGTACTCGAAAAACTTTGGTTTTCATCGAGTACCACCGTCGCTCCGGCGCTCTCGAAGGATGGTGCTCGGCTCTTCTTCTTGCAACGCGACGAGCTCTATTGCGCCTGTTTCGAGGAAGCGGAGTTGCGACGCCTCGAGTCCGAGGTCCTGGCCTCGCGTCGGGTCGACGTCCACCGATTGAGCCATCTCTTGGTCACGAATGACGCGCTCTTTCTCGCCGATCGAGATGGTGACTTCGAAAAGTGGAGTTTGTCTGAGCCGCGTTTGGAGGAGGCCTGGTCACTGCCTGCGGAGATGCTTCGAGATGTGTGGCCGCGAAAGATCCTCGATTTGGCCGAGCGTGAGGGGGAGTTGCTCGTGTTGCTGCCAGAGCAGCATCTGCTGCGGATGAGTCAGTCCGATGGGAGTATCCTGGCGAGCATCGAGCTCTGAGTCTGGCGGCGCTGCGAGGGTCTCGCGAGAGCGAACGAATGCCAACAAGTTGGGGGAACAGGCCAAGCGCCCAATCAACAAGTTGGGGAACAGGCCAAGCGCCCAATCAACAAGTTGGGGAAAACAGGCCAAGCGCCCAATGGACAAAAACTCTCGAAAACGAATGAGAAAGGGCGCATCCCTCTTGATGCGGCACTAATGAGTTGACGTGGCCTAGTGCTGTTGCTAGCGTGAGTCTTTGCGGTCGCGGCGGAGGGTCGCGGTCTTGTTTTTTGTTAGGGAGCTTCGAATGACGCATCGAGGAATCGTATTGTGGTGCTCGGTCTTGCTGCTGGCGGCCGCGCTTGCAGCCTGTGACGACGACCCCAAGAATCCGCCAGGCCCAGACCAAGAAATCTCTCCCGACCAAGAGGATGGCGACATTTTGCCAGATGGGGATGTCGAAGTCTCCCCAGATGCCGAGGTCGAGGAAACCCCCGACGACACCGACACGCCAGACGACGAAACCGATGTGGTCGAGCCAGACCGCGTCACCTGCTCGCGAACCATTCCTGCAAGCACCAACGGCGTCTGCAGCATCGCCGCAGGCTCGAGCAAGATGGTCATCCTCGAAGGGACCGTACTCGCCGGAAACAAGATCTACGAGAACGGTCGCGTGCTCTTCGATTCCAGCAACCGCAATGGTCGCATTAGCTGCGTTGGCTGTGATTGCGAAGATGCCAGCGCCACGGTGGTGAGCTGCGCCAAGGGTGTCATCTCCCCTTCGCTGATCAACACCCACGACCACATCACCTTCTGTGAAGCGGCACCTGCCACGCATCCGCAGGAGCGCTACGAACACCGCCACGACTGGAGAAAGGGACTGCGCTCGCATACCAAGCTCCCCGTCTCCGGCGGTGCCAACGTCACCTACGGTGAGTTGCGCATGCTCTTTGGTGGCACCACCAGCATCGCTGGTTCTGGCAGCGCCCCAGGTCTGCTGCGAAATCTCGACCGCTCGGACGACCTCGAAGGGCTGCAAGGGATCGACGTCGACTACCGCACCTTCCCCTTGGGTGACAGCGGCGGAACACAGCTCTCCACCGGTTGCGGCTATCCTTCCATCGACTCCGAGTCCCGTGCCCGCTCCGCTGGCATTTATCACGCCCACATCTCCGAGGGCATCGACGATGTCACCCGCAACGAGTTCGTTTGCACCAGCGCCAATAACGGCGGCGGTCAGGACCTCGTCAACGAGAACACCTCCATCGTGCATGCCGTCGGCTTGCGTGCCATCGACGTGCAGACCATGGCCGACGAGGGGGCCAAGCTCATCTGGTCGCCTCGCTCCAACGTCGACCTCTACGGCAACACTGCGCAGGTCGTGCTCTTCCGCAACCTCGGCGTCACCATCTCCCTCGGCACCGACTGGTCTGCCTCGGGCTCCATCAACATGCTCCGTGAGCTGCAGTGCGCCGACTACCTCAATCGCAACCACTACAACAACACCTTCAGCGACTATGAGCTGTGGATGATGGCCACCTACAACGGCGCCATCGCCACAGGTGCCGAGACCCAGATCGGTCTGCTCGCCACGGGCTACGTCGCCGATATCGCCGTCTTCGATGGCAGCACCCACAAGGACTACCGCGCCGTCATCGACGCTGAGGTCTCCGACGTCAACCTCGTCTTCCGCGGCGGACAAGCCCTGCTCGCCGACGCGCCGTTGATGGCGACGCTGCGCGGCTCCGAGGCCAGCAACTGCGAGAACGTCGACGTGTGCGGTGTCAGCAAGTCCATCTGCCTCAAGCTCGAAACCGGTATGACCCTGTCCGCCCTCAAAGCCCAAGTCGGTGGCGCCTACGGCCTCTTCTACTGTGATACTCCTCCCAACGAGCCATCCTGTGTCCCCTGGCGCAAGAACGAGTACGAGGGCATCAGCTCGCCAGACGATCCCGATGGCGACGGCATCGCCAACTCCGAGGACAATTGCCCCCTCATCTTCAACCCCGTTCGCAACAAGCTCGACATCGGTGGTCAAGGCGACGCCGACAATGACGGGATTGGCGATGCCTGTGATCGCTGCCCTCTCAACGAAGGCGAAGAGTGCGGGGCCCCCGCTCCCGACGATCGCGACCGCGATGGCGTCAAGGACTTCGAGGACAACTGCCCAGCCAACCCCAACCCCGATCAAGATGACCGCGACAACGACCAGATCGGCGATGTCTGCGACCTCTGCCCCGATGACGCCAATCCCAATGGCGCCGCTTGCCCCGCCACGGTTTACGCTGTGAAGCGCGGTGAGATCCCGCAAGGTACCCCCGTCTCCATCACCGGACTCGTGGCGACGGCCGTCACCACCGATGGCAAGGGCATCTTCGCCCAGGCCGATCCATCAGACCCCAACGTCTTCTCTGGTGCCGATTTCTCTGGCATCTACGTCTACCTCGGCTCCGGATTCACGGGTGCCGCGCCAACACGCGGACAGCGCTTCGATGTCGAAGGGACCATCGGCGCCTACTTCGATCAGATCCAGTTGAGCGCGATCACGAGCATCAGCATCGACAGCACCTACTCCGCAGGTGAACCCGCGCCCGTCGTGGTCGAGCCTGCTCTCGTCGCCACCGGTGGTTCTCGCGCTGACGCCCTGGAGGCAGTGCTCGTCGATGTCGGCAGCGTCACCGTGCTCAGCACCTCGCCGACCCCTGGCTTCGCTGGCCACAATGTCGAGAACGAGTTCGATGTCAGTGGAAACCTGCGCGTCGACAACTTCCTCTACACCGTGACGCCCATGCCTGCTGAGAGCTCCACCATCACCTCCCTCAAGGGCGTCGTGCGTTGGGGCAACAGCCTCAGCAATCTCCTGCCTCGCGACGGAAGCGATGTCATTACCGGACCTGCCACGCTCTCCGAAATTCAGCCCACCGTCGCTTACTTGGCCGCCGGGACGACAGCCAACACCATCCCAGAGATGCAGCTCGTCATGACCCGTAACGTCGACGCCGACGCGGTCATCACCTTGAGCTACGACAACCCCACCGTACTCTCCGGGCCCGCCTCAGTGACCGTTCCCATGGGCACCGATCGCGTGGCGCTCCAGCTCACGGCGGGAGGCGCCAGCGCGACCCCAGCCACCTTCACCGCCACCTACTCCGGCGTCGAGAAGACCGCTTCGGTCATCGTCTATGATGACGCCGTTG
>JAVFAO010000314.1:0-8359 GCA_034002465.1 Myxococcota bacterium
AGCTTGCGTTGGCCTATCTCGAGGGGCGGCGGCAAGATGAGTTGCTGCTGGAGGCCTGGCTGTTGGGTGAGGCGGTTCCCATGGCCGATCTGCGTCCCTTTGGGATCTATGAGCAGATCAGCCGGGCCAACGGCTTCACCATGTTGCGCAGCATGGTGCAGATGATGGTGGGCCTTGGTTTTCCGGGTACCGCTCTGCTCTTTGACGAGGTGGACCGCAACCTCTCGGTGGGTGTCAAGCGCGGGCACGTGATTGGCGACAACCTGCGCCAGGTTGTGGACCTGTGCGGACGACATCAGCTTCCCAACACCCTCTTCATCTATGCCGTTCCTCCTGAGTTCATGCGCAACGTGGTGCCTGACTATCCTGCGCTCTGGCAGCGTTTACGCAGCCCCGTTCCGCTCAGTGTGCGCAGTCCCCAGGCGGTGCTCATTGATCTCGAGCGTCTCGATCTCGAGCCGGTCGAGCTGCTCACTCAGCTTGGCGCGCGTTTGGTCTCGGTTTTCGAGGATGCGCGCGGCATCCGCATGGACCTCAGCCTTCAGACCGCCAACGCCAGGGTGCTCGCAGAGGAATGCGCCAACGCCTTCTTCGAGGTCAACCATCGGCGCCTCTTCGTCAAGGCCTGGGTCGATTTCCTCTATCGTCAAGCTGCAGACGGCGAGTTTCCGCTGGGAGCCCAGAGCGCGCGCGAGCTGATCCAGGTCGGGCACGAAGCGCTCAACCCCGTCCATTCTGCTGACGATTTCGAAGACTTCTGAGCCCTTGCGCTCAGCACGCCCACCGGCCTGCTCATGCCGCTCTCCGATTCGCTGCTCAACGATCCCGTCACCGCCTCTATCCCAGCAGCAGAGGCAGCGCTGACTTTGGAGGCGATGCGCCTTGGGGTGGTGCCGTCGACGCGGGTGGAAGCCTACACGGTTGGTCGCGATGAGGAGATGGCGGCCATTGCGGCCGATCTGGGTCGCGTCGAGGCCGATGGAGGCGCTGTCAGGGTCTTCCTGGGTGACTACGGCACCGGCAAGACCCACCTGCTCGAAATCGCGCAGCTCTCGGCGCTCGCCCGGGGCCACCTGTGTGCGCGTGTGGTCTTGGATCCTTCAGAAACCTCACCGTCACAGCCCAAGCGCGTTTTCCGCGCCGCCATGCGCTCCCTGCGCTACCCCGACCGCAGCGAGAGCTCGGGCTTGGGCCTTCGACCCCTGTTGCAGCAGGCCATAGACAACGACGAAGCGCTCGCCGCCTTCGATGTCAAACCTGCAAAGGGACGCAGCACCGAGCAGCGACTCGAGCAGGGATATCACCTCTACCTCAGCCCTGCCTTGAGCTACTTCAAAACGCTGAGTCGGCCTTTGTCGCGCCCGCCTCGCAAGGTCGATGAGGCACAGCGCGAGAGCTGGCTCGAGCAGCAAAGCAACCTGCTCTTCGAGTGGCTCGAGGGCCACCCCACGGTCTCCAACCAGCTCATCGATGAGGAGCTGCACAAGCTGCCTGGTCATCACCCCAAGATCTACAGCCTCCTCGATTATCGCCCTTGGTCGAGGATCTATGGCTACCTCCTCAGCGGGATTGCGCGGCTCGCGCGGGCAGTGGGCTACCAAGGCCTCACCGTCCTACTCGACGAGGCCGAGTTCTATGCGCTGCTCTCTCCACAGAACCGGGCCTTCGCGCGCTTCCTCTTCAAGGCCTGGAGCGCCGCCGCCATTGGTGGGGAGGTCGAGAAGCTCTCCCTCGACGAGGAGGGGCGAGAGGTCGGGGGCTACGGCATCCAGCGTGAGCTCCCTGTTCAGTATCACCCCCGAAGTGGGCTCTACCTCATTCTCGCCATGACTCCAACCGCCGATGGGCTCGCTGCTCTCGAGGGGGCCATCCCTCCCGATGCCATCAGCAGCTTGGTGCGGCTCGAGCCCATCGACTACGTCAACTTGGTGCGCCGGGTCTTCGAATTCTACGCCAGCGCGCGTCCCGATTGGGTGCTCCCAGCGGCACTGCTCACCCCGTTGACCGAGGTCGTGCGGGGCCTCTTGCAAACCGGCGTGCTGGCCAATCCTCGCCATGCCATGAAATTCATCATCGATTTCATTGATGTGGTACACTACTACCCCGATCGCGTGCTGGAGCTCATCCGGGGGCTGCAGCAAACGCTGGTCGGAAGCTGAGCAGCGCTTTTGCCCCATCAGCGCGCGCAAGGCCCCGGGCGGCCACAACGAGGATGCGATGAGTGAGTCCAACTCCATCCGACTGGATCTTCCCGGCGATGGCCTCGAGCTTGACCGCCTCAGAACCGCTCTCGCCCGACGCGAGCGAGAGGGCGGTACCGTGGGCGCCAACATGGTGCTCACAGGCTCCCTCTCCGCCGAAGCCTATTGCCGCTTCCTCGAAGACGTCACCGGACTCTCGCGTATCGACGATGAGTCCTTGGAGAGACTCGACCAGACCACCTTCTCGAGTCTCCCCCACGAGCTCGTCTTCGATGGTGCCATGTTGCCCATTTACTGCGCTCCTGGAGCCATGGTGGTCGCCCTCTGCGACCCGCTCGAAGAGGGGCTGCTCGATGACCTTCGGCTCTTTGCCGGCTCGGATGTGGGCCGGGTCATCCTCAGCTTTGAGCAGATGGCGCGCTTCTACCCCAAGCTCGCTGGACGGCCTTGGCAGGTGAGCGCCGAGTCGCTGCAGAAGGAGCTCGTCGAGGATGAGGAGCTGCTCTTTCGGCTCGCTCAGATCGATGCAGGGCTCAACGAGGCCTTCGCGACAGAGGCGCAGTCCGTCGTCATCTGCCTCGACCAAGACGAGCAGCAGTGTATCGAGCTCACTCGCTCGCGTCGCACCGCCGCAGCGACCCTGGATCGCGCCGATGCTCCCGTGATGACCGAGGCCGAGCGGCCACGTATCGCCGGGCAGGAGCGGGGCGCCTCCAGGCACTTTCTGTCTCCCGTCGAACGCGGAGAGGCCATCGTTGCCGAGGCGGCCGGAAGGGTACCCAAGCGAAGTGAACCCAAGATCATCATCGATATGGGAGCCTTCGAGGAGCCTGCCAGCGCTTCGAGCAACGTGCTCATCGACCCGAGCCTGCTCGATCCCGACGCCCCGTTGCCTGCACCTCCTGCTGCTGACGGACGCGAGCTGCTCAGCGTTGACGAGGAAGTCAGCGTCGACGATGATTGGGAGATGCTGTCTCAGGATCTCGATGCCCTCTCGTTCGATATCGATATCGACTTATTGAATACTGCAGCAGGACTCGATCCGCTGCTCCCTTCAGCAGGCGAGGCCATACTGCAGCCAGGCGCGAAGGCGAAGCCATCTCTGGAGGCGCAATGGTTCAATCCTCGCGCGGAGCGGATCGAAGGTCGCCCGAGCGAGGAGCTCCGCAACGCCCTGCGGGAGATGCAGAAGGCCAATGATCATGAGCCTTTGTATACGGCGATGCTGCAGGTCATGCGCTCGGTCTATGCCCGCTGTGTGGTGTTTCGCATCGATGGCGATCAGGCTGTCGCGCTGGCGAGCTCCCCAAGCCCCCATCGCGATGCCTGCTTCGAAGATGAACAGGCACCCAGGCTGAGCCCCGCCACCTTACCTCTGCTCGTCGAGCTCGTCGATGTTGCCGACCTGGCCTGTAGCACCCGTTTACCCAGTCCAGCAAATGAGGCGCTCGCCGATATGATCACCGGCGGCCCCGCCCTCTCTGCCATCCTTTGTCCGCTGCGCATGGTCGACAGAGCGGTGCTCTTGCTCTACGCCGATGCTGGGCCGGGCAGGGAGGCTCCGCGTCGCCCAGAGCTGTGGTCGCTGCTGCAGCGTGAGCTGCCTCGGGCCCTGTTGCGTCTCACGCTGCGCCGAAAGACCCGCTTTCGCTGGGAACTGCGCGCCTGACGTTTTTTGTCGATTGGGCGCTTGTCCTGTTCCCCCAAGTTTTTGTCGATTGGGCGCTTGTCCTGTTCCCCCAAGTTTTTGTCGATTGGGCGCTTGTCCTGTTCCCCGAACTTCTTGCTTCGTTCTCTACAGAGTCAGGGCCAGCGCTCGCTGCTTTGCGGCTGCAGCGCCTGGCATTCTTTGCAGGATTGCTGATTTCCCTTCGCTCTTCTTGAGGAGGACCGAAAACAGATGCGCTTCTCCCCTCACGTCGAATCACTCATTTCCCTCGCTTTGGCTGAAGACCTCTGCGGGGGCGATCAATCCACCGAGCTCATCTTCAACGGCGATGAACTTGGCTCTGCCCGCCTCATGGCCAAGGCCGACCTGGTGATGGCTGGTGGGCCAATCTTCGCCTATGTGCTCGACCGTGTCGCCCGCTTACCCAGCACGCGGCCCGCCGCGGCAGAGGTCCAGTTTCACGTCGCGGAAGGCGAGCTCGTCACAGCAGGGCAGCGCCTCGCTTCGTTGCAAGGCCACGTCGCGGTCATCTTGCAGGCCGAGCGGCTCGCTCTCAACCTGCTCCAACATCTCTCTGGTGTCGCCACGGCGACGCGACGCTTCGTCGAGATTCTGGGAGAGCGCATCTCCATCTCGGATACGCGAAAGACCATGCCGGGCATGCGAGAGCTCGAGCGATACGCAGTGCGGGTCGCCGGTGGTCGCAACCACCGCTTCAATCTCGGCAGTGGCATCATGATCAAAGACAACCACATCGCTGCCGCCGGGGGCATCGCCGAGGCGGTGCGGCGTGTCCGCGCCCGTGCCCCATTTGCCTTGCGCATCGAGGTCGAGGTGAGCTCGCTCGAGGAGCTGCAGCAGGCCCTCGACGCGAAGGCTGATATCATCATGCTCGACAACATGAGCACCGAGCTGATGAAGCAGGCTGTCGACTTGACCGCGAAGAGGGCGCTGCTCGAGGTCTCCGGCAACGTCACGCTCGAGCGTGCGCCGGAGCTGGCCAGCCTGGGGGTCGACTTCGTCTCTTGTGGTGCGCTCACCCACTCGGTGCACGCAGCGGACATTTCCCTTCGTTTCGATTGAGCCATGCAAGCTACCCCAACCTCCGATGAAGCCCAGAGCGCACTCCCTTCCAAGGATGAGCTCTTGAGCCTCGCTCGTCTCGCCCGGCTCCGCCTGGACGATGAACAGGTGGCAGGCCTACAGCAGGAAATTGCGCAGGTGTTGGCGTTCTTTCGGCAGCTCGACGAGGCGGATGGAGACCCCGAGCTCTTCGCTGCAGACGAGCATGAGCCCAGTCTCTTGCTCGAAGCGGACGAGCCGGCTGCGCCCCTGAGTCTCGACCAAGTCTTTGCGAACAGCTCGCAGCGACATCGGCCTTACTTCTTCTTCGCGTCGCAGCGGCGCACGGTACCATGACCTGCGGGATGCTTGTGTTCATGTGCGCGCTGCTCGCTGCTGATTGATGAGGTCTGTCTGATGTTGCCGAGCCTAGGTGCCACCCTCGCAGCCCTCGATAGCGCCGAGCTCAGCAGTGAGCAGCTCTGCCAGCAGCACTTGGCTCGTATTCAGCGTGACCCCTGTCATGCCTTTTTGTACTGCGAGCCCGAGCAGGTCTTGGAGCAGGCTCGACAAGCCGACAGCCTGCGTCAGCGCGGCGAGCGACGAGCACTTCTGGGAATCCCCATCGCGGTCAAGGACAATTTTTGCACCCTTGGGATGCCGACCACCTGCGCTTCCCGTATGCTCGAAGGCTACAGCTCGGTGTTCGAGGCCAGCGCCGTACGCAGGCTTCGCGAGGCGGGTGCGG
The DNA here is from genome assembly GCA_034002465.1 of Myxococcota bacterium. GTDB lineage: Bacteria > Myxococcota_A > Bradymonadia > UBA4248 > JAVFAO01 > JAVFAO01. The sequence continues at coordinate 5,681 of JAVFAO010000314.1, forward strand.
TGCTCCTGGGCAAGACCAATATGGATGAGTTTGCCATGGGCTGCCGCAACGACACGGGAGCCTTTGGCGCTTGCCTCAACCCCTACGATTTGAGCCGCAGTCCCGGCGGCAGCTCCGGCGGCAGCGCGGCGTCGGTCGCGGCCGGCTTGTGCCTTGCTGCGTTGGGCTCCGACACGGGCGGCTCGGTGCGGCTGCCTGCAAGCCACTGCGGTGTCCTGGGCTTCAAGCCGAGCTATGGGCGCATCAGCCGATATGGCCTGGTCGCGTTCGCCAGCAGTCTCGACCAGCCCGGTGTGTTCTGCCACGACTGCGACGATGCAGCATTGTTGTGTAGTGTGCTCTTTGGCGTTGACGGCGAAGACGCGACGATGGCGCGGTTGCCGAGCATTTCTGCGCAGCTCCACTCGCCAGAGCCCTCGAGCTGTACTCTGGGGGTGCTCAGTGAGCTCTTCGAGCTCGAGTCAGCGCTCTCTCCGCATTGGAGCGCTCTTTTTGAAACGCTCGAGGGTGTAGGCTTCCGCCTGCAGCCTCTCTCACTGCCGAGCCTGAGTGATGCTGTGGCCTGCTACCACATCATCGCCACCGCTGAGGCTTCGACCAACCTTGCCCGCTACGATGGCATTCGCTACGGGGCCAGGCTGCAGGGCGAGGTGGCCGCTTTTCGCGGTGAACACTTTGGCGACGAGCTGAAACGACGCATTCTGCTTGGCACTTACGTTTTGCGCGAGGGCTATGCCCAGCGCTACTACCAGCGTGCGTTGCGGCGTAGGGCTCAGCTTCGCCGCGACCTCGAGCAGGCGCTCCAAGGCTGTGACGCGCTGCTTGCCCCGGTGAGCCTCGAGACTGCCCCTCGCTTTGGCCCCATCGACCCCGTGCAGGCGATGCTGCAGGATCGTTGCACCACGCCAGCCAGCCTCGCCGGCTTGCCGGCGCTGTCATTGCCCTGGGGCTTTGATGCCCTTGGTCTCCCCTTTGGCGTTCAGCTGATCGGCTCTCGCTGGGGTGAACACCCTCTGCTTGGCTTGGGGAGAGTCCTGGAGCCGTTGAGCTCGGCGCAGCAGCCGCGACGCGTGCCGAGGGCCTGGGAGTTGGGAGCTGTCGAGAGCTCAGTACCCGCGAGAGAGCGAATAGCTGCTGTCGAGTGTTCGGTGCCCGAGAGCGAGCGAGTACAATCCCAGCTGAGTGGTCGCGAGTCGAGCGCGGCGGCAGAGGAGTGGGTGCAGGCTGAGGCGCACAGTTGGCCGTTGGTGGTGGGGGTGGAGGTTCACTGTCAGCTGGACCTGCAGAGCAAGCTCTTCTCGCGTGAGCCTGCTGCCGCGGGAGCGAGCCCAAACAGCCTGACCAGCCCCATGAGCCTGGCTCAGCCAGGGGCGATGCCGAGGCTCAACGGGCGTGCGGTGGAGCTCGCCTTGAGAGCGGGTGCAGCGTTGGGCTGTGAGCTGCGCCGGGAGAGCCGCTTCGAGCGCAAGAGCTACGCCTACCCCGACCTTCCCAAGGCATACCAGCTCACCCAAATGCAGGCTCCCATTTGTGTGGGGGGCTGTTTGCGCTACCGCTGGGGTGATGTCGAGCAGCGCTTGGACTTCGAGCGCATCCAGCTCGAAGAGGATTCGGGCAAGAGTTTGCACCGAGAGCAGGGGAGTGAGCTCGACTACAACCGCGCTGGTGTTGCCCTGATCGAGCTGGTGAGCAAGCCTCAGTTGTATTCCGCTGGGCAAGCGGGTGCGGCGTTGCGTGCCTTGCATGAATTGCTCGTCTTTCAGGGGGTGACCAGAGGGCGTTTGCAGGAGGGGCATTTCCGGGTGGACGTGAACCTCTCGTTGCGCGCTCCCGACGGTTCCTTGGGGCAGCGGACGGAGCTGAAGAACCTCAACTCCTTTCGCTTCGTGGAGCAGGCCATCGAGGCGGAGGCGCGTCGTCAGCGCACGCTGTTGCAGCGCGGTGCTCAGGTTCATCGCCAGACCTTGAGCTGGGATGATGAGCTTGGCGAGGTCGTTGTCATGCGTGAGAAAGAGGAGCTTGGTGAGTATCGCTTCATGGTCGAGCCCGATCTGCCGACGCTGCGCCTCGATGCCGAGCTCTGCGAGATTCGCCTTTGGGAGAGCGCCGAGGACAAGCGTCGGCGCTACCGGCAGAGCCTGGCGCTGTCCCAGGAGCAGAGCGAGTCCTTGACACGCTCTTTGATGGTCGCCGAGGACTTCGACGCCGCCCTGAAGCGCTATGGGAATGAGTGGGCGAAGCGTCTGGCGAGTGTATACTGCCGAGAGCTGGTTGAAATCGAACGGTCGTATCCGGATGGCCTCTCCAGCGCGCAGCAACGAAGTTGTCTGGACGCGTTCGTGGAGGGACGCTTGGCGCGCGGCACTCTGCGTTCCGTGCTGCAGGCGATGGCCGAGCGTGGCGCGAGCCTTGGCGACTGCATGGCCTCGCTGGGGCTGAACGATGGCGCAGGCGTTTCGTTGCTCGAGTCTGCGGTCGAGCGGGTCCTCGCCGCTGAGGAGGGGCTCGTGCGCCGCTTTCGGTCGGGCGAGAGCAAGCTCTTCTCGGTCTTGTTGGGAAAGGTGATGCGTGAGCTGAAAGGGAACATGGAGGCCGAGCGCGTGCGGCGCGCTCTGGAGGAAGCGCTGCGGGGATAGCTGTTGGTGAAAGTGAATACGATTGTGGGACTCTGTCCCCCGC
>JAVFAO010000315.1:0-8317 GCA_034002465.1 Myxococcota bacterium
TGCTTTTGCTCGATGAGCGACATCACCCCGCTTTGATGGAGGCAGCCGGCCAAACTGAGCTCTTGGCGCTGGGGACGGTGTTGGGCGAAGACCAGGGCGTGGTGCAGCTCTGCGGCCAGGAGCCTGCTGAGCTGCCTCTCTTCCCGTGGTCTCAGAGGCTGCTCCTGGCGAACACGGCGCAGTGGTTGGAGGCGAGCGAGCGATGGCGTTTCGAGTTCGATCAGGTTTTCCTGTTGGAGACTGGGGGACCTTGTAGCGCTTTCCCATTGGCGTTGTTGTGCGCGATGATCAGTCGGACGAGCGTTGCCGTCGATAAGCTCTCGTTGTGGCGTATCCTCTTGGTCGATCCGTGCAGTGGCGCAGGACTCAGCGCTCTCCCTCAGGTGAGGGAGCTCGAAGAGACTGTGTTTCGTCCGTGGTCGCACAGTCTCGCCCGCTCGAGCTCCGGGTTCGAGCGCTTCGTGCGTGCTTGGCCTACGCTCCACCAAGCGGCGCTTCGCCATGATGATGCGCCTGCTCGGTCGTATGAGCGTGCGGAGCAGGTCTTGCTGGAGGCGACGATTCGCCACGAAGCGCTTCTGGATCGCGCACACGCCCGCCCGCACTGGCCCAAGCCCTTGCGCCAAGAGTGCGTGAAGGCGCTCGAGGTACAGCCGCTCGAGCCCTCGCTGGCACTCTCGATGCGGCGTTTCTGGTATCGACTCAATGTGATGCGCCGCCTCAAGTGGCAGCTCTTCGTGCAGGCGTTGTGGGCGGTGCTCTTTCTGGCGGTGACGCTCCCCAATTTCGCGGGTCCTGTCATCGGTTGGGGTGCGGCCTTGCTTGGGGTTGCGTTGGTGGTGAAGCGCACGGTGTGGCGCTTGCGTCGAATGAGGAACCGCTGCCTGCGGCCTGAGAACACGGTGGATGTGGTGCGCGACTTTGGCTCCATCGTCTTGCGAACCCTGCGGGTCCATGCTGGCATTCACCCCTATGCCTTGCCGACGAGCTCGATTCGCTGGATTGAGCTACCGGACCGGCGTCTCTTGGTTTGGCTCGAGAATGCAGATGCCAAGACCACCGCTCGCTTCGTCGAAGCCCTTCGTGAAGCCCTTGGCCCCATCAAGGAGCATCGTTATATCATTGGACGAGCGCAGCTCGAGTTGCGCCGAGGGACGAGCGCGCAGTCGATGAGCTATCACCCGGTTCCCTCGTTCTTTGGCGCACATCGAGAATTGGCGGAGGCCTACGCAGGTCATTGGGCGCAGGTGTTCGGCTTGTGTAAACTTCGATATGCTGGCGTGGGCAAGGGGCGGCTGATGCGTCTGGCCTACGGTTTTCGCAACAGACTCTCGTTGTCGGTTCGTCGTGCCATGGTCCTTCGCTAGCGCTGCTGGTGATGGGCGAGGGCGAGCCTTCGAGCCGTCTCGGTGGAGTGCTGCCTTCCCAGACGCGTTGAACTGTTTGCAACAGAGTCGGCGCAACTTCTTGTTGATTGGGCGCTTGGCCTGTTCCCCCAACTTTTTCGGACAAGATGATGCTGCTTTCCAGCTTCTGGCCTCTCAAGCGTTCCCTAACCAGCGCCAAATCCTGCGGATTGTCGAAAGGATGCGAGGCCTTTGCCAGCTTGGGATGGGCCTTGGTGGTGCTCTTGCTGCTCAGCGCCTGCGCAGAGGCAGAGGCGCCAGAGGTGCTCAGCAGAGACTGTCGTGTAGTGATCTTTTACCAGTCCGAAGCGGGTAAGCTGCCCACTGAGCTCTCGGTGGTGGGCGATTTCAACTACTGGGACAAGGACGCCAATCCGCTGGTCGACAAGAATGGGGACGGCGTCTACTTGGGCTATATCGAACCCCCTCCTGGCCCCACCACCTATCGTATCTGGAACGGCCGCAGCACGCAGATTGATGTTTTCAATCCCCTCTCCTTCGCTGACTGGACAGGGCGAGAGAGCTCGTACTTGTTCGCTGAGGACTGCAGTCAGCCAGCGCTGAGCTTGGTCGAACACGAGATATCGCCGCAGGGACGGATTCGCGCCCAGATTGACTTCCTGTCGGCGCGCTCCGGCGCTCCCCTCGACCGTCAGAGCATCGAGCTCTTCATCGATGAAACGCCGTTTCCCGTGAAACTTCACAACAACTTGGGAGAACAGGCCCAGCGCCCAATCGACAAGAACTGGCGCATTGAACTCGATGTCGAAGGTCTCACCTTGGGCAAGCATCATCTGCGACTCGAGGCCCGGGACAGTGAGCAGAAGTTGGCGCGCTTCGACATGCCCTTTTGGATCGAGGCAGAGCCCTTTACCTGGGATGACGCCATCATCTATCAGCTCATGGTTGATCGATTTCGCAAAGGAAACGGAGTGTTGGCCGAGGATGTCGGGATATCCTACTATCATGGCGGCGATCTCTGGGGAGTGGTCGAGGCCATCGAGGAGGGTTACTTTCAGTCGATGGGTGCCAACACCATCTGGCTCTCTCCCATTTACGAGAACCCGGACGGCGAATTCGTAGGGCGCGACGGTAATTTGGCCCAAGCCTACCATGGCTATTGGGCAGCCGAGCCTCGGAGCGTGGAGCAGCGCTTTGGTGGTGAGGAGGCGATGGACGCGCTGGTTGCTGCCGCGCACAAGCGAGGGATAAGGGTCATCCTCGATTTCGTGCTCAACCACGTGCACCAGAGCCACCCCTACTGGCAGCAGCACGCTGGTCCCGAGTGGTTCAGCCACCCCGACGGCGACTGCATCTGCGGGATGAGCTGCCCCTGGCACCTGCACATGACCGAGTGCTGGTTCGACCCCTTCCTCCCAGACTTTCGCTGGGACAACATGGAGGTCGCCCAGGTCTTGCTCGACGACGCCATCTGGTGGGTCGAGCGCTTCGACCTCGACGGCCTGCGTCTCGACGCGGTGCCCATGATGCCGCGCTACGCCATGCGCCTGCTCCGCGACCGTATCCGTCAACGCTTCGAAAGCAGCGGTGCCCCCTTCTATCTGCTCGGCGAAACCTACACCATGAGCGGAGAGCAAGAGGTCATCCGCTACTACCTCGGCCCCACTGCGCTCTCGGGTCAATTCGATTTTCCCGTCATGTGGGCGCTGCGCGCGGCCCTCGCCGGGCGCTCCAGCTTCGCCGAGCTCGACCATGAGGTGAGCAAGGGTGAGCAGGCTTGGACAGAAGCTCAAGCCACCATGGCGCCTATCCTGGGCAACCACGATGTGCCTCGATTCGTCTCCGACGTGAATGGCGACATGCTTTGGGATCCGCGCAATCACCCACCTGAGACCCCTGTAAACTCGAGGCCATATGAGCTCCTGATGATGGCCTGGACCTTCCTCCTCGCCCAGAACGGAGCCCCCGTCATTTACTACGGTGACGAGATTGGACTTGCCGGCGCCTATGACCCAGACAACCGCCGAAACATGCGCTTCGACGGGCTCGACCACCATCAAAGTCGCGTGCTCGAGCACGTGCGCAAAGTCGGCAGCGCGCGGCGTTGTTCGAACGCACTGCGCCGCGGTGAGCGCACAACCCTGCTGACCAGCCCCTCGGTCTACGCTTTCAGCCGCGACGCGGGGGACGGCTACCCTGCCGTCGTCTTCCTCAACCGCGCCACCACCGAGCAGAGCGTGGTCGTGCGCTTGCCTGTGACCCTGGCTGAGGATGCGCGCTTCGTCGATCTCTTGGGCACGCCAGTGCAGCAACAAGGCGAGAGCTTGCAGCTCACCCTCGCTCCCCGCTCGAGCGCGCTGCTGTTGTCGGAGACGAGGTGTACCGCTGGCTTGTGAGCCCGCTTCGCCGAGCACCTGAGCCCTTGGCGGCTGGGACAGAGACACTGAAAAACCACTGCGCCATCGCAGAGAGAGAGTGAGCCTTGAGCCCGAACGCGTTTGGAGACTTCTTTCGTATTCTCACATTTGGAGAGAGCCATGGTCCAGCGCTTGGCGTGGTGATCGATGGTCTGCGCCCTGGTGTCCAGGTCGACCTCGCACACATCCAGCGCGAGCTGGATCGTCGGCGTCCTGGCCAGTCAACGTTGGTGAGTCCACGTCGCGAGGCCGATCGCGTGGAGGTGCTCAGTGGCGTATTCGAGGGAAAAACGACAGGAGCCCCCATTGCGCTGCTCGTACGCAACCACGACGCGGACCCTAGTGCCTACGCCGCGTTCAAGGAGAGCTTCAGGCCGGGTCATGCCGACTACAGCTACTGGATGAAGTACGGGGTCCGGGATTGGCGCGGAGGGGGGCGCTCCTCTGGCCGAGAGACGGTCGCGCGCGTGGCGGCTGGCGCCGTGGCGCGAGCGATGCTCGAGAGCTATGGCGTCAGCATTCGTGGGCACCTGCTGTCGTTGGGTGAGCACCGTGCCGAGCGCTACGAGGTGGACGAAATCGAGCGCAACCCTTTGCGCTGCGCCGATCCAGTGGTGTTGCCGCAGATGATGGAGGCGCTGGAGCGGGCCCGCGTGCAGGGAGACTCGTTGGGCTGCGTGGTGGAGCTGCGCGCGCAGGGTGTGCCTGCGGGCTGGGGTGATCCGGTGTTTGCCAAGCTCGACGCCTGCATGGCGGCCGCCATGATGTCCATCGGCGGGGTGAAAGGGGTTGAACTTGGCGATGGTTTCGACTTGGCGCGGCTTCGCGGCTCGCAGGCCAATGACCAGATGCGCAGCCAGGAGGGCAGGGTGGAGTTTTGCAGCAACCATGCTGGCGGCATCTTGGGTGGCATCAGCACCGGGGGCGAGCTGGTGCTGCGCTTGGCGGTGAAGCCCACGCCGTCCATTGCGCAGTGTCAGGAGACCGTGGACATTCATGGCGCGCCGCAGCGAATTCATGTGGGAGGGCGCCACGATCCGTGCTTGGGGCCGCGTCTGATCCCGGTGGCCGAAGCGATGATGGCGCTGGTCTTGGCGGACGCCGCGTTGGCTCAAGCTGCGTTGAGCGGCGCCGCCGTGCGCGATGGGGAGCTGGACTTGGAGCTCGCGCGTTGCGAGCTCGAGTTGCAGCGCTTGCAGGCACGTCGCGAAGCCTTGCTGGCGCTGAGGGATGGCTGAAGGGGAGGGGGCTCACGCTTCGAGAAGCAGCGACGAGCTCAGCGATCGTCCAAAATCTTGCGCAGGGCCGCTGGGGGCTCGTTCTCGTCCGCCAACCATTCGAGTCGATAGCCCAAGTCGACGGTCTTCTTGGGGAACACCCTCAAGAAGAGCAGCTCGCCGCTGCGCTCGACCTCGAATTCCACGGGCTCCAAGCCATTGTCGAAGTGGGTGTTGCGCGTCGGAATCAAGCGATCCCCCGAGCGAAGCTGCGCGCGTTTGGCGGCGCCCGTCGCCTGTTGTACCACCAGCGCCGCGCGTTGCACGTCGTAGCGCAACTCTAGGCCAAGCTCGCCGCGCACCTGCTCCACCATGCTGACTCCCAATCCGGCGTTGCGCATCAAGGCCGCGATCGGCAGCGGCGTCTGGGCCAGAACATAGTCTCGGAAGAAGGGGCTGAAATCCATGCCTGCGTAGTCGCTCAGGGCCTCGCGCAGGCTCTGGTTGCTCTGCTCCATTTGCCATCGACTGCTGCGAGAGAGGTACTGCCAGAAGGCCCGGAAGCTGCGTTGGTTGTCGGAGAGGTCTCGCAGCACCAGGTCGATGGCCATGCACAGGATAACCCCGCGGTCATAGGCGCTGCGGGTGCGGCGCAGATCGTAGGCAGCGAGCTCCATGTGTTCGGGCGCGGCGTTGGCGCCATCGGCGTGCTTGGCGAGCATGCTCAGGAAGCGCTGCTCGGAGAGAAGACCTGAATGAACGGCGGCGAGGAGGGCCACGTACGATGTCGCACCCTCCCGAAACCACTGTGTTTTCAGGTACTCATCCGGGGCGAAGCGCAGCTGACCACCATTGTAGGCGTGAAAGAGCTCATGCGCCAACAGCACTGTCAGCTCCTGCTCGTCTTGGGCGCTTTCTGGTCCGAGCTGCAGGATCGCGCTGGACCCTCGGGCAAAGCCCTCGTGTGCACCGCGATCCCAGCTTGCATCCAGGAGGAGCAGGCCGCGCCAAGGGACGGGGTCGTGGCCCACCCAGCGATCGAGCTGGTCGACGATGGCCGCGAGCTGCTCCGAGAACACTGCGGACAGAGGGGCAAAGGAGGCCTCCACCACGACGTCGAGCTGAGCGTGTGTGCTCTGGCTTTCGAGCTGCAGCGCGTCGTCCGAGAGCCAGAGCAGCGAGCGCAAGAGGGCCTCGTTGCTGGCCACCCAGAGCTCTGCGTGCTCTGGACCTTGAACTGTCTCTTCGGAGCGCGAGCTGAGCGCGCCAATGGTGGAGAAGAGCTCTCCTCGGTCGGCGTGGATGCGCAGCTGCGCAGGCAAGCTGTCACGGAAGCGCTCAGGGAGCTCGACGAAGAGCGATTCGCCGGGAAAGAGCAAGCTGTGCGCGGTCGCGCGAGGGCTGAGCGAAATCACGCGCCAGCTCGTTTGGTCTCGAGGCAGTACCCCGACGTCATAGCTGAGCTCGAGCGGTGCAGAGATGGGGGGCACCCTGAAGCAGCCCTCTTCATCCCAGTGCGGTCGCAGCTCGGCGTCACCAGCGTGCGCACTGCGCCACGACAATGACTCGCCGCTGCGCGTGCCAATCGAGGGCAGGCAGATGCGTGAGCCTTGGATGGAGCTGGGTAAGCGCACCTCGACGCGCCAGCCTCCGCTGCTCAGTCCCCCCCAGAGCTCGTATTCGATGTGCTCCGCTGGGGCCTCTCGCTGGGGGCTTCTCTGAGGGACACACGAAGCGAGGAGACAGACCATCGTGCTGCACAGCAGGACAGCTAGGCGTGCATTGTGGGGCTCTGCCCCACACCCCGCCAAAGGGCGGTGCCCTTTGGAATCCCTGTTATTTCGCGTTCTTGCTCGCACTGCAGAGAAGCTCTGTGGTGTCGGTCGTGGAAGCAGAGAGGTGCGGCTGGCACTCGGCACACTCCCGCCCACATGCTAGAGCAGCCCAGCCTTGGGGCAAGCTTTGGTGCTCTGAAGCCAGAGCATGAACCAGGATGCTCTCGAAGGTGCGCGAAGAGGGCGGTACCCGAGAGCAAACGTGCGCGAAGCGAGGCACGAGCCAGCGTCTGTCGCGGGCGCATCCGATGCGTCTGCGCAGCGCTGCGAGGGTCTCGCGAGAGCGAACGAATGCCAACCAGTGAGCGAAGCGAGGCACGAGCCAGCGTCTGTCGCGGGCGCATCCGATGCGTCTGCGCAGCGCTGCGAGGGTCTCGCGAGAGCGAACGAATGCCAAGAAGAATGGCGAAGGCAAGCCGAAGGCCCTGGCGCCTCGGCGGAGCGAGCGCGAGTCTGCCATGGGGCGGGGAAAAACGGCAGCTCGGCGTTGGAGAAGCGGTTGAAGTGTCACGCACCCCACTCCACCCGCGCTGCCTTCGACTGGTTGCAGCTTGCTGCCCCTGAACCAGATGCCTACGATAGCAGGGCCCGTGGGACTGCGGCACGATTTCCGAGTTTGCCTGGAAAGCGAAGGAGCTGATCGTGCTGCCTACTCCCCGGGCCCCCCTACGGGTCTCTCGCCCACCTGGCGTCGAAATGTCTAAGCTTCAACAGGAAACGGCCTACGAGCGCGTCGAACGCGAAGACCTGGTGCTCTTCGTCAACGCCTGCTTCGCCTGCACCAGCCAGCGCGAGTTCTACGGCTCCAGCGCCGCGCAGAGCGTCAGCATCGCCTTCTTGCACGACTACATCCTCGGCAACTACCGCCAGCTCTACGTCAGGATGCTCGCCGTCGGCGTCAACCACTTCAATCAGTCACAGATTATCCTTCGTCTGCTGGCCGCTGGCGCACCCGCAGAGCCCCATCAACGACGCGAGGAGTCCGCCCTGCTCACCGCCGCGCTGCACGCGCTGCCTGCGAGCGCCGTGTTCCGGCTCTTCTCAGAGCTCGCGCGCCGAAGGGTCAACAACCGACGCAGCCGCGCCCTCATCGCCGCCTACCTACGGGCCCGTCCGGACCCCAACTTCGACGCAGTCAAGTATCGCGCGAAGCTAAGCACCGCCGCGCGCCATGCGCACCTGCGCCTCGGCGACGAACGCGGCACTTTTCTGTTCGCGCTGCGAAGCGTGCGCGCCTTCGAGACGCCGCTCTTCGAGCAGTTCCGTCAGGCGCACTACAGCGGCACGGCGATCTTCGACCTACCCTTCACCGTCGCCGAGGGGCTCGCCGCCAAGAAAGGCCTCGACCAGGGCGCCTTTCTCGAGCGCATCGCGCCCAAGATGAGCGCTGCCGAGAAGCTGCGCATGCAGACCTCGGCAGCCAGACACGGAGCCAAGCTCGAGCTCGACCTGCGCCGCGCTCCACTCACTCGTCTCGCCGT
>JAVFAO010000316.1:0-8299 GCA_034002465.1 Myxococcota bacterium
GGTGAGGGTCGCACGGCCAAGGAGGGCTGTTATGTCAAACCCCACTCCGCAATGGCGGCAGAGCCTCGCCGTATACGCGCAAGCGCGCATGCTGCTCGTGCTCATCCTCGGTTTCTCGAGCGGGCTACCCCTCGCGCTCACCCTCTCCACGCTCAACGCGTGGCTCACAGAAGACGGCATCAGCCTCACTGCCATCGGTCTCTTCTCGATGGTCGGCCTGCCTTACGCCTTCAAGTTCGTGTGGGCGCCGCTGATCGATCACCTTCGTATTCCGATTCTCACTCAACGGCTGGGGCGACGACGAAGCTGGGCGATCTTCTCTCAGCTCGGCCTGATGCTCGCCATCGTCGGCCTCGGACAAAGCAATCCCGCGCAATTCCCACTCCTTACCGCTGCCTGCGCCTTGGCCGTCGCCTTCTTCTCGGCGAGCCAGGACATCGTCATCGATGCACTGCGCGTGGAGCTGCTCTCGGAACGCGAGCAAGGTGCCGGTGCTGCCACCATCGTTTTGGGCTATCGCCTCGGCATGCTGGTCTCTGGCGCCGGAGCCTTGGTGCTGGCGAGCTACCTCAGCTGGTCACTGGTCTTCTCCCTGATGGCCGCCTTCGTCCTGCTGGGTATGGGCGCCGCACTCTGGTGCAAGGAACCTGCCGACACGAGCCTTGTTCCCGAAGAGCCCCTCGAAGAGACCCGTCGCCCCTCGCCATTCTCTGGAGTGTTGACCTGGCTTCGGCGCGCCGTGGTCGACCCCTTCGCCGAGTTCAGCACCCGACGTAGCTGGCTCTTGGTGCTCCTCTTCATCGCTGCCTACAAGCTCGGTGATTCGCTCGCTGGCGTCATGAGCATGCCCTTCTATCTCCAGCTCGGCTTCAGCAAAACGGAGATCGCTGGCGTCACCAAGGTCTTCGGGCTAATCGCGACCCTCGCCGGTGGCGTCGTGGGTGGCGTCTTGGTCACCCGCTTCGGTATCTGGAAGAGCCTGCTGCTGTGCGGCATCCTGCAGGCTGTCTCCAACCTCCTCTTCGCGGTGCAAGCCCAGCTCGGACACCACCTGGGCATGCTCACCGTCACCATCGCTTTCGAAAACGCTGCAAGCGGCATGGGCGCGGCAGCCTTCGTCGCCTACCTCTCGGGCCTGTGCAACCTCCGCTTCACGGCCACCCAATACGCCTTGCTCTCCTCTCTGGCCGCGACGGGACGCACCCTCATGGCCTCCCCAGGAGGATGGCTCGCCGAACAGATGAGCTGGCAGTCCTTCTTCGTGCTCACTACCTTCGCCGCCCTCCCAGGCCTGCTCCTGTTGCTCTACCTACGCCCCAAAGAGGGTGCCCCCGAGACGACCAAAACACAAAAAGCCGAGACCAAGAAAGACCAGAGTCGCAGCACGGGAGGCTTCGCCCTCGAGGCAGCAGACTGCCGCGCGCAGTGACGTGCCGCTCCCGCCCCCCCAGCTTCCTCAGCGTGGATCGTTGCTCACCCCTTTGCGCATTTCCCTGGGCATTGAGCTTCAATCTCGTTAGAATACACGAGGGCAACGTGCATGAGGGCGCTGCCGCTGGCTCAAGCTGTCGCGTAGCGAGCTCTCGACAGCGCAAATTGGTCATTCATGCCGAGACGCGTGCAGTTTGCACACTTTCGCTTGCTTCGCACTGGAGTGAAGATGACAAGGACTAGGCACACGCCGCTCAATCCCCGTCGATGGATGGGGGCCACAGCGCTCACCCTCTTCCTCGTATTCGGCACCTTCTGCGTTAAGACGATCCAGGAGGAGCGCTGCAGCGGCGATGAGGACTGCCCTGCAGCGAAACGCTGCATCGATGGTCTCTGCCAGGACGAAAGAGACAGCGAGCAGCTCGACGACGCGCAGGACGCAGAGCTCGACCAAGAGGCTTGCAGCTGCGAAGCAGAGCAGCGGTGTTGTGATGGGCAATGCCGAGAGGTGTTGGCTGATCCGAGCAACTGCGGAGCTTGTGGTGTGCGCTGTGGCTTCGACGAGCTCTGCTTGGAGGGGCGCTGCGTCTGCGAAGCCGCGCCAGGCGTGCAGGCCCGAGCCTGTGAAGTGAGCTTCGAGACCTGTTGTCCTGGAGTGGGCTGCGTCGACCTGTTGAGCACCCGCCAAGCCTGCGGAGCCTGTGGTGTCGCCTGCAACCCAGGTGAGCGCTGCGAACAGGGGGCCTGCGCATGTTCCGGCGGCCTGGCCTGTGCACAGGGCAGCACCTGCTGCTACGGCGTCTGTTGTGCAAGCGGAGAGCTGTGTTGCCAAGGTCTGTGTCTCCCACCCAGTGATGAGCGCTGTCAGTGTGGGCAAAGCGAGGTCTGTTCGATCGAACAGTCTTGTTGTGAGCTCGACGAAAACCTGGAGGCCTGCACCGACACCTCCCAGAACCCACAGCACTGCGGCGAGTGTGCGAATGCCTGTGAACTCAACGAGCTGTGCTTGCTTGGCAGCTGCCGTTGTCTGGAAGGCTACGGTGACTGCGACGAAGAAGGTGGCTGTGAGACAGAGCTGAACAGCGACGAGTCGAACTGTGGTGCCTGTGGGGTGAGCTGCCACAAGGCCTACACCTGTGAAGAGGGGCGATGCGTGTGTCCTGCTTCTGGGGTGGCCTGTGCCCCCAACGAGCTGTGCTGTGCCCAGGGCTGCGTGCCTGAGGGGCTGAGCCATTGTGGAGCCTGTGAAGTGTCCTGCCCGACGAGCGCTCCTGGAGTGAGCAGCTTCAGCTGTGAAGAGGGCCGATGCGTCGCACAGTGCACAGCAGGCTTCGCCGATTGCAACAAGCTGGCCGAAGATGGCTGTGAGGCCGACCTGAGCAGCCGACAGAGCTGCGGGAGCTGCGCCCAGAGCTGTGGGCCTGACGAGGGCTGCGTCGACGGCAGCTGCGTATGCCAGAGTGGGCAGTGCCTCTGCTCTCCCGGTACCTCATACTGTTCTGGAACTTGCGTGAACACACAGAATCACCTCTCACACTGTGGCGGCTGTGAGCAAGTCTGTGGGGACCGCGCTCACGCCAACCCAGCGTGCACGAACGGGCAGTGTCAGTACGGCTGCCACAGCGACTGGGGCAACTGCAACAATGACTGGAGCGATGGCTGTGAGCAGTATCTGCCCAATTCCGTCAACCATTGTGGAAGCTGTGGAAACGCTTGTCCTGCTCGCGCACACGCCTCTCGTAGCTGTGCGAATGGGCAGTGTAGCTACGCTTGTGAAGCGGGCTGGGGCAACTGCAACAACGACTGGAGCGACGGTTGTGAGGTGGAGCTCGCCTACAGCGCAAGCCACTGCGGGGCCTGTGGCTCGACCTGCCCAAGCCGAGCGCAGGCCAGCAAATCCTGTGTGAGCAGTGAGTGCCGCTACACCTGCCACAGCGGCTGGGGCAACTGCAACAACGACTGGAATGATGGCTGTGAAAGCAACGTGAGCGATGACCCGGCACACTGTGGCGCTTGCGCAAACCCCTGCCCCAACAGAGCAAACAGCAACGTGAGCTGCTCGGCAGGCAGCTGCAACTACAGCTGCGTCAGCGGCTACGGGAACTGCAATAGCGACTGGAGCGACGGCTGCGAAATCGCGCTGAACTCGACCCCCGCTCACTGTGGCAGCTGCGGAAACACCTGCCCAAGCCCCGCCAACAGCTCTGCTTCGTGCAACAACTCAAGCTGCGGCTTCGCCTGCAGCGGCTCCTGGGCAGACTGCAACGCCAACGCGACAGATGGCTGCGAGGTCGACACCGCGAGCTCTACTCAGCACTGTGGCGGATGTGAAAACACTTGCGCGTCGCCCCCATGCTCCACCACAAGCTGTATCGCTGGAAGCTGCAGCTCCAGCTGCATCGAGCCATTCCTCAATTGCAATGGCAACTGGGGCGACGGCTGCGAAATCATGAGCGACTACGATAGCAACAACTGCGGCAGGTGCGGCTTTTCCTGCCCGAGTGGCTACCGCTGCGAATCCGGGCTCTGCATCCCCTACTCATGACGCTCCATTTCGCTCCCTGACTCTCCCCAAACCGAAGCGCGCCCTTCCTTCTTGCGCTCTCGACATCGCTGGAGCCTTGCGCTAGAGATTCGAAGGTGAGCGAAGCGAGTCTCGGATCAACGCCTTGCCACTCGCTTCCCTTGCGGCGGGGAGCTGCGAGGACCGCTCGAGGACGACGCCCAGCGCTATCCTTGACGCTCGGGTACTTGGCCTGTTCGCTCACTTCTGCGTATTCCACCACACGCTTATCACCAGTCATCTCGGCGTTGCCTGCCGCAGACGGGCAAGTGAGCATGGGAAACAAGAGGAGAACATGGAATACCATGCAGCAGCACAACGTGCCGCTCGCCTCATGGCAGACAAAGACTTCTCCTCAGCGGCCTCGGTCTATCGGCGACTCATGCTCGAGACCCACGTCTCCGACTTGGAGTACGATGACTGGCTCAGGGGTTTGGCCGACGCCCAGCAGGCGCTCAACAAGCCACTCGACGCCGGCTATGTCTACCTCTACCTGCACTACTTCGATCGCGCTGGCGATTGCTTTCTCCGCGCGAAAAGCCCCCTCGACCTCGCCCTGTGCCACGAAAGCCAGAAACGACACCAGCAAGCCGCTGATATCTATAGGAAAGAAGGCCGCCTAGCCCACGCCGCGGCGAGCTACGAATGCGTCAAGCAGTTCGATACCGCACTCCAATGCTGGGAGGAGCTCGCCACCGCCCTCGATCCCCGACAGCAGCGCTACCTCGCGTTGCTCTGCAAACTCAACATCATCAACTGCCTCAAGCTCTTGGGCGGAGATGAGCGCCGCGCCAAACGTGAGCTCGTCGAGGCGCTCGTCCTGCTCGAACAAGAGGCAGAAGAACGCGAAAACACCTCCCGCATCGACGACGCCCTCGACTGTTACCAACTCATGATACAGATCGGCCTCGAACAAGCGTCCTTCGAGAACCTGTGCGAGGGCTACGTCAACGCCATTCGTATTCTGCGCGAACAAGGACGCTTCCTTACCGCTTTGCGCTACTATGCAGGGATCGGCGAGGCCGGGCGGAAGGTTGGTGAGCATCACGCCGTAGCAACGCTGTACCGAGAAGCGGCTGAAGCTGCCAACCGAGCCGGCCTGCTGTATACCACCCACTACGTCAAGCTCGCTTCCGAGGCATGGTTTGACGTCTCACGCCGCAATGCCGAGCTCGGACTCGCCGCCGAGCTCAGCGAGAACGCCTTGCTCGCCGCCCTCGACGGCTACAATCAGCTCGATGACAGCGCCGCCGTACTTCGCTGCTACGAAGCCCTCGCCGCCCTGCCCATTGCCCCAGACCGACAGCGCCGCTACCTCTCTCTCGCAGAGACCGCGCGCAAAGAGCGTCGAGACCCGCTGGGTATCTACCCGCCCAGCGAAATCCTACGGCGCGGCCCCCGATTCCAAGCCATCTGGCGCGATGATCTGCTCGAGTGGGAGGTGGGTGACGCCTACGACGCCCTCTTCAGTCGCGCCATCTGGGACCTCGGCTACCACGACACCGTGCGACGCCGCGCGCTCAATCTCGTGCTGCATGTGCTCGATGACCGAGAGAAACGTGCCCGCTCTGCCGAAATCGAAGCCGAGCTCGCCCACTCCTTCGCCTATATGCGCCCCAAGGTCGCGCACCGGGGGCTCTTGCGATTGCTGCAATCCCCCCATCAAGAAGTGCGCAATGCAGTGATGCGCGCCGCAGGCAGCATGCGTCATGTTCTCGGTCTGGACCTGCTCGCTGCAGGTCTCGCTGACAAGGACTCTGGGGTCTCGAGTGTTGCGCTCTCCACCCTCGCAGAGCAGAACTTTCCCGAGGCTTTCGACACCTTCCGCCGCATCGACAGCGCTGAGCAAGACCTGGCCAAACGTCGCGTCCTTGTGCAGAGCATCGGCAAACTGAAGGTCTTCGAAGCAGCAGAATACCTGTACCGCTTGCTGGTCTCCGGAGAGCCGGCTGAGCTGATGCCGGTGCTGCGGGAGAGCCTGCAAGGCATGCTCAAGCCCGAGTGGCGTGAGATCCTGCTCGCCCGAAAGCGCAACGAGAGCTCGAGCGCCCAACAACGACTGGCCTTCCTTGGAAACTAGTCGTCCAAGCCCCCCATGCGAAGGCACGCGGGGGAAAGAGCTGCTGTCGCCCCCCTCTCAAAAAACTGTGGGGGCCGGCGTGCTGATGACCTGCGGCAGCCGAGCGTTCTTGGGCAGAGGCAGCGCTGTCGCCGCATTGAGGGGCTTTTAGCGCTTGGCAAGGGGCTTGCTACTATGGTTCTGCGCTGCGTCGTTGTCGATTGCACGGATCAGCTTTGAAGGAGGCCTTATGAAAATCCGTTATCTCGCTGTGATGACAGGTCTTTTTGCCCTGGTTGGGTGTGGGGAGACAGAGATCCCTGTTGACGTAGAGCCCTGCATCGCCGTCGCGGTTCAGGTGAAAGGCGCAGATGGCCAGTGTGTCTGGGCCAGCTCCTGCGACGTGAATGGGCAGGAGCTGTGCGAGGATAGCTTCGAGTGCTGGGAACTCCCACCTGATGCCTGCGCGCTCGACAGCCGCTGTCAGCTCAGCGAGCAGATGCGATGCCCCGACTGTCTGCCCGAGCAGGGTGGTGACAACTGTCGCTGTGGTGGGGTCCAGGTTTGCGAGCCGAAGGATGCCCCCAACAAGCCCTGTACTGGGCTCGACGAAGCAAGCTGCATGGCAACGCCCGGCTGTCAGGGAGAATACGGCTGGTTGAGCGGCACGCAGGGCGCTGCCCCCATGCCCATGCCAGACGAGCCAGACGAAATGAGACCCCCTACCATTCCGGAGTGGGGCTACCTGGCGTGTGTCGAGGCAAGCAGCAACGATCGATGCGAGGGCTTGGATGTGGATGCCTGCGTGGCCAACCCGGCGTGTGAGCCTGTTTGGGGCTCTGCACCCTGTGACTGCGAGCCCGGCGGCATGTGCGCATGCCCAGACATCGCGATCTACGAAGCCTGCGTGAGCAAGCCCAACAGTGGCTGCGCCGTGCACGTCGATCCATGGACCTGTGATGGCGTCCCCGGCTGCCATTGGGAATACTACTACGATGACATGCCGTACCCCTGCGATTGCCCCCCTGGCTCAGACTGCCTGTGCGCTGCGCCAGCACCCAATGGTGCTTGCGTGCCCGATTACGAGCCCGTCGAGTGCTGGAGCCTGGGCTCCGCAGACGCATGCTATGCGGCAGGCTGCAATTGGGTCGACGGCTGGGGTGATGCGCCGCCCATGCCTTGTGAGTGCTTCGAAGGCGAAAGCTGTGCATGTGATCCCATCATGGTGCCTGGATATTGCGAGGATCCCCGACCTCGGAGCTGCTATGACTACTATGACGAATACAGCTGCGGCAGCGCAGGCTGCATCTGGTTCGAAAGTGGCAGCGAGGACTGCGTCTGCGATCCCAGCGGTGCCTGTGAGTGTTCCGAGAAGCGGCCCTGGGGATACTGCGGGTTCCCTGTGTCCGAGTGCGAAGGCTATGGCGACGAGCTGAGCTGCCTCTCCAACCCCAGCTGCGACTGGGCGTTCTCGGACCAACCCATTCCCGATCCCTGCGATTGTGGCCCTGATGCCGAGGATTGCCTGTGCTTCTGGATCGAACCGGGCTACTGCTTCGAGCGCAGCGTCGAGCCGACCTGCTACGGCTACGGCGACGAGTATAGCTGCGTGTCCGACCCGAGCTGCGAGTGGGTTGGCGAACAAGGCATGGATCCGATGCCCTGCTATTGCGACCCCAACGATTCCACCTGCATCTGCGAGCCCCCGCCTCCAGCCGGCTTCTGCCAACCTGCGAGCATCCAGAGCTGCTGGGATCTGAGCCAGCAAGCCTGTCTGCAGGATGACGCCTGCGAGTGGATTGAAGCCTCTGGTGACATGCCGGTCCCGGCTCCTCCTCTGTGCTGGGAGATGGGCCGCCTCACTGACGAGGGACTCTGCCTCGACTCCACCGGCGCCGAGCTCCCCAGCGAGTGCTGCGACGCTGTCGAACCGTCCGGCTTCTGCGCACCGGTCACCGAGCCAGTGCCGTGCTACGGACTGCGCGAAGCCGAATGCCTCAACGATGCACAGTGCTCCTGGAACACCAACCACGGCGCACCGCCCATGCCCGAGTGCGAAGGTGCCGAATTCGGTGAGGATGGACTGTGCTACGCCAACGGCGTCGAGGTCATGCTCAGCTGCTGTGAGTCCGGCGATGGCTACGGCTACTGCGAGCCTTTTGCCGCCACCTGCGGAGCCAACGACGATGAGGCCTCCTGCGCCAGCGCCGAAGGCTGCGAGTGGCTTCCCACCAACTGTGAGCCCT
>JAVFAO010000317.1:0-8291 GCA_034002465.1 Myxococcota bacterium
GGTGTGCTCGTCATCTTCGGTGCCACTGGCGACCTCGCCCAACGCAAGATCCTGCCTGCGCTCGCACGCCTGGAGAGAGATGGCAAGCTTCCAAAGACACTACAGATAGTTGGCGTGGCGCGACGTCAGGAGCACGACGATGCGTCCTATCGGCAGTGGGCCGCAGGTGCAATCAGCCAAGGCCCCGACGATGAAGCCAATGCCTTGCTCCCAAGGATCTACTTCCAAAGTATCGGCGACGAGTCCAGCGAGCGCTTTCAAGCCCTCGAAGCGCGCCTGAAGGAGCTCGAGCGCAAGCACGAGCTGCCAGGACCTCGTTTCTACTACCTTGCTCTACCGCCACAGAGCCTACAGCACACCGTGCTCAGCCTTGGCCACAGTCAGCCCGGCACCCGCGGCGCGACGCGGCTCGTCATCGAGAAGCCTTTCGGCCACGACCTCGACTCTGCGCGCCGACTCAACCAGATGCTGCACCAGCGCTTCGACGAGTCCGAAATCTACCGAATCGACCACTATCTAGGCAAAGACACCGTCCAAAACCTGCTCGTCCTGCGCTTCGCCAACCCCCTCCTCGAGTCCGTCTGGAACCGAGACCGCATCGAGTCGGTGCACCTGCTCGTCGCCGAGTCCTTGGGAGTGGGTTCGCGGGCCGATTACTACGACCGCAATGGCGCCCTCAGGGACATGGTCCAGAACCACCTCACTCAGCTCCTCTCCCTCGTCGCCATGGAAGCCCCCTCCAGTATGCTGGCTGACGCCATTCGATTCGAGAAGGCAAAAGTCTTGAGAGCCGCCTCGCTCGACCTGGAGGACAGCTTCTTTGCGCGCTATCAGCGAGCTGGAGAGACTCCTGGCTACCTCGAAGAGAAGGGAGTATCCGAAGACTCGCGAACAGAAACCTTCGTGAGCCTGAAGCTCCAGATCGACAACTGGAGATGGCAGGGCGTGCCGTTTTACCTGAGCACGGGGAAACGCTTGCCTCAACGCTTGACGCGTATTCGTGTAAAGTTCAAAAGGGCGCCAGTCTGCCTTTTTGAATCGATGGGTACCTGTATGCTCAGCTCCAATGTGCTCGACATCAACCTACAGCCCGACGAGGGCTTCGAGATGCACATCGACGTCAAGGTCCCTGGCTCTCCCATGCGCCTGCAGAGCATACCCCTCGCCTTCCAATACGCGAGCCGCTTCGACCTCATGCCCGAAGCCTATGAGACCCTGCTGCTCGATGTCCTCAAGGGTGACCAGACCCTCTTCGTGCACGCCGAGGAGAGCGAGCTCTCCTGGTCCCTCTACGCGCCACTCCTCGAACAGACGCAACGCAAGCTGCTCGACTACCCGGCTGGCTCCTGGGGACCCGAAGATGCGGCGCTGCACCTGGCACTCTAGCCGGACCCTCGATGCGTGGATTGTGTTTGAGAATTGAATACGAATGTGGGGCTCTGCCCCACACCCCGCCAAAGGGCGGCGCCCTTTGGAATCCCTTTGCTTTCAGTTGCTTGTCGACGTGACTGTTCGGCAACACTCCCGGCACCTCGGCAGGAGGTCAGCCATGCTCGCCAAGCTCCCCTTCATCCATATCGCACCAAACCCCACTGAGGCCGCCAAGCTCGCCGCACAGCTCCTCGCCCAAGAACTGGCGAAGCGCAGTCACGCGCGCTTCGCCGTCGCTGGCGGCAAGAGCCCGGAAACCTTGTACCGAGAGCTTGCTAGAATACCGACTGTAGATTGGTCGAAGGTCGAAGTCTTCCTCGGCGACGAGCGCTTCGTTCCCCTCCAACACCCTGAAAGCAACGCGGGGATGCTGCAACGCAGCCTCCTCGCTGAGCTTCCCAGAGCACCGCGCGTTCACTTTCCGGAAACAGACCTGCCCATCGACCAGGCCGCGCAAGCATACGCGGCCCTGCTCGATGAAGCCCCCCTCGACCTCGTCCTGCTGGGCATGGGAGACGACGGACACCTCGCCTCCCTCTTCCCTCGAGGGCTGGGATTCGCCCCAGGCAGCCCCAGCTACCTCCCCACCCTCGCGCCAAGCGGTATCCAACAGCGACTCAGCCTCTCCCTCGACGCCATCAACCGCGCCTCCACAGTCCTGCTCTTCGTCCTCGGCGCGAAGAAGGCGAGCACCCTCGCTCGCCTTCTTGGCCCTGCAGAAGGGGACCAGAGCGCAGATGCTTTTCAACTTCCCGCAGCGCTGCTCGCCCCGTCCGGCGAGCTGCACTGGGTGATCGACGCCGCGGCGGCCGCCCGACTCGACTTGGCGGTCCTCGCCTCAGGAGCTCCTCATGTCTGAATCCTACTCACAACTCGCGGTGCTCGGCATGGGCGTGATGGGCCGAAACCTCGCCCTCAACTTCGCCGAACACGGATTCCGCGTCAGCGTCTACAACCGCACTCAGCCCGCCATCGACGCGACCATCCAGGAGAGTGGCGGCAGCATACGCGGCACGACCCAATTCCAGGAGCTCGTCGCGCAGCTCGAGCGACCGCGCAGGCTCATCCTCATGGTCACCGCTGGCGCCGCCGTCGATGAGCTCATCGAGCTGCTGCTTCCCCTCCTGGACCCTGAAGATGTCATCGTCGATGGTGGGAACTCCTGGTTCGAGGATACGCGGCGCCGCGAGGCGGCGCTGCGCGCCCACAGCCTGCATTTCATGGGCTGTGGCATCTCCGGTGGAGAGGCCGGGGCGCGCCGCGGACCCTCGATGATGCCCGGTGGTAGCCAACACGCCTACCAAGCCCTCGTCCCGTTCTTCGAGGCGATCGCTGCACAGACCGAGTCGGGGGCCTGCGTCAGCCACATCGGACCCGATGGCGCTGGCCACTTCGTCAAGATGGTGCACAACGGCATCGAATACGCCGACATGCAGCTCATCGCCGAGTCCTACGACCTGCTGCGCAAGCTCGGCGGGATGAACGCTGGCGCCATCGCCAAAGAGGCAGAGCGCTGGAAGCAGACCATGCTCGACAGCTATTTGGTCGACATCACCGCGCAGGTGCTCGACAAGCGCGATGAGCGAGGCTGGCTCGTCGATCGCATCCTCGATGAGGCCAGCCAGAAAGGCACCGGACGCTGGACGGTTCAGGCCGCTGCTGAGCTCGGCGTGCCCATCCCCGCCATCGCCGCAGCCGTCGATGCTCGGCTGCTGTCTTCACGGCGCAGCTTGCGGCGCGCCCTCGGCAAAGAAGATGGGGGAACAGGCCAAGTGCCCAATCGACAAGAAGCAGACCCCACACTGCGTGAGGAGCTGTCAAAGCTGGTGGAGCAGAGCCTGCTCGCCGCCAAGGTCCTAGCCTACACCCAGGGCTTCGACCTGCTCAGCAGCGCCTCACGGCGTCACGAGTGGTCGCTCGAGCTGAGCGAGCTCGCCAGAATCTGGAAAGGCGGGTGCATCATCCGCGCGCGCCTGCTCGACGACATCATGAGGGCCTATGCCCGCGACGAGCAGCTCTCGTTCTTGGCGCTCGATCCCGAGCTCCACGCCATCCTGGAAGCGGCGCTGCCCGCGCTGCGACGGGTGGTTGCGCTTGGCGCTGAATACGGCATCGCTTTGCCGGCGATGTCGGCGAGCTTGGCCTACTTGGATGCGCTCAGCTCGGCGCAGTTGCCCCACAACTTGATCCAGGCCCAGCGCGATGCTTTTGGTGCACACACGTTCCGCTGGCGCGACGAGCCCGACGGGCCGCCACAGCACGTCGAGTGGCTGAACGGCTGAGCGATAGCTCGAGCCCGCGGCTCAACGCAGGAGCAGGCCCACGAGTGAGAGCGTGAAGACGAGCCCCATCACCAAGCCGAAGATGGCGCGGCCCTTCCCTTTGAGCTCGGGATTCTGGCGCAGCTGCCGCAGCGCCAGGATGGAGACGAGCAGAGAGAGTGGGGCAAAGATCATGAAGAGTGAGAAGATCCCCAGGTAGCCTGCGGCGATGGCGAGCGGCGCGCGACCGATGGGGACGAGCATGGCGAGGCCGTTGTCCACCTGCGGCGTCTGCACGACGCCGGTGGGGGTTCCACACGAGGGGCAAGCCGCGGCTCGCGGCTCGACAGGGTTGCCACATTTTCGACAAAACATGTCCGCTCCATCGTGATCGGTGAGAGTTCCCCAGAGCTCACCTCAAGGTGGTGCGAATCAAGCCACCTTCATCGCGAAAAGGCAAGCTCTCTCCAGGCTGTAAAGCCCGTTGCAGCGCGTTACTCGCTCTCAAGGCTCTGGAGAGCTGGCTTTTCGTGCAGCGTATCGGCCCAGATAGGTGATGATGACGGCTTGAACCCGAGCTGCATCGAGATCGTCGAGGTAGGCGCTGTCGACGAGCACCCTCTGCATGCTGAAGTCGCCAGTCGCCTCTGAGAACTGCTCCTCGAGGGCATACAGGCTCAGATAGGGGATTTTGGAGAAGTCGACGGCGTTTCCACCGAAAATGAAATCGACGCTCTCCAGCTCTGACCAAGCGCGGAAGGCGCCACGGCCAAGCTGCACACCTTCGGCCGAGACGCGCAAGATGGGCCTCGGCCAGCGAAGCTTGCGCCACGCATCCACGGCAAGCCCGACGCCGAGGGCGGGGAGGATCAACGCCGGTAGCCACGACAACTCTTGCCAGACCAAGAAGGGCACTGAGCTCAGACCGACGAGGCTGAGGAGGATGGCGAGGGCAATCTTTGTTCGGAGCGCGCTCGGGAGCGCATGGAAGGTGGTCTCTTCTGCGAGCGAGGGCTCGTCGGGGAGCCCAGCCAGCGCGTCGAGCTTGAGAAGCTGCGGTCGAAACGTCATACGTCAGCTCCTATCGAGCCCAGCACAAACGAGTGGACCCGTGGTGCCAGCACCCCATTATTGTCGAGCATTTCGACATTGCTCGCGCTCTCCGAGCGACTCGGCCATCCCTTTGAGGTGTCTTCGTGGGGCGCTGCCCCACACCCCGCCAAAGGGCGAGCCCTTTGGAATCCCTTCTCTTGTTGGGATCGCTGGGCTCAGATGCCGCCGGTGACGTTGAGGGTGCCCATGCGCACGCGATCGGAGCCGTCTTGGTCGCCGGTGTCGACCTTCAAGCGGTTGTCGCCAGTGGAGAAGAAGCCAAACCACATCTCGTAGCTGCCTGCCGAGGAGCCGCGGTCGATTTCGATGACCTGGATGTCCCTGATGTAATCACCGGCGAGCCAGGTGTTGGTGCGGAACTCACCCTTGCCAGGATAGTGGTCGCCGTTGATGCGGTTGCCTGGGTAGTCGATGTGCAGGAACATCTGCCAGTCCTGGGTGATGTCTTGGGTGACATGGAAGTAGTAGGTCACGGTCAGCTCTTGGCCGCTGCCGATCGACTCGTGTGACAGGTCGTGGCCCAAGTACTCGAGGCCATTGACGAAGCGCACCGGTTTGCGGGGCACGTGAGTGGGTTTGGGCGCCTGGTCGAGGATGAGCTGTCCGACGTAGTTCTCGTCCTTTTCGCCCTCACGCAGCAGGTTGCTGATCAACAAGTAGCGGCTCGAGCGGGTATCCAGTACGGCCACGTTGCGGCGTTTGCCCTGCTCGAAACGCTTGCGGAATTCTGCGTTGACGCGAGAGAGCTTGGGACGGGGGATGATGGCGAAGAGGCGCTGCTCTTCCATCAGCCCGTCGACCAGGTCGATTTGCGGGAGGTTGGGGATGTTGCCGAGGTAATAGCTCGTCGCTTCGGTCTTGCAGCGGCCGCTGACACAGGCCTGGCCCGCTTCGCAGTCCGAGATGCTGCGGCAGACCTTCTCGGCGGTGGCCTGCATGTTGACCAGCTCTTCACCGTCGCGCGAGAGCTCTTCGTAGCGTTGCAGCAGGCCTTTCTGGGTGACGTGATGGCTCATCGCTGGCAGGTAGACGAAGGTGCTCAGCAGCCCGAAGCCCAGCCCGAGCAGGACCAGCACCACCTGTCCGCGGCGCAGCGGCTCGAGTCCGATGAAGACCCAGCCAGCCAGCTTCTCCAGAGGCCTACCAGCGCGTCGTGCCAAGGACCAGGCCTGCGCGGCGAGCCCCGGCTTCTTCTCTTCTTCGAGGTGCGAGAAGCGCCCCACCAAGAGGCGCTTGGTTGCTGCTACCATGCGCGCGGCAAACGCCACCAAGCCCAAAAAGTACGAGGCGAGCAGAGCGGCTGCAATGAGAGAGGCGAGCTTGAAGGGGGTCTCGAGGACACGAAGGTTCTCGGCCCAGGTCATCTCTGGCTCGAAGAAGTAAGAGTCGACGAAGAGCCAGGGGCTTTTCTTGTAGTCATGGAGCAGCACGACGGTGAGGCAGATGGCGGCGAAACCCATGAGCTTGCGCAGGAAGGGCGCGGAGTCCAGCCGCTCCCAGAGCTGCTTGTCGCCCAGCAACAGTCCCAGGGCCAAGGCGAAGGGCAAGACGCCTGCGAAATGGCGTTGGTTGTAGAGCACCATGCCCAAGCCCATGGCCAGCACCGACCAGGCGAGCCAGAACACCAGCAGGCTAGAGAGCTCCGTGCGCGGCTCGTCTTCGTCTTTGCGTGTGCTGCGCAGGAGGGCGGCGCCGATGATCAAGGGCAGCAACACAATCCAGGGGAAGAGGCCGAAACCGAGGTAGCGCACCATGATGGTGAAGTGCTTCTCACCCAGCGCTGGTGCGGGCTCCAGCACTTCCGTTCGGACGAAGCCGCTGCCATTTTGGCCGACCTCTATCTCAGTCCATCCTGGCACCTCGGCGGGCCCAATGATGGTGACGTTTTCACCGTTCTTGAGCTGCTCGGGCTTGCGCTCGGCGGGCTTCTCTGCGGACGCTGCAGCGGGAGGAAGCATGGGCGCGACCATACGCTGCAGGCTGTCCTCCAGGGTCTCTGGCGCTTCCCTGAGCTCCCCCATGCTCGGCACCACCGCGACAATCGAGCGAACGGTGGCCTTCTTTCCTGCCTCGAGCACCGCAGGGTCGAAGAGGTTGTGGGTGAAGAACTGCAGAGACGCGGCCCAGGCACCCTGAGAGGGAGAGGGCAGCTCGAAATCGAGCGGGTGTCCGTCGCTACCCAGCCAGTTGCGCGCCTCCAGCTCTTGGGACAGCTCGTACATGGCGCGTGGTTGGGTCATCCAGACCTGCGCGTAGTTGTCGCCGTGGTAGCTGCCCAGGACGCTCAACACCATGCGCTCTGCGCCCAGCCGCTCCATCCCTTTGTCGCTCAGCTCGGCGGTCAGCACACCTTCGCGCAGCCCCACGCTTTGCACGTTGTCTGCCTGAATCTCCGTCAGGAAGCGGGTCGCGTCGGCAGAGATGCGCTGTTCCAGCATGCGCGGCACCTTGGAGGTGTATTGAAACCAGGTCAGCGCAATCAGCGCCACCGACACCGCCGCAGCGCCCCACAACGCGGGCCGCATGAAAACCTGCAGGGACGCTCGGCTGCGCAGCCAGAGTAGCTGAGAGGCGAGGATGGCCAACGCCAGCCCCAGCCCATAGACGCCGCCCGCCAAGAACGAGAAAGCGAAAGAGAGCCCGAAGGCGATGCTCCAGCCAAGCTTCGCGCGGGGTTCGTCGGCGAGTCGCGCCAGGATGTAGAGCATCAGCACGGCGCCGACCGAGGCGATGAACCAGATGCCGCCAGCCAGGAGGCGAGCGGCGAAGACGAACATGGGCAGGGAGAAGAGCGCCAGCAGCGTGCCCCAGGCCACGCCTCGGCTCGCCACTCGCCGCATCGTCGCAAAGGCCAGCAGCGCTAGTCCTAGCCCCACCAGCGCTCCAGGCAAGCGCAAGATGAACTCCGAGGGTTGGTCGAAGACGGCATAGCCAGCGAGCAGTGACCAGAGCTGTAGCAGCGGCTTGAAGAGCAGGTGGTTCTCGTTCTGGGGCAGCCAGAAGATGCCGCTGTCGGCAAAGTTGGCGCGCATGAACTCTGCGCTCTGCACGGTGCCGCTCTCCCAAGGCTCCCAGAAGCCTGGAGTGCCCAAGCCCACGAAGAGAAAGACGACACCGGCGAGCACGGCCAAGCCGTAGTCGAAGCGGCGACTGCGCTGACGCTCACTGAGAAGCATGGAAACCTCTGCGAGGTATGGATGACGAAAGGCCGCGCACCTTCGTGCGCTGAAGAGCGTGGACGCTGCCAAGAAACTCGGAGCAGCGCCCGGCGCGGCACGGTAGCACGAGGGACGGCCTCGGCTCAAGGGTCTGGTGACGAAGGGGTAGCCATCGCGACTGAGGGTGGGATTGAAACGTCAACGTGATGAGCAAGGAGGGGCCAAACGCCCCTCCGACTGCGAGCGAAGTGTCGGGAAGGCCAGGGTGGGCGAGCGAAGTGTCGGGAAGGCCAGGGTGGGCGAGCGAAGTGTCGGGACGGCCAGGGTG
>JAVFAO010000318.1:0-8241 GCA_034002465.1 Myxococcota bacterium
ACATCAGCCTCGCCGGTGAGATACAGGTCCGCCCCAGCGCGTGCAGCTACCTCGAGCGACGAGGCGGCCCGGCCACTGCAAATGGCCACCCGCTGAACCACTCTGGAGCGCTCTCCAAGCAGCAGCACCCTGGCCCCAAACACCAACGCCAACTGCGCTTCCAGCTCGGCAGCCGACATGGGCTGGGGATACGACCCGATGACGCCAAGCGGCACACCATCTACGAGCAACCAGGGCGAGACCTCGGTCAACGAGATGACCTGAGCGAGCTGGGCGTTGTTGCCCAAAACGGGGTGGGCATCCAGCGGCAGATGGTACGCCAAGAGATGGATATCATTGGCGAGCAAGGTCTTCAGTCGTTGGCGGCGTAGTCCGCGAATCGACTGTTTGTCCCGTTGCCAGAAGAGTCCATGGTGGGTCAGCACAGCGTCTGCTTGCCAGCCGACGGCTTCGTCGAGCAGCGCCTGGGTCACGCTGACACCAAGGGCGATGCGCTCGACCTCGCCTTTTCCCTCCACCTGGAGGCCGTTTTCGCAAGCGTCTCGAAAACGCTCGACCATGAGCAGTTCAGAAATGAAGTCGGACAGTTCGTGGATGCTGGCGGACACACGCACTCCTCATCACGCGCAAACTCGCAGGCCTCGCAGCGCCAAAGCCGATCGATGACGCAGCCCCAAGAATGACCGCGAGAGTGTAGCGCTTTTGTGGCGCAGCGTCCATGCCGCATGCCGCGCCCGCCCCGCCCGTGGAGCGCACTCGCATCAGCGCATGGAGGAGAGCCGATCGCTGAGCTCACGGACCCGTTTGGCGGTGCCCTCGAGGAAGACCCAAAGCAGCTTGGTGGCCATCGCCGGATCCTGCTGAGTCAGTCGATAGAAATCCTCTTTTCGAATACGAAGAACGGTGACCTTGGTCTGGGCGTGCGCCGACGCCGAACGCGGTGCTTCATCAACCAGCGAGAGCTCGCCGAGGTGCGACCCCGGGCCTGTAACGGTGAGCGGAACTCCCTTGAGAGAGACGACCACCTGGCCTTCGGCGACCACATAGAAGCAGTCTCCCCTCGTACCCTCCTGAATGATGCACTGGCCTGCCTCGTAATGCTCCTCATAGACAATTCGAAGAATACGAGCCAGCTCCTGATCGCTGAGCAAACGGAAGAGGTCGATCTCGGCGAAGAGGGCGAGTCTCGCTGTGAAGTCGATGGAGCGGGTCTCGGAGTCCATCTGTTCGGAGATGTGGATGACCACGGCGCTCGCGTTGTCGATGCCGCCTCGGCTCAGGGCGAGGTCCACGACTTTGGAAACGAGTGCCTCGGGACCGTCGTAGTGTGCGATGCTGAGCATCTCGACGGGCTTGACCAGATCGGAGATGCCGTCCGAGCAGAGCAGGTAGATGTCGTTGGGGAGCAAGTCGACGAAGAGGGTATCGGTCTCGACGGTGGGTTCAGAGCCAACGGAGCGACTGATGATGTGCTTGTAGGGGAATCCGTCGTAGTCTTCGGGTTTGAGCTTGCCTGCGTTGACGAGCCGCTGGAAGAAGCTGTGATCTTCGGTGAGCTGGTAGATCTTGTCGCGGCGAATGAGGTAGATGCGCGAATCGCCGACGTGGCCGATGAAGCCCGAGCTGTCCATGATGGTGAGCATGACCGCGGTGGTGGCCATCCCGCGCAGCTCTGCGTTGACGTTGGATTGGGCGTAGATCTCTTGGCAGGCTTCGTCGAAGATCCGCGCGATCTGCTGCAGAATCTGAGTGCGAAGCTCTCGGTCCTTCTCGGTGCGGTAGTCAGAGAAGGTTTGGGTCAGCCTGCTTCCTTCCTCGCTGATGAAGCGCGCGGCGATGGAGCTCGCCTGCTGCCCCCCCGCCTTGCCACCGCAGCCATCGCAGACCGCAAAAACCCCGTGCTCAGGGATGCTGACGATGGCATCCTCGTTGCGCTCTCTGACACACCCCACATCGGTTCTCGACCAAGCTCGGTATCGCAGCATCTCTTCCTCTCGCTCTCACGTCGCCTTTGCGGGCTCTCGGGCACCGACCTCGTGGCAGTAACAAGTTGTGACCAGGCCAAGCTCAATCGACAAGAATTCCGTCCAAACTTCGCAGAGATACGAACACGCCACCGGCTTTCGATAGCACCTTTGTGGCGGGCACGTCGACGAAGCGCCAGGCTCATCCCGGTTTCGAATCGGCGCTCACGTTTCGCTGTGCCTCCTCGGCCGCAACCAAAGGATCGACCCGTCCCGCCCGTCCAGCCCCTCGCGGCCGATACAGCATGACGGGTTGGCTGACATTCTTCAAGGAACGCCGACCAACACGCTCACAGTCGAGGTGGCCCTTGACCCGCTCGAAGCTTGCCTCGCTGACCAAGATATCCCCTCCTTTCGCCAGGCTCGCAACCCGAGCAGCAATGTTGGTCGTCGGTCCCGTCGCGGTATAGGTATATCGCTCCCCCAAGGCACCCACGAAACGATTGAGCCCCACAAACGCGCGGCCACTGTTGAGCCCGATGTTCACCCGCACCGGTTCCTCGTCCGGACCAAGAGAATCATTGATTTCCTGGGTGACGCGCTCTATCTCGATGGCGGCTTCCAATGCATCCAGCGCGTGTCCATGGGGCGCATCCTCCTCGAAGAGTACCATCAAGCCATCACCTGCGGTCTCGTTCACTTGCCCCCGGTGACGCTGCACCACCTCGATGACGCGCGAGAAATAGCGCTCCAGTAACTGCCCAATCGAGTCACCAGCCAGGCGCTCGCTCATTCGAGTGTAACCCTCGAGATCCACGAACATCACCGTGACATCGGCTTCCTTGCGCTGCAGCGTCGTGGTGTCTGGGTTGAGCTCGAGCTCTCGACGCACCAACTCCGGCACGAACTTCGCGAACAAAGTCTTGATCTCCTGCACCTGTGCCTGCAGCTGCAGCTCGGTGCGCCGCACCTCGAAACGGCGAACATAGACCCAAGACGTATACAGAAGTAGCAAGCCGATGACAGCGCTCAAGCCCACGATCATCGCCCGGGCAGCCCGCATCCGCGCGAGCACATCGTCATTGCGGACATCGAGCCCAAGCACCAGGTCGGCCCGACCATGCCCACTTCGGATCGGAGCAAAAGCACTCACCAGCACGCCCCACGGCTCAATCCGCTGAGGCCGCATGTCAAGCGCGCTGCCATTCCTTGCCATCTCTAAATAATCACCTTGATTTCCAACATCATAGAGATCACCCGGCATGGACGCCCGCTCACTGCGCGAGATGCTCCCGTCACCATCCCAGTCAAAGGCGAAGAAATCGCTATCCACCAGCATGGTCCACTCGCCCGACGCTTCGCGTCGGAGCACATAGACCCAGACCACGTCGGCATAGTGCATCCGCAAACGCCCCAGCAGCGAGTGGACCCGACGAAATGCAGGAGAGTGGATGTCGTCCGGCTCGGAGATGCTCGACAGCTCATCAACGTCGAGCGCCGAGGCCGCGATCAGGGCGAGCGCACGCAGACGCTGCTCAGCCTCCCGCTCGATGTTCGCGTCGCTGCGGCGAATCATCAACAGATCCACCGTGCTCAAGAGCACCCCAAGCACGAAGAGAGAGAGCAACAGCCCCCACCACTTGGCATGCCTGAAACGCGCTTTGGCCATCTTCGCCTCGAGCAGGGACGCTCATCAACGGCGGCTATCCATCATTGACGCGAATCCTTGCACAAACAGAACGACTGAGCATTGCTTCAACTCGATGCGACATCGAGCCGGTCTAGTTGAAGACCAGCTTCTCAATCGTGGTCTTGAGGGCAGGATAATACTGCTCGCGCTCGGGCACACCGAAATAGCCCACGACCAGGTAAGCGACATCTTTCTGGAGGAAGGAAACGACGACGAGACGAACCTTCGTAATCCCAGCGTTATATTCGTATTCCACCTGAGTACCGCTTATCGAGCCAAAACTCACGGGGGTCGAGGCCGCCACCTCTTGAAACTCGTAGCTGCTCAAGCTCTGGGTGAAGGTGTCGAAATAGACCTGCGCCACATCGGCGCTGATCAGCTTGGTCGCGATGATCTCAATCTGGCTCTGACTCTCGGCATGCCTGAAGGCCGCAATCGACTTGTCATTGCCCGTGACCTTGAACTCCTCCCAGCCTGCCGGTGGTGTGATGGTTACACCCACCAAATCATTGACGATAGGAGCCAAGTCTCCGCTCTGTGCGTAGAGCTCTGCCGATCCACACAGCAAACACAGCACCAAGCCTAGGGATGCGCTGACACGCTTCATCTTCGACACTCCGTTTCGACACTCCGTGGCTGGAGCAAGCCGTCTTCACAAACTGCCCTATCGACCGATACCACCGATAGCAGCGACACGCAAGCAGCCCCTCACGTCGCGATCGCCCGACTGCACCTTCACCGCTCGCCATGCACGCGTTCAGCGGCGTCGCGCCAGACTGCGAACAGGGCGAAGCGGCACCGGCTGCAGACGCGCAAGCAACGGCTCGAGCGCGCGAACCGCTGCTACCCGTTGGTAGCCCGCAAGCTCGAGCAGGGGCTCGAAGAGCTGCCCAAGCGGCCGAGCAGCGCGACGATTCTCTGCCAGATTTTGGGCAAAGCCTTGCAGTGCCGGCAAGAGCGCCCCGTCACAAGCCCATTCGAGCCGAGCTCCAGGCAAAAACATGGGCTGCTCCCAGAGCGCAAGCAGCTGTCCGGGGATCACCGCCTCCATCCACAGACTGGTCAGCGCCTGCAAAGACAAGTGCCCAATCGCCAAAAAGTCGCGACCGGCAAGGCGCTGCGCTTGACCCGCCAGCATCATCCAAACCAGCCAGGTGGGCGCCAACGCAGCCGCCCCCAAGACCGCGCCGCCCCGATGCGCAAAGCGCTCGTTGAAGCGCAGAGACGGCGTCGCCAGCAACGCCAGGGCCAAGGTCTGCCCACGTGGCCAATGCGGCGTCTCTGCAAAAAGCTCGGCGAGCGCCTCGGTCGGAAGATGAGCCGCGTCGCCAGACTGCAGTCGGTAGAAGCGCTCGAGCAGCGCCGCTTCATCGACCTCCTCGGTACCCGCATGCAACGCCGCGGCTTGCTCGAAGAAGGACGTCGAACGCTCCCGCTCAGCCATCAACCACTGCTCGGCGTCGGTGTGCATCAGGCGAGAGCCCACCACCGCCGCATCCTGCACTGCGTCGATCTCCGCGAGCAACTCATCATGAGAGATGGCCTCTGGCGAGAGCGGGTCATAGCGCAGCGGACAGATCACGGCATTGTAGTCGACCACACGGAGTGACCCTGCAAGAAACACGCGGTTGACGGGAAAGAGCCGACAGGCTGCGGGCTTCGAGCTGCGCCCCAGCTCCTTCTCGAGCACGCACCAACCCTGCTCATCCAAAAAAAAGCAGGCGCCGCGCGGGTTGGCGAAGGTCCAGGTACTCCCCCGCAGTCGCGCAAAGCTCGCCAGCGCGGGGTAGCGCTCCAAAATCCTGTCGAGCTCCCCCGAGCGCGCGTCGACGCCAATGCCCAGACCACGACAACAGGCCAGGCACTGCCTACAGTCGTAGCGCAACGCCCGGTCAGGAAAGGTAAAGTAGTGAGCGCTCAGGTGCGCCGGGACAACGGCCTGAGAAGGCCGCGGAGAAACAATCCGACTGGGCTTGGGGAGGCTCATGATGCGCTCTCGCTGATGCCTTGGTCGCGCTTCGAACGCGACCAAGACGGTTGGAATCCATGAGAATAGAATACGGGCATGGGGCTCTGCCCCACACCCCGCCAAAGGACGATGCCCTTTGGAATCCCGACAATCTCAAATTCTTGTCGATTGGGCGCTTGTCCTGTTCCCCCAAGTCATTCGACATCAAAGAGCTCACCGCGCTGAGCGCTCCGCGCCGAGCAGCGACTGCTGCCGTTGCGCTGCGCAAACTGCCAGTGCGAGGGCATCCGAGGCGTCGAGCGAAGGCAACTCCTGCAGACCAAGAATCATGCACAGCATCTTGCGGACCTGCTCTTTCTCGGCGCGACCAGTGCCCACGATGGCTTGCTTGACCGTGCTCGGCGCGTACTCGAGCACCTCCAAGCCGGCAAGACGACAGCATACTACTGCCGCTCCCCTGGCCTGACCCAAGATGAGGGCGCTGCCAGCATTGCGCGCATGGAATATTCCCTCAATCGCAGCGAGCTCGGGTCGCTCGTCGTGAATGAGCGCGTCGAGCCCTCGAAACAGCTGCTCGAGCCGCTCCGGAAGCTCTCCCTTCAAGCTGAAACGCCCCGCCCGAAGACAGCGCAAACGGTTCCCCGAGCGCTCCACCAGAGCATACCCCGTGAAGCGACTGCCTGGATCAATGCCAAGAATCCGCGCCACCTGTGGGCCGCTCGCGGCGTTCACGCCATCCACTGGGCGGCGGTCTCTTCGTCGATGTCGGCGTTGAAATAGACCGCTTGAACGTCGTCATTCTCCTCGAGCAGCGAGTAGATGCGCATGACCTGCTGGGCAACCTTCTCGTCCACCGGGACGAGATTCTGCGGAATACGGGTCAGCTCGGCGCTCTCGGCACTGTATCCCGCACCTTCCAGCTTTCGC
Source organism: Myxococcota bacterium (assembly GCA_034002465.1). GTDB lineage: Bacteria > Myxococcota_A > Bradymonadia > UBA4248 > JAVFAO01 > JAVFAO01. The sequence goes on from JAVFAO010000318.1 coordinate 6,551, forward strand.
ATCACCTCGTGAAGCTGCTTGGGGTCCGTCGTGATCTGGAAACTCTCACCGTCGAGCTCCACATCTTCGGCGCCAGCCTCGAGAGCGTCCATCATCACCGTATCCTCGTCCAGCCCCTCCGCGCTCACACCAATGACGCCCTTGGCGTCGAACTGCCAGGCAACGCTGCCCGACTCGCCCATGGCACCGCCGTTCTTGGCGAAGATGGAGCGCACCTCGGCAACGGTCCGATTCTTGTTGTCAGTCAAGACCTTGACCAACATCGCCACGCCTCCCGGACCATAGCCCTCGTAGTAGAGCTCATCGTAGATCGTGCCGTCCTCGCCGCCAGCACCTCGCTTGATCGCACGATCGATGTTGTCCTTCGGCATGTTGGCGGCTTTCGCCTTCTGCACCGCCAGACGCAGCGAGGGGTTGAACTCGGGATCACCACCCCCATCCCGGGCAGAGACGATCAGCTCACGCACGATCTTGGTCCAGGACTTCGAGCGCTGCGCGTCCGCTCTCGCCTTTTTGTGCTTGATTGTGCTCCACTTATTATGGCCTGACATGAACCGCCCTCTCCAAGCAGACAGCCGAGCGCTGAGTGTCCCGCCGTATCGACATAGATGTGCGCATCGCCTGCGCGGAGGGTCTTGCCTTGCCGCCAAGACGAGCGCAGATATCATAGCTTGGGACTTGACCCTTGTCACCGTTGCTGCGCGCCGTGTGCACGCACACGACGACCGTCTGGGAAGCGCTCAGAGCGCGCTCAAAAGGGCAAGACCATCTTCGCAGGTGCTTCGACATTGAAGCTCAGCTTCAGCTTCTGTTGGCCGTTTCCGGCGAGCTTGCACTCGGCGATGATGAGGCCATCCTCATCGAGCGCACCAAAACCTTCACTCTCCTTGAGCTCCACGTGCAAGCCATCGAGTTCGCTGACTGGAATGCGCTCGACGAGCTGCAGCGCGCGCTCCTCATTGGAGAGGTTCGAGAGGTAGAGCAGCACCTCGAATTCGATGCGCTGTTGCCCTGTCAAGCTCTCGTGCCGCTTGGTCTGCACACGACGCCGCAAACGAATGGCATCGTCAGGACCAAAGCCCATTTCGAAGGCCTCGCCCGGCGCGACGAAGTCGAGCTTCGCCCGCCCCAACAGTGAGTCCCCGCGCAGGATGCGAACCGGACCCGCGAGCAGCGGAGCGCTGCCCTCGAGCTGAGTTTTCGCAAGCAGGTGAGCGAGCTCAGAAGCCTCGCCGCGCAGCAGACGAACGACCTTGGCGTCGAGCTGGCGACGGCCGATCTCCACCCTGAAAGGCTCCCCGTTCGAGGGCAGGGAGAGCGGTGCTGCACCTCGGTACTGAAGAGGCTCACCTCCATCGTCGACACCGGGCATCTCGTCCACGCTGCGCACACCTGCCGCGCCAGTGGTGGACAAGGTCTCGTCGCGGCTCTCGACCACGATGCGACGTCGCTCCTCGGGCGCCTTCTTCCGCGAACGCAGCACGTCATCGGCGAGCAACGGTGGTGAGCTCGCTCGGCTCGGGCGCGCCGTCGAAAACGACACTGACACATCCTCCCAGCGCTCACCCGTGGCTTGCCAGGCCGTCGCGTAGGTCACCAATTCTATCGTCCCCTGCCCTGCATCGCCTTCATCGACGCGCAGCTGCGCCCAGTGTTCGGGCCGCCACAGCGCGCAGGGGCTACGATAGCTC
>JAVFAO010000319.1:0-8230 GCA_034002465.1 Myxococcota bacterium
ATTCGGTGAGCGCTCGACGTGGAACACGAGCTTCGGCCGCCTCGCAGCGCTCCTCGGGAAGCACACATGAACGACGCCATCTTCAGCCCCGGTACCCTCGTCACAGCTCGCGGGCGCGACTGGATGGTCCTCACCGGGAGCTCGGCAGACACCCTTCGCGTCCGTCCCATCTCCGGCTCCGAGGAAGACCAGACCCTCATCTACCTCCCCCTCGAGCCCGAGCCCGTTAGCGAGGCTCGGTTTCCCAAGCCGGACCCGAGCCACCTCGGCGGCCACGACGCAGCGCTCCTGCTCCGCGACGCGCTCTTGCTCTCCATGCGACGCGGCGCCGGGCCATTCCGCAGCTTCGGCCAGCTCGCCGTGGAGCCACGCGCCTATCAGCTCGTACCGCTGCTCATGGCGCTCAAGCTCGATCCGGTGCGCTTGCTCATCGCCGACGACGTCGGCGTCGGCAAGACCATCGAGGGCGCGCTCATCCTGCGTGAGATGCTCGACCGCGGCGACGTCGAGCGCAGCGTCGTGCTCTGCCCACCGCACCTGGTCGAGCAGTGGGTCACCGAGCTGGAAGCCCGATTCAACCTGCAAGCGGTCGCGGTGACGGCCTCGAGCGCGAAACGACTGGAACGAGCCATTCCGCCAGGGGTGAGCCTGTTCCAGGTTCACCAGCACGCCGTCGTCAGCCTCGACTACATCAAGAGCCAGGAGCGCCGCGCCCACTTCCTCCACCACTGCCCGGACTTCGTCATCGTCGACGAGGCCCACGCCTGTGTGGGCAACGGTCAGGGCCGACATCAGCGCTACGAGCTGCTTCGCGGCCTCGCTGACGACCCCAACCGGCACCTGGTCCTGCTCACGGCCACGCCGCACAGCGGCGACGACGCGGCGTTCTACCGCCTGCTCGGGCTCCTCGACCGCGCCTTCGAGGAGCTCCCGGATGCGCTCGGCGCCGAGCGTGACCGCCTTCGTACTCGCCTGGGCAACCACTTCGTCCAGCGACGTCGACCGGATATCGCGGAGTGGCAGGAGTCCGAGCTCTTCCCGAAGCGCAAGACGAAGGAACTCACCTACAGTCTCACCGGCGAGTGGGACACGTTCTTCAGCGCGGTCCTGGACTACTGCGCCGAGCTCGTCGCCGACGGTGAGGGCGATGCGGAGAAACAGCGACTCAACTTCTGGGGCACCCTCGCGCTGCTTCGCTGTGCAGCCTCGAGTCCCATGGCCGCCGTGCTCGCACTGCGCACCCGCTCTGGGGAGGAGCTGTCGCCCGAGGAGCGTGGCGAGCTCCTGGACCGGCTCTTCGATGGAGACGCGGACAGTCTCATTGAGGACGACGTCGAGCCGCCCGCCGCCACCGAAGACCCGGCGCTCACCGCGCTCGTCGCAAAGGCCGAGAAGCTCGCGAGGCAGTCAGACGACCCGAAGCTCAAGTTGGCGGCCGAGCACGTGGCCGAGCTGCTCAACGACAAGGAGCACAGCTACCATCCCGTCGTCTTCTGCCGCTACATCGCCACCGCGCACTACCTCGGCAAGCACCTCGCCAAGCGGCTGCCCAATGCCACGGTCGAGGTCATCACCGGCGAGTTGCCGCCCGAGCTGCGAGAGGAGCGCGTCGCGAGGCTTGGCGAAAGCGAGGGGCAGCGCGTCCTGGTCGCCACGGATTGTCTCTCGGAAGGTATCAACCTGCAGGAGTACTTCGACGCGGTCGTTCACTACGACCTCTCGTGGAACCCGACTCGCCACGAGCAGCGCGAAGGACGCGTCGACCGCTTCGGACAGACTAGCCCCGTCGTGCGCGCGACCCTGATGTATGGGAGCAACAACCCGGTCGACGGCGCCGTGCTCGAGGTGATCCTTCGCAAGGCCGAGCGCATTCGCAAGGAGCTCGGCGTGCCGGTGCCGGTGCCTGACGAGGGCCACACGCTCACCCAGGCGCTGCTGAAGGCGGTGCTCCTGCGCCGCCGGGGTGTCCCGGCGCACGGCGAGGGCAAGCAGCTCGCGCTCTTCGAAGAGGGCTGGAAGAACGCCGAGGAGAAGGCCAAAGCCAACCGGACCATTTTCGCGCAGCGGCGCCTCAAGCCCGAGGACGTGCTGCCCGAGTGGCACAAGAGCCTGGCCGCCATCGGCGGGCGAGACGACGTCAAGCGCTTCACCGATCGGGCGCTGACCCGCCTTGGCGCGGGGCTCGAGCCCATGCGTCGGGGCTTCAAGGCGCCGACGGCATCGCTGCCAGAAGACGTCCGCGAGCGGCTCGAGGCTGAGGGACTCAGCGGGACCTTGCGCATAGATTTCCGCTACCCAGCGCCACCCCCGTGTCGCGCGGTCCAGCGCAGCCACCCGCTCGTGGCCGTGCTCGCCGAGACCTTGCTCGAGCGCAGCCTCGGCGGTACTGGCGACACGGCCTCGCCAGCGGTGCTCGGACGCATGGGCTGCTGGGTCTCGGACTCGGTCCGGGCCCGCACCACGCTCGTCCTGCTTCGACTACGCCACCAGTTGGTGATCCGGCGCGGACGACGGGAGCACACGCTGCTCGTCGAAGAGGCGACCGGGCTCGCATGGGAGGGCCAGTCCGGGGAGCTCGTGGACAGCGCCGAAGCGCTCGCGCTGCTCGCTGGACAGCCCCTCGCCGACGTGCCGGTGCATGTGCGCGAGCGTGAAGCCACGAAGGCGCTGACCCTGCTCGACCAGCGTTCGGCCGAGCTGGAGGTCTTCGCCAAACAGCGGGCCGAGGCCCTGCTCGACGACCATCTGCGCGTGCGCGCCGCCGCCTACCGCGACGAGAAGGCCGAGACCCGCGAGCGAAGCGCGCGCGTCGAGGCCCTGCCGCGGCCTGACGTGATTGGCGTGTTCGTCCTGCTTCCGAAGGTGGGCTGACATGGCGCGACGAACCCCACGCACCGCCCGCGCGGCCGAGCTGGCCTTCGACGCGCTCACCATCGAGGGTGGCCTCCTCGCCGCGGACTGGCTGGCCCGCGCGGCTCAGCTCAAGGCGCCGCAGCAAGACCCCGTCGACTACGGCGTACTCAAGGGCCTCGAGCTGCGCGACGAGATCGGTCGCTACTGGCGGATCGCCCAGGCCCAGTGGGCCGAGTTCGAGGCGGGCCGAAAGGCGAAGGCCGAGCCTGCCGCGCTCGCGCGACGCTTCGTCCTCTCGCTGTTGCGCGACGCCTTCGGTTTCGGCGACCTCGTCGAGAGGCCGCGCGTTGGTGCGGAGTCCCTGTTCGCAGGCGGGGCCGCTGACGAGCGGCGACAGCCGGTCGAGCTCGAAGGCCGCACGTGGCCCCTGACCGCCATCGACGCCGCGGGGCGCGTACCGTTGGTCTGCGCGCCAGCGGCGTCTGGGCTGGACAGCCCACATCGACACCTGGGGGACGAGCATCGCAAGCGCAGCGCCTTCGGGCTGGTGCAGGAGTTCCTGAACGTCTCCGACGATGCCCTGTGGGGCCTCTGCTCTGACGGGCTCACGCTCCGCCTCGTGCGCGACAACGCGAGCCTGACCCGGCCGGCGTGGGTCGAGGTGGACCTGGCGCGGATTTTCACCGAGGAGCTCTACCCGGACTTCGCGGCGGCGTGGCTCGTGCTGCACCGCTCGCGATTTGGAAGGGCGGAGCAGGCCGCTGAGAGTTGCCCGCTCGAGACGTGGCGCTCTTCAGCACGTGAGGAAGGGACGCGAGCCCGCGAGCGTCTGAGGGCAGGATTCGAGGACGCACTTCTGGTGCTTGGCCAGGGATTCCTTTCGAATCAAGCCCTGAGAAGGTCGCTCCACGACGGCACGCTCAAGAAGAAGGCGTACTTTGGCGAGCTCTTGCGTTTGGTCTACCGGCTGATCTTCCTCCTCACCATCGAGGAGCGGGGTCTCTTGCACCCGAAAGGAACGCCCAAAGACGTGCAGGAGCGCTATGTTGCCGGCTACGGACTACGGCGGTTGCGAGAGCGCTCGGCTCGTCGCGTCGCCCATGATCGCTACAGTGATCTGTGGGAAGGCGTGAAGATCGTGTTCCGCGGGCTGGCGAGCGGAGAAGACGCGCTCGGCTTGCCCGCGCTCGGTGGGTTGTTTGCGCCGAGCCATTGCCCACACCTCGATGCCTCGCGGCTCGACAATCGTGCGCTTCTGGGCGCCGTCTTCCGACTCTGCTGGCTCCGGGAGTCTGCAGGCCTCGCACGGGTGAACTGGCGCGACATGGGGCCGGATGAGCTTGGCTACGTGTACGAGGGTCTACTCGAGCTCGTTCCGCAGATCACCCAGGACGGCCGCACGTTCAGCTTCGCAGGGCGAGATGAGAGCCGTGGCAACGCGCGCAAGACGTCGGGCAGCTACTACACCCCTGACAGTCTTGTCGAGCTACTCCTCGAGTCTGCCCTCGACCCGGTCATCGAGCATACCATCGCTCGAAGCCCCGACCGTCCGGCCAAGGCCCTGCTCGAGCTCTCCGTGGTCGATCCTGCGTGCGGCTCCGGGCACTTTCTCCTGGCAGCAGCCCGGCGGGTGGCGGAGCGCGTGGCGCGCCTGCAGAGTCATGGAACGCCAACGCCGGAGGAGTACCGCCACGCTCTCCGTCAAGTGGTGGGCCGCTGCATCTACGGCGTCGATCTGAACCCGCTCGCAGTCGAGCTCTGCAAGGTGGCGCTGTGGATGGAGGCGGTCGATCCGGGACTGCCGCTCACGTTCCTCAATGCACATATCCGGCAGGGCAACGCGCTGCTCGGCACGACCCGCGCCATCATGGGCGACGAGGTGCCCGATGACGCGTGGAAGCCGCTCGAAGGCGATGACCGCAAGGTAGTCGCCTCTCTCAAGAAGCGGAACAAACAGGAACGAGCGGGCCAGGGCCTGCTGCCTCTCGGCACGCCGGCCGACCTCCACGACGTTCGCTACGCCGTCGAGGCCCTGGAGGCTGCACCGGACTCGACGGCGGCGGCCCTCGCGGAGAAAGAGCGTCGTTGGGCTGAGCTGCTCGCGTCGGAGCCCTGGAAGCACGCGAAGCTCGTCCACGACACGTGGTGCGCCGCGTTCGTGTGGCCCAAACAGGAAGCAGGTCCTCAGACTGAGGTGGGGCCGACGACGGCCGTCTGGCGTTCACTTCGAGATGGCAAGACGTCGCCGACAAGGCTCCTCGCCGAGACGACCGAGAAGCTCGCACGCGATTACGCGCTGTTCCATTGGGAGCTGGCCTTTCCCACGGTGTTCGACCGCGGCGGCTTCGACGTGGTGCTCGGCAATCCCCCATGGGAACGGGTGAAGCTACAAGAGCAAGAGTTCTTCGCCTCTCGTGACGACAGCATCGCGAGCGCGTTGAACGCCTCCGAACGCAAGAAGCTCATCGCGGAGCTGCCAGTCCGTGACCCGGAGCTCTGGGACGAGTGGAGCCGCGAGAGCCGCGTCGCGCAAGGCACGAGCCATTTCGTTCGGAGCTCCGGCCGGTACCCGCTTTGCGGTAGGGGTGACGTGAACACCTACGCGTTGTTCGCCGAGCACAACTGGCGGGTGCTCGGCCCCTCAGGCCGTGCGGGGTTCATCGTGCCGAGTGGCATCGCAACGGACGACACGACCAAGGACTACTTCCAGGCGATTATGCGCGACCGAGCGCTGCGCGCCATGTGGGAGTTCGAGAACGAAGGGTTCTTCACCGCCGGCAAGGGGCACATGCTCCGTTTCGCTCTCACAACGCTAGCCGGGGCGGATGAGCCGGTCGAAGCGGCGGATTTCATGTTCCAGGGTCAGTCGGTGGCCGACCTCGATGACCCCCAGCGCCACTTTGCGCTCACTGCCGAGGATATCGAGACCATCAATCCGAACACAGGCACGTGCCCCATCTTCCGTACCCAGCGAGATGCACGGCTGGCGCTGACGCTATACCGACGCGCGGGTGTGCTTTGGCGGCAAGACGATCCGGACGGGAATCCGTGGGGCCTTCGGTTCATGGCCATGCTGCACATGGCGAACGACTCCGGTCTGTTTCGCACACGCGGCGAGCTGGTGCAGGCCGGGTGGACGCTACAAGGCAACCGCTTCGTGAAGGACGGGCAGGTCATGCTGCCGATGTACGAGGCAAAGATGACCCACATCTACACGCACCGCAGCGGTAGCTTCGAGGCGGCGGCGCACGGCGAGCGCCCGCACCGGTTGCCCACACCGACAGATGAGCAGCTAGCCGATCCAAGCTACACGCCCCTGCCTTTCTACTGGGTGGCGGCAGCCGACGTGGACGCGAAGCTCGACGGTGTGTGGGACCGGGCGTGGTTGCTGGGGTGGCGCGACGTGACGGACGCGCGGGCAAGTGTGCGGACGGTGGTGTCGTGTGTCCTTCCGCGCGTCGGCGTAGGACACAAGATGCCGTTGGCGATGCCGAACGGCGACTCGGCAACGATCGCCTGTTTCGCCGGAAACCTCTCAAGCTTCGCCTTGGACTATGCCTCGCGGCAGAAAGTCGGCGGTCTGTCGCTTACTTACTTTATTCTCAAGCAGCTTCCGGTCTTGGCGCCGAAGATCTTCGGGGAGCCGGCGGCCTGGAGTCCTGATCAGGCTGTCCGAGCGTGGATGCTCCCCCGCATCCTCGAACTCACCTTCACTGCCTGGGACCTTGAGCCATTCGCCCGCGACTGCGGCGACGAGGGCCCGCCATACATCTGGGATCCGGAGCGCCGTGTGGTACTCCAAAGCGAGCTCGATGCCGCGTTCTTCCACCTCTACGGCGTGTCCCGAGACGACGCCGAGTACATCCTCAGCACCTTCGACGTTCTTGAGCGCGCCGACAATCGCCAGTACGGTGAGTTCCGCACGAAGCGCGTCGTGCTCGAGCGCTACGACGCGCTCGCGGCGGCCGTGGCCAGCGGCCAGCCCTACGTCTCACCTCTTGGCCCACCAAGGAGGGCGACATGACCTTCCGATTTCAGAAGCTCACCCTCGAGCAGTTTCGTGGCTTCGAGCAGCTCGTGCTCGAGGGTTTCGACAAGCTTCCGCGAGTGGCAAGCAGATGAGGCGTTCGCTATGTTTGCTCTCGTGACTCGAGAGGGCCCGTGCCGGATTGCAGACTCGGTTGTGCCTACCAAGCTATGAGGTCTCCATGCCTTCACGATCAAACGAGTTGGGAGAACAGGCCCAGCGCCCAATCGACAAGAAAGCTCCAGCGCAGTCGGCGGTCGACCGACTCCAAGTGAGCGAGTTTGCGCACCTCGCCAAGGTCGACCTGACGCTCGGCGACTTGACGGTCATTGTGGGCCCGCAGGGCGCGGGCAAGAGCCTCGCGCTGCAGTGGCTGAAAGTCGCGCTCGATGGCAAGCAGCTCGTCACAGCGCTGCGGGCGGCTGGCCATGCGACCGAGCGACCCGAGGCGCTGATCGATCTCGTATTCGGCTCTGGCATGGCACCGGCCTGGCGCGAGGGAGAGTCAGAGGTGCTGCGCGGCTCGCAGAAGATCGTCCCGAGAACGATGGGGCGAATCGGCAACGGCCGCGAGAGTCTCTTTTTCGTGCCTGCCCACCGTTCCCTGCTGCTCAGCGACGGGTGGGCTGCGCCGTTCCAGAAGCTGACGGCGGACACCCCCGCTGTCGCTCGCCTGTTCAGCCAGAACCTGTTCGACCGCTTCAGTGGCAAAAAGGTCGGACGACTCTTTCCGGTCCAAGGTCGCCTGAAGAAGGAGCTGCGCGACAAGCTCGATGCGGCCGTGTTCCACGGCGGCACGATCGGAATCGAGGAGGACGCCCAGCACGCACTGCGGCTGCGCCTCCAGCACGGTGAGACGCAGCTGCCCTTCATGACGTGGACCGCAGGACAGCGCGAGTTCACACCGCTGTTGCTCGGCTTGTACCATCTGTTGCCGCCCACGAAGCTTCGCAAACGCGAGGGGACGGATTGGGTCGTGATTGAAGAGCCAGAGATGGGGCTGCATCCGCAGGCAGTGAGCGCCGTTCTGCTGCTGGTGCTCGACCTGCTGTGGCGCGGCTACCGCGTGGTCTTGTCGACCCACTCACCCCACGTGCTGACGCTCGTGTGGATGATGAGGCGCCTGCAGGACTACGACGCGCGGTGGCAGCTGCTCTGCGCTGCCTTCGAGGTCGACACTACCCAGCAAATGCAACGATTGGCGGCGGACGCTCTGAGCAAGGACTACCGGGCGTACTCGTTCGAGTTCGACTCCGAGGGCCGGGTGCGAAGCCACGACATCTCAACGCTCGATCCAGGCTCCGAGGATGAGCGGGTCGCCGGGTGGGGAGGGCTCACGGCGTTCTCGTC
>JAVFAO010000320.1:0-8222 GCA_034002465.1 Myxococcota bacterium
GGGGCTAAGGGCGGCGCGGATTTCTGCAGCGATGCCCATCACTTGCTCGAGCTGGGCGGGGGTGGGCTGGGCGGGCACAAAGAGCAGCACGTGTGACACCGTGACCTGCTCGGGGACGAAGATTTCGAGGCCGAAGTCGTCGTAGACCCGCTGGATGAGGGAGGATTCGACCTTGTCTTCGGTGTTGGACGCTTCGACCTGCAGCGTGAGCAAACGTTGCACCAGGGCCCGGTCGTGGGCGATGCGCACCGGAAGTTGTTCTTCGGCGCCGTGTGCGCCTGCTTCTTGGGACAGGGCGTGCAGCTCGATGAGGGCCTGCAGGGCGGCCCTCTCGTCGAGGCCGCGTCTCTGCATCATGGCCTCGAGCTCTGGGCGCGAGATGGCTTCGCCGTTGACCCGCGCGATGACCTGTCCTTCGACCTCATGGAGCAGGGAGGCCTCCTGTTCACTGGGCGCAGGCTCGCCAGCACAGGAAAAGCAAAGGAGGGCACACGAGGCTAGGCTGAAGAGGAGAGCTGAGCGGCGTTGCATGGTCATCGTTTGCTGCGTTGTCGGTCGTCGGAAACCAGCAAAGAGAGGCGGGATAGATCGACTGAGCCGCGCAGAATGAGGAAGCCGATGACGGAGCTCATGATGGCGGCGATGTAGTTGTGCTCGGTCAAAAATGTGACGCTGCGGTAGAAGAAAAAGATGCTGGCCGCGATGAGGGTGAGGCTCGCTGCATCATAGAGGTGAGTGCGCATCGACCACTCCGGCCATCGTCATGGTGTCGTTCGTGAATGTGGGGCTCTACCCGCGCTCGCCAAGCAACGACCCCTCTGGAAGCCCTCTGATTTCATGTCGTTGCTGGGCGTCGACGCTGGTTCTTCAAATGGGGCCAAAGAGCACCTAGGGGTTCGGGCGAACACCCAGGTACACAGAGAATGCCACAAGCGTGAGGGCCATGACCAGTAAGATCAAGACCCAAGCTCGCAGTACCGGGCGTTGGGAGGGTTGCCGCATCGCTCGCAGCTTCTCGTTGAGCTCGAAGAGCTCAAGGGCGTGGTTCATGCCCGGCGCGAAGAAGCCCATGTAGCTGGCGACAAAGATGACGAAGAGGTGGGCGGCATGGGCGAGCAGCACGAAGTCGGTTTGGTCTGGGCCGAAGTGCTCGGCGAGCCGGCTTTGGGCGTCGGGGGAGTAGAGGGCGAAGAGCGGGACGACGATGAGCGCGAGCAGCATCAGCGCGCGGGAGCCGAAGTGAAGCCAGCACCTGCGTGCCTCTGGGTGGGAGCTGCTGAGCAGTTTTTTGTCGATTGGGCGCTTGGCCTGTTCCCCCGAGTGTTTGTCGATTGGGCGCTTGGCCTGTTCCCCCAAGTGTTTGTCGATTGGGCGCTTGGCCTGTTCCCCCAAGTGTTTGTCGATTGGGCGCTTGGCCTGTTCCCCCAGCTTGTTGCTGTCATGGACGGTGCTGGGGCGGCGGTTGATGACATAGCTCGAGCAGACGACGAAGAGCAGGAGCAGGGCCGAGAGCGTGCCAGCGCCCTGCAGGGTGCCGAGGGAGCGCAGGTCTTCAGGCTGCATGATGCCGAGAATGGGGGGCAGTGTGCTGGGCAGCAGGATGCTCGCGATGAGTGGGCGCTTGAAGACCAAGCCCAGCGTGAAGAGCACGGCAGGCAGGAGGAGCAAGGCGAGTATGGGGAAACGCTGCTGGCTTTGGGCAAGCTCGGTGGACAAGGGCGTTGCGGCGGCGCTGAGCCAGAGGAGCAGGCCAGCGGCGCTGAAGGCGAGCATCGGCAACTGCGCACGCAGCCAGGTCAAGGGCGAGGTGGCTGCCGTGTCGTGGATGGAGGTGTCTGTGCTGTCAGGTGAGCGCATCATGCTCGCTTTGTGGGGCTTGCTTGTGGGGCGCTGCCCCACGCCCCGCCAAAGGCCTTTCCCCTTTGGAATCCCTTTGTTTATAGATAGATGGGCGTGCTTGCTTGATGCTCGCGCTCTGCGCGCGCTTGCTTTTGCTTGATGCTCGCGCTCTGCGCGCGCTTGCTTTTTGTGGGGCGCTGCCCCACACCCCGCCAAAGGGCTCGGCCCTTTGGAATCCCTTTTTTCGGGGGAATGCGCTGGACTAGGGGTTCAAAGCCTCCCATTGCCCATCCGTTGCCGGTGCCGTATCAAGCCGATAGCGGTCCGTCGCTGAGAGAAGATAAGATGCCCCCTGGCGTTTGACCACCCAGCTCAGGTAGTCGCCCCTCAACTCCGCACTGCTCGGGTCGAGGTCCAGTGGACCACTCACCCCCCGTACGTCGATGTTTCGGCTCGATGCCAAGGTGTCACAAGCCGTCTGCACGAAGCCAGCACTGCCAAAACTAATGGCCGTCGCCTGAGCAGCTTTGTCATTCAGACGCGCAAGCGTCGACGCCAACGCACTGCCACGCAGGTCGCCAGGACTCGCACAATGAGCAAGCAGCCCCAGCATGCAAGCGTCGTAGCCAGGAGCCGCCACGGCATGAGGCTCTGCGCCAAACAGCGATCGGTACCGTGTCGCAAATGCCGCGAAATTCTGCGCATCTGCACGCTCGGGACCAATCACCTCGACAAACACTGCGAGCTTGTCACTCGATCCCTTGATGGCCGCGGGCAAGGCGTCAACCGCTTCGTGCGAAAGCAAATAGTCTGGTTGGTCGATGCCGGTCAACTCTGGCTCTCGCTGCCGCGCGATGGCAACGAGCAGCTCCGTCGCCTCCGCACCGCCCAGGATCACCACCAGCTCTGCGCTTGGGTGCGATTGATGCAAGCCCTGGGCTAGGCTCAGGTATTCTGCTTCACGACTGGCTAGGTCGGAGAAGCTGTCAGGAGCCGGATAGCGGAGCAGTGTCGGCGTGGCCACACCACGCTGCACGAGCCGCTGCGAAACAGCGTCCAACAAGCCGTTGCCGTAGAGATCGTTGCGGGCGAGCAGCAACACCGACGAACGCTGAGCATCAGCAATGCGATCGGCAATCGCATTGGCCTGGAAGGCATCGCTCGGGATGTCGCGCCAGAGCAAACCGTTGTCTTCGAGCAGCCCAATGCGCGAGGGCGAAGTGGTGGAGGTGATGGACAGGGCACCCGTAACCCAGCCCAGCGGTGTCGACGCTTCCAGAAGCTCGGCCGGCAGTGGGCTGAGCACCAGCTGTACTCCCAGACTCTCGTAGAGATGTCGCGCGGCGCGCTCTGCCTGCTCGTCCTGCGACCCAGCATCGCACCGCAACAACGCGATCTTCTTGCCACCGAGCACGTTGGCAGTGTTGAAATCATCGACAGCGAGCTCGATGGCGCGCTGCGAGGCGAGGGCAGACTCGGTGTCGAAAGCACTCAGCGGAAGCAGGCTGCCTATGACGATGAGCTGAGACGGGTCGCCTTGCGGCAGCTCCAGGCTGCTGCACTCTGTGGTGATGGCCTGTATACACCTCTTCTGCGTCGAACACAGCCAGGTGGGGCCAAAATCATTGATACACCGCGCGTGGTCGTCACAGCTGTCATCGGTGGAGGGTACACACACCCCTTCAACGCAGCTCAGACCCGTTCCCTTGGTGGCGCAGTCGGCACCCTTCTCACATTCGCGGGGAATACATGTGTTCTGAGCTCCGCAGATAAGCGGTGTGGGCTCCGCGGTGAGCGCTTGGCACTCGGCGTTGCTGCTGCACTCGGTGAAATCCAAGGCGAGCGAACAGCCCAGGGGGAGGGTCGCGACGAGCGCTAGGAGCGACGCAACCGACAACGGAAGCCGAGCTGGAGCGGTCGCGAGATGGGTGCGGTTGATCATGGGTCGACCGTCGGATGAGTGACTGATGCTGTCATGGTATGGAATACGTGCTGCAGGTTGCCCGCCAGAGGACGGGGCGCTGTGGGCTCAGGTTGCATCTAGAAACAGAGCGTCATCCCCAGGCCAGCGCCGTTCGGGCTGGTCCAAGGGTGGATTCCGATGGTGTTGACGTCGTCTGGTGTGTCGTCCTCCATGGCGAGGACGAGGGTCCAGATGAGGGCGCCGACGGCCACGGCCCCCCCAGTCGCGAAGAGAATGTCCGCGGCGAACGCCGCGGTCTCGCCACTGTCTGCGGCGTCTCGACGCTCGACTAGAGTGGTGGCATCCTCGAAAGCGGAATACTGCGAGCTGGCGAGTATGGCGCTCACACCGCCGCCAGCCAAGAGCGCTGCTGCAGCAGAGAAGGTGACGATGGGGCCGAGATAGGAGGGCCCGTCCGCGACAACCACAGGGGGCTCGATGATGATGGGCGGGTCGGGTTCGATGGGCGGGTCGGGCTCGATGGGCGGGTCGGGCTCGATGGGCGGGTCGGGCTCGATGGGCGGATCGGGCTCGACAGGCGTTTTGTCCCGGTCACGCAGCTCTTGCAGCTTTCTGAGTTGTTCGAGGCGACGAAGGGCGTCTTCACGCGCGTCGACGTCGACATCACGGCCGAGCACGTAGTCGTTGAGGTACTGAATGGCGAGGTCGAAATCGCCAGCTTTGTCTGCGATGATGCCCATGTTGTAGAGCAGGGACGGCTCGGGGTTGATGGCGTACGCCTCTTTGAAGAGTTGCAGAGCTTGGGCGTAGTCTTTGGCGGAGTAGGCCGCCGCCGCGGCTTCGATCAAGCTGTCGAAGTCGGGCGCATCGCTGCCTGTCTCGTCGGGAGGGGGCTCACTGTCTTGTGCCCACGAGGATGGGCCGAATGCCATCGAGAGGGCGAACGCCGCACACAAGAGCCAAGCGAAACGTGACATCCTTCTCTCCGCCTTCGAGAGCCCGAGCACGCGGTGACCAAGCAGCACGCGCTCGCACGGCGTTCACTCTATTCGCCTCCGCACATGCTGTCCAGAAGGGAAGCTTGCTTGGCGGCGCAACACGGGGCTTGCAGCGCGCGGTTGAACACCTGGCCATCGAGCAAGGCCGCCGAGTGCTCCCTCCGTGCGTGTTCCGGCGACCTCGGAGCGGGGGGGGTAAATGGCATCGCGCTTCTGCGGGCTGTGGGGAAGAGCCGGGAGTGTATTCTCCCTCTTTCACTAGCCGCCTAGCTCTTCTCTGCGCTGGTCGATGGGCGGCGCGAGAGCAGGTGCATGCCCAGCAAGGAGGCCAGGCCGACGCTGCCCAAGATGAGCCAGAGGATCCAGGGGTGGTTGAGCTCCCAGAGCAGGGCAGTTGCGTCGAAGCTGTTTGCCCCTGGATGCATGCCTTGCGCGATGAGTTCGATGGCGTGCTCGGGGGACATGGCCTCGACCGTGGCGGCGTCGTGGCCGGCGTCGAGTAGGTAAGCTTTGGCGAAGTGGGTGCGTGAGGCGAAGTGTTCGTAGAGGGGACCTGAGATGCCGTTTCCAGCAGCCCAGCCGATGGCGAATGGGATGTTGGAATAGCCCATGTAGAGCGCCTTCCGCTCCTCTGGAGCATTCATTCCTATGTATTCTGAAAACTTAGGGCTACACAAAATCTCGCCCACCGCGAAGACGAAAACCATGAAGGCAGCGACCCAGCCGTAGGGGGTCATTCCGGTGCCGACGAAGCCGCTCACGGCGATGCTCATACCGAGGACGAGGGTGCTCATCATGCGGCGTTTCCCGAAGGCCCATGATAGTGGAAGGGCCAGGAGGATGATGGTCAAGCCGTCGATGCCGATAAGAATCTCTGGCTTGGCCGCCCCATTGGCATCGAGCAAGGGCCCCGAGGCTTCGCCCAAGACAGCGCGCAGCGCAGCGCCGACGTCCCTGGTGTCGACCCATTCAGCCAAGAAGTTCGGCAACAGATCCCAGACCTGCATGAACATGAACCAGAAGCCAGAGATCACGAGCAAAAAGCGAAGCAGCGCGCGGTCTTGCCAGAGCACGACCAGGGTTTCGGTGAACACCTGTGCTGCTCCCTTCCCTTGTTTCTGGGTCGTGTGCGTGGGTTCTGGAAAGAGGGCCAAGCTCAGCGCCAGGTTGAGCACTGTGAGCAGGGCGGCACCGTAGAAGACCCAGGTCCAGGTCGGCTGTGCTGCGTCGCCGCGGGCCCAGGATGCGCTGAACGGGGCGAGCGAGCCGCCGAGGTTGATAATCCAGTAGAAGATCCCGAAGCCCAGGGCCGAATTGGCTGGGCTCAGAGAGCGGGCGATGGCGCCCTGAATGGGGGGTTTGAATACGGCGGTGCCAAAGCCGACGAGCACGCCAGCCAGCATCATCTCGGCGAAGCTGCTGGCGTAGGCCATGAGCAGGTAGCCAGCGATGTTGGCGGCGAAGGACAGCATCAGGCTGCGTCGGTAGCCGTAGCGTTCGGTGTAGCCGCCTGAGAACATGGGGACCAGGCACTGTACCAGCGCCCAGACCATGAAGATCATCCCTTTCTGAGTGAAGCTCAGGCCGAGACCGCCGCTGGACACGTCCACCAGGTACAGCGGCAGCACGGCGCGCACGGCGTAGTAGGCCCAGCGTTCGAGGGCATCCAGCAGATTGGCCGTCCAGAAGGACCTGCTCATCGCTGCAATCTGCTGCCAGAAGCCAAGTCGAGCGGAAGACATCGAAGCCTCAACCCATTCGTATATCTAAACGAAAAAAAAGGGATTCCAAAGGGCCATGCCCTTTGGCGGGGTGTGGGGCAGCGCCCCACGAAGAGAAATCAAAGGGATGCTCGAGTCGCTCGGAGAGCGCGAGCAATGTCGAGGTGGTCGAGAATGGTGGGGAGCACGCACGTCCATGGTTGTGGATTCACTCATCCTTGCAGGGATCAGTAGGCCGAATGATAGTCCATCCCCGCGAGTCCTGCAGCGAGGCTGGTGCCCGAGAGCGAGCGAATGCAACGAAAGTGAGCGAAGGGCAGTCCATCTTCGCGAGTGCTGGTGCGAGGTCAACGGCGGGCGTGGATGTCGCCAGGCACCACCGAGGCTCTCCTCGAGGCGCATCTGGGGAACGAGCAAACTACAGCTTCTTGGCCTCGAGCGAGCCGTCCAAGCCCATCGTGAGTTGCCATTTGCCTGCGCAGTCGCCGCTCAGCGTGAATTCGAAGCGCCACGAGTAATCTGTGGGATCCTGCCAGACCTCGTAGAAGTCTGGAGCGTCACAGCTCTTGTCTTCCAGCATCTCGGGCTGCAGGAGCTTGAAGGCCTCGACCTGGGTGTGCTTCGGGGTGGCGGCGATGGGGAGGCGTATGCGCTCCAGCGATTCTCCGTTCCAGCGACCCGCCGCGGCCTTTCCCCACTCTGGAACTGTGTATTCGATGCGCGCATCGAGGCTCGCCACTGCCGCCACCGATGGCGCCGACTTGATCATTGCGGCGACCAACGCATCTTTCTCTGCCGCCCGAATGCTGGCGTCGATGATGCCACGCTGCTTGGAGAGCGAAGGCTCGCTGCTCACCGTCTTGGCTTTCTCTACATCATAGGCGACGTTCATGACCACCTGGTATCGAAGCTTCAGAGAGCTTGGAGCCGTCCAATAGGTGAGGCTCAGGTCGAAGAGCTTCGTGTCTTCGACACACTCGGGGAGGACGATGCTCTGCAAGCTCCAGGGCTTCATCGACGAGAGCTGTTGGTCCTTCTCCAGCACCTCTGTCAGCGCTTCGAAGCTGATGCCTGGCTTGATGCACTCTTCTTGGGCTTGGGTCGACGTGGGGCTCAGCAAGTAGCCCAGACTCAACAGAACCAACAGTGCGTTGCGCATGCTTCCCTCCCTTGCTTTTCGTTCGTGACCGCGAGCGCGGCCAGCACCCGCCTGCTGCGGCACCGACTTGAGACGCGCTTTCGCCTGAGTGTATTTGTTTTGGGCTTTGGGCTCTACGCTATTCGGTGTGTTTGGTGTGTTTGCTCGCGCTCTGCGAGCGGCTCGCTTGTTTGGTGCTCGCGCTCTGCGCGCGGCTCGCTTGTTTGGTGCCCGCGCTCTGCGCGCGGCTCGCTTGTTTGGTGCCCGCGCTCTGCTTGTTTGGTGCTTGCGCCCTGCGCGCGGCTCGCTTGTTTGGTGCTCGCGCTCTGCGAGCGGCTCGCTTGTTTGGTGCCCGCGCTCTGCTTGTTTGGTGCTCGCGCTCTGCGCGCGGCTCGCTTGTTTGGTGCTCGCGCTCTGCGCGCGGCTCGCTTGTTTGGTGCTCGCGCTCTGCGCGCGGCTCGCTTGTTTGGTGCCCGCGCTCTGCTGGATTGGTGCTCGCGCTCTGCGAGCGGCTCGCTTGTTAGGTGCCCGCGCTCTGCTTGTTTGGTGCTCGCGCTCTGCGCGCGCTCAGCGTGTTTGGTGCTCGCGCTCTGCGCGCGGCT
>JAVFAO010000321.1:0-8221 GCA_034002465.1 Myxococcota bacterium
CTCTTGCCTTTCCCTGGACAGGGGGAAGAGGGGGAGCGCGGTCAACACGCTCAGATTCACCTCACAGGGGACAACGCCTTCACTTCGAGACTCCCGCTCTTCATCTCGCTCAACGGCGAGGAGGTATTCACGTCGTTGACGGTCTACAACTGCGACTACGCGATCCTTGGAGCCGAGGAGGTCGCTCCTCTCTGTGAAGAGGGGCGTGAGCTCCTCGTGGTGCAGGAGCACGGGCGAGGTCTCACCGTCGAGGCCGAATATTGCGGTGCTCAGGGGGAGTCCCCTTCGTTCGGACTGAAGCTCGAGGGAGACGCCAAGATCACCGACATTCACCGGGGGAAGCGGGCGCAGCTCTCGCCCCCAGCGGAGAATCTGGTCCTGGTCCTGGAAAGGGGGGGCGCGAGGCTCACCCTGAAGATCTACTGAAGACCCAGGAGCGTTGACCCGCCTTCGGGTTGACCCCTCGCTGTCGTTCGCTTGCGCTCACTCCAGCTCCTCTCCGCATTGCGGGGGAAGCCGCGAGGTGCCAGTCCGGTCGCTGTACGGTATTCCCAGGAATGCCTCTGAGATGCGCATTTTCCGTGGAGGGCAGACACGTGGGTCTGCCCCTACGAAGGTCATGGCGCCTCCGAGATGCAGTGGGCTTGGACCGCAGCGCGAGCGAGTGCAGTAGGGGCGCCATTCATGGCGCGCGTCAAGTGTGGCCCTAGAGGCAGCAGCGAAAGCCCGCGAAGAGATGCGTCCAGTTCGCCACGAAGCTGCACTGCAGACGCTGAGAGGGCTGGCCGCAGTTGAAGGCGCCACCGCGAATCTCGTAGCCTGTCGAGGAGCTCGTCGAGCTGACGATTTCCCAGACGTTTCCCCCCATATCGAAGTGCCCGTAGGCATTGCTGCAGTCTGGGAACTGGCCGCTGGGCACCGGGTGGTAGCAACTGTATTGATAGCCGCAGTTCTGAGAGGTGTTGCACGAGACGATGCCATTGGCGGCGCAGTAGTCGTCGCAGAAGCTGTCGACGCAGTTGCACTTTTCGGCGTCCCAGGTGTCGCCGAAGACATAGACCGTGGACGCCGGGCCCTGGCAGGCGCCGAGCCACTCTTCGGCTGTGCAGAGCCGCTTGCCTGCCGCGCTGCAGGCTGCTTGATAGGTCGCAAAGACCTCGTCGGTCATGGTGTCCACCACCCATGGCATGACATTGGGTCGGCTGCAGGCCTGGCTTTCGTCCACACCGGCTGCGTCGGCGCTGGCGTCTGTTCGTGAGGCCTCGTAGCGGTCGATGCAGAAGGACCCCGCCCACACCATGTCGCTGGGGCAGGGCAGCACGCACTGCCCCTCGATGCACTGGCTAGGGCTTTGGCAGAGGCCCACGCTGCCCTCCTCGTCGTCGCAGTCGCCCTGGCAGAAGCTCACGCCGTCTCTGTCCTGGTCGAGGTCATCGGGGCTGAGCGCCGAGCAGTCATCGTCGAGGCCGTTGCAGAGCAGCTCGTCTTGGTCGGGGTTCTGAAAGGGGTTGGTGTCGTCGCAGTCGCCTGCACACTTGGTCCAGCCGTCCAGATCGCCATCGAAATCCTCGTCGATGAGCCCATCTCCGTCGTCATCGAGGCCATTGCAGAGCTCGTAGGGGAGCAGAGGCGAGTCGCTCTCTTCGTCGATGGCCGTGTCCTCGATGAGCTCTTCTTCGAGATCTGGAGTCAGCTCCTCGTCATCGCCATCGTCATCTTCAGTCTCGTCGAGCTCTGGCGCGTCGCTGTCGAGCTCGTCGGCATCATCGCTGCCATCGGCAGGGAGCTCTGGCGCAACGTCGGTGAAGTCTTCGAGGTCGAAGGGTACGCAGCCACCGTCACTGTCGTGCCCATCGCTTTCCAAATCTGTTTCGGTGTCGGCGGGAAGGTCCGCAGGCGGGGCATCGAGCGCCGTGGTGTCGTCGGGCTCAGTGTCGGGGCTGCTGTCGCGCGGGACATCCTCCTCCAGCTCGTTGCCATCGGGCTGCTGGTCTGCCGCAGGCTCTGTGTCGAGCTCAGGGCTGTCTGGCTGCAGCTCGCTCAGC
Source organism: Myxococcota bacterium (assembly GCA_034002465.1). Classification (GTDB taxonomy): domain Bacteria; phylum Myxococcota_A; class Bradymonadia; order UBA4248; family JAVFAO01; genus JAVFAO01. The sequence goes on from JAVFAO010000321.1 coordinate 2,046, forward strand.
TCCTCGTTCGCAGGGAGCTCAGCCGGTGCTGGGCTTTCAGCCGTCTCACAGCCGAGGAGAAGACAGCAGGCGGCGAGGAGGAAGCACGCGAAAGTGAGCGAAGGGCACGCATCCTCTCGACCATCCGAAGGATTTGCAGCTGTCGAGAGCTCGGTGCCCGAGAGCGAGCGAATGCAGAGAAGCCGTTTTCGCTGGATGGGTTGCGCGAATGATGAGTGCCTCTCTGTTGTCGCCATGTCCTGTACCCCAAGCCTTCTTTCTCAGCTCAGCATAGACCCAGCGCCCTCGCCAGTGCAAGGATGCCCTGGCGCAGCGCTGCTCTCTTGGTCCTGCTCGCCTGTTCCGAGGCCAGGACTCAGCCCTGCTCGAGGAGCCTGTCTCCACCCAGGTAGGGGGGAGCGGCCGCTCGCCCGCGATTGATTCTTGCCGTCGTTTCCTGACTGCCTTCGATGAAAGCGTCGCACAGACTTGGTCGCGCGTTGTGCGAGACAGACTGGGGTCCGAGTGCGTGAGCGAGTGGAGGAGGGGGGCCATTCATGGCGCCCGTCACCTTGGTCGCAGAGACGGTGCTGTGTTCGGAGGCCTTCGAAAACGACAACAGCAGTTCTGACTCGAGGTCTCCCCTGGACATCGTGTGCTCGCGTGGCCCAGTCAGGGCTGCAAGCTCCGAGTTGCAGTTGGCTCTTGGCACTCGGGTGGGTTGACGTTATATTTTCGTTAGTACGACGTTGCTACGGAGGCGACGGAGGCGACGACCATGCTCAAAAGACTCACCGCAATCGGCAACAGCTTCGGACTTATCATCGAGAAGCCCATCCTCGAGCTGCTCGACATTGACAAGGACACCCTGCTCGAGGTCCGTACCGATGGCGAGGCGCTCATCATCCGGCCGCGGCGCAAGGACCGCGCGGCGCGGCTCGAGGCGGCTGCCGAGCGGATGATGGACGCGCACGACGAGACCCTGAGGAAGCTTGCCAAGTGAGCGATGAAGCGCCTGACTTCCTCGAGCTCGAGGACGTGCTCGCGCTGCACGCGCGACAGCTTGCTCGGTATGGCGGTGCCGGTGGACTTCGCGACCGCGGCTTGCTCGAGTCGGCCATTGCACAGCCGCAGGCCACTTTCGACGGCGAGTTCGTGCACCAAGGATTGTTCGCGATGGCGAGCGCTTATCTCTTCCACATTGTTCGCAACCATTCCTTCGTCGACGGCAACAAGCGCACGGGCCTGCTCACCGCTTTGGTGTTCCTCGATCTCAACGGCATCTGCCTCGAACATGACTCACCGGGTCTTTACGAACTGACTCTCGGCATCGCGGAGGGGCGTGTCACCAAGGCCGAAGCCGCCCAGAAACTGCAGACAATCGCGCTGAGCCACTGATTGCCCCACCGCGTCAGGGGTGCGTGGGCGCTGGCAGCCACCATGCGCCGAGGTCGAGCTCGACGAGGTGCCAGTCCTGTCGCTGTACGGTATGCCCGTGAATGCAGTGAGCTTGCCCCGCAGCGCGGGCAGAGGCGTTGTGCGCGAGACAGACAGGGGTCCGAGTGCGAGTGGAGTAGGGGCGCCATTCATGGCGCCCGTCACGTTGGTCCTCAAGCACCAACGGCTGCCGACGGTGAGCAGAAGCCAGCCAAGCCGCAGACGAGTCTCAGTCACGCCGAACTTCTTGTCGATTGGGCGCTTGTCCCGCTTCCCCCAACTTGCTCCCAGCGCGAGCGCGCTGGCTTGCCCGATCGGTGTTCCTCTGGTCGTAGCGGCGGGGATGGGGTATGTAGGCGTGCAACGGCGACGGGCTCCTGCAACGACGGCCCTTCGATGGACGCGCTTCGATGGACGAGAAAGACATGAAAGTTCCCGAAAAAATTGCCTCCGCGCTGCCCGAGGGCTTCAAGGCGCAGTCTCCAGTTGCTGTGGTCGAGCTGCAAGCCACCGCCGACTCTCGTTTCGACTTCGTCATGCTGGTCGAGTTCGAGGAGGAGCTGCTCTTCTTTGCAGCGGAGGGCGCTGCAGAGGGAAACACGGAGTCGGCGCCAGCGGTGGAGCTGCTCGAGAGCCCGAAGCTCGTTCGCGTCAGCAATACTGACATCGCCCTCACCGATGCGCGCGGCCGCAAGCACATCCTGCGTATTCCCGCCGATTCTCTGGCGACCTTCGACGAGCTCGCCGAGGCCTGGGAGTTGACCGAGACCCCTCAGACCCGGCGCGACGTGCAGCTCGCCCAGCTCGCCCGCCGCAATGCCTGGAAAGAGATGGTCGAGCTCATCGACGAGAGCGAGAAGCTCGAGACCCGGGACAACAACCTATTGCAGGCCCTCTCTCTGATTCAGGCCGAAGACGAGGAGCGAGCCCTCTACTTCCTGCTCGAGGAGTGTGCCCGCAACGACACCGCCGCAGACGCGCTGCTCGAGAGCCTGGGCGAGCACTTCTTCACGCAAGAGCGCTGGTCTCTGGCCTACCTCGCCTGGTCGGAAGCCAGGACCCCGCGGGCCTTGAAGCGTATTCCCGACGTCGTTCCGCAGCTGGCGAGCTTGGAAACAGTGCACGAGGCGCTGCTCGAGCTGCTCGTGAGCTACCTGCAGGAGCGGGTCGAGGAAGACGAGCAAAACCGCCCGCTGCAGTGTCGCCTCGCCTATCGACTCGCCCAGAGTGGTGATTTCGAAGCGGCCTTCGAGCTATGTGAGGCGCTCATCGAGAGCGCATCGAGCCAGGCGACCGACCCGAAGGCCAAGCCTGGCCAAAAAAGCAGGAAGCGTGAAGCGTCGAAGCAGGGTGCTGCCCACAAGGACTTCGCTGGCCTCGAGCTGACGGCGCTGCTCCTGTATGCCGCCTTGGACGTCGATGGCGACGAGCAGGGCGCTCAGGAGGAAGCGGCCAGGGCGCTGCTGGGTCGGCTCGAGGAGCTGGAAGTCGAGGACGAGTTTCTGGTGGAGCAAGGGCTGCGTGCCTTGTCTCGGCTCCCGGCGCACGCCGAGATGGCAGAGCTGCTTCGCCGGCACGCTGCCTCAGCCCCGTCGAGTGAGTCGCGCTTCCGTGCCACCTCGCTCGCTGAGCTCCTCGATTGGATACAGCAAGGCAAGCTCGAGCTGGCGGCGTATTGGGTGGTTGCCGTCTGGGTCGACGTCAGCCCCTTCTCTGACGTGCTTTTGGTCCACCTCGCCGATTTGCTGGAGGACGCCGGGAAGAAGGGTCTGGCTGCGGCGGTGTTGGCCGAGTGTGATGAAGAGGAATACGGGGAGCGGGCCGTCGAGCTGGCGGGTGACGAAAACCTGGACGACCTGGGGCAGCTCATCGCCGCGGCGTCCATTGCGAGCCTGAGCGAGGCCTGCAAGCGGGCTCCTGAGGACGCTCAGGCCGCGTTCTGTTTGGCTGCAGCCTACTTCCTCGCTGAGGATGCGCAGGCCGTGACCGAGGCGGAGCGGGTCGTTCGGCTGGCTTCCGATTGGGGCGCGGCGCATCTGTTGCGGGTTTTTGCGCTCTCTCAGAGCGGAGCGGCGACCAATCGTATCGCCGATGCGGCGCGCCGTGGCGTACAGGCCGAGGGAAGCAACCTCGCGCTGCAGGCTGAGCTCGCGCGCTACGAGAGCAACCCCAAGCGGGCCTTGGAGGCCTACGCGCTGAGCATCGAGTGGGCCCTCTACGACGAGGAGCTGCTCGAGGCCAAGCGCAATCACCTCCGCGACCAGTCGCGCTGGCAGGAGCTGGCAGAGCACCTCGAGCTCATGGCGCGACACGTGGATGAGCCGGAGAGCCTGAACGCGGTGCTCGGTGAGCTGGCGCTGCTGCTGGAGGATCGGCTCCGCGACCCTCAGCGGGCCAAGCAACTGCGCCAGCAGATGGCCAAAGCTCCGAGGGAGCTGCAGAAGAATCAAAAGAAGAGCCAAGGCCGCAACCCGCTGGGATGTGTGCTGCTCGCCGTGGGGGTGATTGCGCTCTTCATCTTGATTGCCTACGTTCTGGCGACGGGGGCCTGACGGCCGCGCGAAGGGCAGGGCAAACCGCCGCTCTTTGACCCACCGTGTGTTGACGGGTATGTAGGTGCTCAGAGGCTGCTCACGGGGGAGTGACGCCATGCGCCGAATGCGCCGTACGACTCGAAGAAGATTGCTTCATTTCGCCATTGCCCTGTTGCTGCTGGGCTCGGCCACGATGTGGCTGAGCCTGAGCGACTCCTCGCAGAGCGCCATCCACACGGTGGCGCAGGCGGTGGCAGCAGAGGCAGGCGAGGCAGAGACCGACGAAGTGCTACCAGTCGAGGCGCCCATACGTCTCGACCCAGCGCGTTTCGAGCTACGCGGTGAGCACTACGTCCAGGTCTTGGACGATGGGCGCACGGTGCACCTCACCCTCGACGCCAAGTTGCAGAAAGACCTGGAGAAGAAGGCCGATCCAAAGAAACTCCCGAGCGCAGGCGTGGTCGCCATCGAGCCCAGTACGGGCCGGGTCTTGGCCTTGCTCAGCCGCTCGGATAAGAAAGACGAACCCTATGCGCTGCGTGCGACAGCCCCGGCTGCCTCGGTCTTCAAGCTGGTGACCGCGTCGGCGCTGCTCGAGATGGCGCAGCTCGATCCCAACGTGCCGGTCTGCTACAGCGGGGGTTCCCAGTATCTCACTGAGCGGACCATCCGCGGCGATGCGGCCACCGACACCACCTGCGCCAATCTCGAGGACGCGGTAGGCCACTCGATCAACGCCGTCATCGCGCGCCTCGCCTTACAGCATCTGCAGCGGGAGCACTTGGAAGAGATAGCGCTGCGCTTCGGCTTCAACCGGGAGATCCCCTTCGAGCTGCCTGTTGACGTGAGCAAGGCAGAGTTTTCGGACGACCCGATCGAACGTGCGCGCACTGCAGCGGGCTTCTGGAACGTGAACCTGAGCGCGCTGCACGGCGCGATGATCGCCGCGGCGCTGGCCAATGGTGGGGTGATGATGGTGCCCACTCTGGTGGACCGTGTCGAGTACCCCGATGGCCACTTTGGCGAGCGGCGTCGACCCAAGGTGTGGCTGAGCTCGGTGTCGACGCGGGTTGCCGAAGAGGTGGGGCGCATGAGCGAGTCGACCACCACGCAGGGCACTGCGGCGAAAACCTTTCAAGGTCGATCGGATTGGCCCAAGGACTTGAGGGTCGGTGGGAAGACTGGGACCTTGGCCAACCGTAGACCCTATGTGTTGTTCACTTGGTTCGTCGGCTTTGCGCCTTTGGATGCGCCGAACATCGCCGTCGGTGCGGTGGTCGCCAACGGGCCGAAGTGGTGGATGAAGGGCACCCACCTGGCCGCCCACGCCATTCTGAGCTACGCCAAGAGCGAGCAGTAGTCGAAGGCGAGTCGCCCTCGGCCCTGGCATTCGAAGGCGAGCGAACAGAAGATAGAGTACGATTGTGGGGCTCTGCCCCACGCCCCGCCAAAGGGCTTTGCCCTTTGGAATCCCTTTGATTTTTTGACGATTGGTCGCTTGGCCTGTTTTCCCAAGTTTTTGTCGATTGGGCACTTGGCCTGTTTTCCCAGGTTCTTGCTGACGCCAGTACCAGTTACCGAGAGAGCGAAGATGCGCTCAAAGTTGTCCTTGCCGCTGGTGATCGCCTTCTACACGGGTTTGGCGGCGATCTCTTTTCTGATTGGCTGGTATGCTTTGGAGCGCAACATTTTTCTCTGGTACCGCCCAGAGTACGCGTCGTTGCCGCTCTCGGTGGCGCTCGGTGCAGCGGGTGGTGGTCTGGTCGTGTTGCTCTCACGCCTGCTCGAACGCTGGGCGGCGTGGGCTCGGGAGCTGTCTCGCTTGCTTGGGCAGATGCTCGGGCAACTTGACCACAACGCGATCATCGTGCTCTCGGTGTTCAGCGCGCTGGGGGAGGAAGCGCTCTTTCGCGGGCTCCTGCAACCAGAGCTGGGCATCGTCTGGTCGAGCTTGATCTTCGGTCTTCTGCACATTGGACCTGACCGTCGCTATCTCAGTTGGACGATGATGGCGATTGGCATGGGCTTTGGTTTTGGCGGCTTGTTCGTGCTCAGCGGCAACCTCCTCGCCCCGATCCTGGCGCACTTCACCATCAACTATTTCAACCTGCACGCGCTCAACAAGCGCGCGGAGTGAGTTGTTGCGTGCCATCCCTGGCACGCACCCTTCGGGCTGCCTTCGCAGCGAGTCTCCGCCTCCTGGCTTCGACTTCTTGTTGATTGGGC
>JAVFAO010000322.1:0-8213 GCA_034002465.1 Myxococcota bacterium
GTCAAGAGCTGCTCGAGCTGAGCGCCAAGCAGTGGCGCAAGCTGAGGGGCCGACGCATGGCGATGGTCTTTCAGGAGCCGATGACCAGCCTGAATCCTGTATACACCATCGGGGCGCAGCTCGCAGAGGTATTGGAGCTGCATCTGCAGATGAGTCGCGCAGATGCTTTGGAGCGGGCGACGCTGCTCTTGGAGCGTGTGGGCATCTCTGCGCCTGCTGAGCGGCTCAAGCAGTATCCACATCAGCTCTCTGGGGGACTTCGGCAGCGCGTGATGTTGGCGATGGCGCTGGCGTGTGAGCCAGAGTTGCTCATTGCCGATGAGCCGACCACCGCCTTGGATGTGACGATCCAGGCGCAGATCCTGGCTTTGCTGCAGCGACTGCAGCAGCAGAGCGGTCTCGCGGTCTTGCTCATCACCCACGACCTGGGGGTGCTCGCGCAGGTCGCTGACGAGATCGCCGTGATGTATGCAGGCACCGTGGTCGAGAGGGGTAGCGCTGAGGCCATCTTCGATGCGCCAGCGCATCCCTACACCATCGGGCTCTTCGCCTGCTTGCCGAGCTTGGAGCAACGGCGCCATCGTCTGGCCACCATTCCAGGAACCGTGCCTGCGGCCACGGACTGGCCGACGGGCTGTCGTTTCCGCACGCGCTGCCCGCTGGCGGATGAGCGCTGCGCCGCCGAGCGTCCCGAGTCGCGTCGCGCGTCGCGCGACGGACACTTGGTGGCTTGTCATCACAGTGAGCGCGTCGTCTCTTCTGCGCTCTTCTCGAAGCCTCTAGCGAGCGAAAACGACGACAGCAATCGAGCGAATTCACTTTGACCACCCATCCTCGCAGCCATGAAGCGCAGCCAGGAGGCGGAGACATGCTGAGCAAGCCCCAAGAGGGAACCGAGGAGCACACTGGCGAAGGGGCAAGCGCGCCGGCGTTGCTGAGCGTGCGCAACTTGGTCAAGCACTTCGTGTCGCGCCGTGGCCTTCTGGGTGCGCGGGTGGTGCTGCGCGCGGTTGACGGCGTGAGTTTCGACTTGGGCGAGCGCGAGACCTTGGCGTTGGTGGGCGAGTCGGGCTGCGGGAAGAGCACTGCGGGAAGAACCATCCTGCGGCTCTATGAGCCGACGGCTGGGCAGGCCTTCTTTCGGGGGCAGTCGATCTTCGACGCAAGTCCAGCGCAGCTTCGGCTGCTGCGGCGAAAGATGCAGATGGTGTTCCAGGACCCCTACGCTTCGCTCAACCCGCGGATGAACGTGGAGATGTTGGTGGGCGATGCGCTGCTCGCCCACGGGCTCGTTCGCCGCGCTGAGCTGCGTGAGCGGGTCTCGGTGTTGCTCGAGCAAGTGGGGCTTCGGGCAGACGTGCTCGACCGCTACCCTCACGAGTTTTCGGGAGGGCAGCGGCAGCGCATCGGGATAGCACGTGCTTTGGCGTTGGAGCCTGCCTTCGTTTTGTGTGATGAGCCCGTGAGCGCGCTCGATGTCTCGGTGCAGGCTCAGATCCTGAATCTCTTTGCGGATTTGCAGGAACGACATGGGCTTGGCTATCTGTTCGTCGCCCACGACCTCTCGGTGGTGCGTCACATTTCCCAGCGCGTGTGTGTGATGTACCTTGGGCAGATCGTCGAGACGGCGCCGACCGAGGCGCTCTTCGAGGAGGCGTTGCACCCCTACACGCAGGCGTTGATGGCGGCGATTCCTCGGCGCGATCCGAAGTCACGCAAGGCCTACGCGCCGCTCGAGGGGGAGCTGCCGTCGGCGACGGCGGTTCCTGCTGGATGCCGCTTTCACCCTCGCTGTCCAAGGGTGATGCCCCGCTGCTCAAAGGAAGTTCCAGTGGAGCGGGAGCTGGGAGAAGGACGTCGAGTGTGCTGTCACCTCTACGAGGAGTGCTGAGCTTGCGTGGCGGGTATTCGAGCCATCGCTGGCGTTTCCGAGGCTTTGGCAGCGCCTTCAGGGGGCTCGGACGCAACCGAAAGTGAGCGAAGGGCACGCATCCTCGCGCCAATCCCAAGGATTTGCAGCTGGCGCGAGGTCGGTGCCCGAGAGCGAACGAAAGTGAAGGTCGACGCAGCAGAGCCAAAGGACACGGCCATCCAGGGCCCAACCCCACTCGCTGACGCGTGGGGCACGGCTACCCTTGGCTCGCTATCGTTTGCTTTCAACCTTGCTCGCCAACAGGATGTGCATAGGATGACTCGGATTGCTCGCTCACAAGTCGGAGCGAAGCCGGACGCAGCATGAGCCCAGAGCTCGGGAGGATTCGATGTCGGGTCAGGAAGCCAAGTCGCCAGGAGCCAGTCGCTTTTCGTTGCCCATTCTGCCGCTGCGCAACACCGTGCTCTTTCCGCAGGTCGTGATTCCGCTCGCTGTGGGGCGTCCGAAGTCGGTTCGCTTGATCGAGGAGGCTGTACAGAACGAGACGCCGATTGCGATCCTCACGCAGAAGGCTGGAAAGATTGACGATCCCAGCATCGACGATCTCTACGATGTGGGAACGAGCGCGCGGATCATCAAGGTCGTCAAGATCGCTGCGGACAATTACTCGGTCATCATTCAGGGGAACGAGCGCATCCGGATGCTCTCCTTCGAGGGTGACGCTGAGGTGTTGCGTGGTGAGTTCGAGGTCTTGGAGGATGATGCCGAGCGAGACGTGGAGCTCGAGGCGCTCTTCCGCAACCTCAAGAACGCTGCGAAGCAGGTGGTGAAGTTCATCCCCGAGATGCCCAAGGATGCCTCGAACATGGTGGACGGGGTCACGGATCCCAGCCAGCTCTGCGACTTCGTCGCGGCCAACATGGAGATCTCCATCGAGGAGAAGCAGGATGTGCTCTCCACGGTGAACCTCAAGGAGCGGCTCAAGAAGGTGCTGACCTTCTTGGCGCGTCAGCTCGAGGTGCTCAAGGTTTCCGACAAGATCCAGTCGCAGATCAAAGAGGAAATCGACAAGAGCCAGCGCGAATACTACCTGCGCCAGCAGCTCAAGGCGATTCGCGAGCAGCTCGGTGAGCTCGATGGAGATGGGGGCGAGGTCGATGAGATCGCCGAGAAGGTGGAGAGCCTCGACTTGCCGGATGAAGTACGCGAGGCCTGTCGCAAGCAAGTGGCGCGCCTTCGTCTGATGCAACCTGCATCGAGTGAATACGGCGTGACGCGCACCTACGTCGAGGTCCTGCTCGACATTCCGTGGAGCACGGTGACGCAGGACGACCTCTCTGTGTCCAATGCTCGGCGCATCCTCGATGAGGATCACTACGATCTCGATCGCGTCAAGAAGCGCATCGTCGAATACCTTGCCGTGCGCAAGCTCAAGGCGGACATGAAGGGGCCTATCCTGTGCCTGGTGGGGCCTCCTGGCGTCGGCAAGACCAGCCTTGGAAAGTCGGTGGCGCGCGCGCTTGGCCGCAAGTTCTTCCGCTTCAGCCTGGGTGGGATGCACGACGAGGCCGAGATCCGTGGTCACCGGCGCACCTATGTGGGCGCTTTGCCTGGGCGCATCATTCAGGCCTTGCGCAAGGTTGGGACCATGAACCCGGTCATCATGCTCGATGAAATCGACAAGGTCGGGAAGGACTTTAGAGGCGATCCCTCGGCCGCACTGCTCGAGGTCTTGGATCCCGAGCAGAACCACCAGTTCAGTGACCACTACATCGAGCTCTCGGTCGATCTGAGCAAGGTCCTCTTCATCGCCACCGCCAACCAGCTCGACACCATCTCCGCGCCGCTGCGCGACCGCATGGAGGTGATCGAAATCCCTGGCTACACGCACCACGACAAGCTCTCCATCGCGAGGGCCTTCCTCATTCCCAAACAGCGGGATGCACACGGCATCACCGAGAAGAACATCATCTTCGATGAGGAGAGCGTCACGTCGATCATCTCCAACCACACCCGCGAGGCAGGCGTACGCGCCCTCGAACAGCGCATTGCCGATGTCTGTCGTGGCGTTGCCGTGACCGTGGCCGACGCGCAGGAGACCGACTCAGAGACGCCCATCCAGGTGCAGATCTCCACCGAAAACCTTGATGATTTCCTTGGGCCCCACCGCTTCGAGTTCGAGGTCGCCGAGCGCACCGCTCAACCCGGTGTCGCGACAGGTCTGGCGTGGACCCCAGCGGGTGGCGATATCCTCTTCATCGAGGTTACCGGGATGCCCGGCAAGGGTGAGCTGGTGATCACCGGCAAGCTCGGCGATGTCATGCAGGAGTCCATCCGCGCCGCCCTCTCCTTCATTCGGAGCCACTGCGACGACTACGCGCTGCCGCCCGACTTCAACAAGAAGATGGACGTCCACCTGCACGTGCCCTCTGGAGCGGTGCCCAAAGACGGCCCCAGCGCGGGTATCACCATCTTTGCTGCGCTGCTCAGCCTCTTCACCAACCTGAAGGTCAGGCACGACGTGGCGATGACCGGTGAAATCACCCTGCGTGGTCACATCCTGCCCGTTGGCGGCATCAAGGAGAAGATCCTGGCGGCGCACCGCGCAGGCATCCGTCGGGTCTGTCTGCCTGAGCGAAATCGTCGAGATCTCATCGAAATCAAAGATGATATCAAGAAGGAGATGCAGTTCTTCTTCGTCTCCAACATCAGCGAGCTGCCTGATCTCATCTTCGTTGAACCAGAGCTTCTCGAGCGTCGCGTCGAGGCTGCACGACAGCGCACCACCGTCTCTGATGAGAGCACAGCGACGCCATGAGCACGCTGTCGGAAACGGCGAAATAAGCCAGCGAAATGAAGAAATCCGCCAACCCTTGTCCCATTTGTCGTCGCTCCGTCGAGCGGCCCGATTTCGCGCCGTTTTGCTCGTCCCGCTGCCGAGCGCTGGACTTGAGTCGGTGGCTCGACGGAGACTATCGCCTTCCTGTGCCCATCACCGAGAGGGACCTCAACGAGCTCGAGGAAGGCCTCCTCGAGCAGGGCTCAACGCCATTTGCTCGCGACTGAGCGAATCCGCGGGCTCCATTTCTCTTCAGGCACCCTATTGAGCAGGAACACGACGTCCTCGGCTCGCACCGCTGCCGAGGGGGCATGGGCAAGCAGCTCCAGCCCTGCTGTGGCCAGTACCCTGCCCATCCCCTCGCGACCAAGTGTCTGCTGCAGCTCGATGTCGGCTCGGAGCAGGGGCAGCAGCACCGATAGCTGCTCAGGGCTCTGGAGCATGGCGAGCAGGGTGGGTGCATCGAGCATGCAGAGTGTGCTCTGATCGAGGCCAAAGAGCTCGCGGTAGGCTTCCCTGAGTTCGTCGAGCGCCTCTTCGTGTTGGCCGCTTTGCTCGCGCTGCGCGACCTTTCGAAGGACCTGCCCGAGCCGCTCGAGTAGTCGCTCGATGAAGTCTTTTTGGATCATGGCTTGCTCTTCGGGGGCGGGCTTGGGGGTAGCTGGGCTCGTGGGAGGGAGGGCGGCTTGGCCGCGGTGGGTGGGGGCGGCGGCGCTTCTTCTGACAGCAGCTCCAGCCCATCGACGGTGCTCAGCTCCATGGGGTGCTCGAGTGGAGGCAACGGCGGTGGCGCGGTCACTGGTGGCGCTGCCTCTTCGGCAAGTAGGGCATCGGAGGACTCGAGAGACTCGAGCTCCTCTTCATCCAGCAATTCGATGGCGTCGACCACGTCGGCATCGAGAGAGGGGATTTCGTCTCCATCGTTCGAGAGCACTGGGTCGTTGGGGGCTGGTGCTTCGAGCTCGACGTGCTCGTCGAGCTCGTCGTCTGTCTGCTGAGCGTGAGGCTGCGGCGCTGCAACAGCTTCCGGAGCCTGAACGCAATCGAAAGCGAGCGAAGGGCACGCATCCTCTCGACATTCCGAAGGAATTGTAGCTGTCGAGAGGTCGGTGCCCGAGAGCGAACGACTGCCTTCCGAGCCTGAGAGCTCCGCGAGCTCGAAGAGCGCGTTCCATTGAGGGTCGGCTGCGAGCGTTGCCGCACTGGGTTGCGGGCTTGGGGGTGCCGCCGTCGCTGAGGTGAGCTCTGCGCTGCTTCGTTCGGCGCTTCGCGAGAAGGAGCCGGACGCTGTGCTCTCGGCATGCTCGTTGTCGTGATTGGGCAGCTCTGCGGCGAGCTCATGGAGCGAGGGCGCCGGACGTTTGTCGTCCTGTCGAGGTCCCGGGTTGTCGCTGGATGCTGCGCTATCGACCCGTAGATTGGCGGTTTTCGAGGCGCGAGTGGGTTCTGCCGCGAACGCCTTCCAACTCTGGATGTCGACCTCGGCGGCGGAAGGCAGGGGATAGAGCCGTGAGCTGGTCCGTTGAAAGGGGTGGTCGTTGACGGGAGTGCGCCGAGAGGCATCGGTGAACTCGGCGCGACGTTGCGCTGCTTCTCCCTCGGGGGCCAGGGAGAGCGCATCCAGCGTGAATGCCTCCAGTCCGTCGAGCACTGGATCGCTGGTGGTGGGTGAGAGTTTGCGGGTGAGCGCGTCACTGTTCCAGGCTTCGAGGCTTTCGGCGCTGACGCTGAAGGGCTCTCGGCCCGTGGTTTTTCCAATGATGGATTGGGCTTCGAGGTACTCTTGGCTGACTACGAAAGAGAGCCAGGCGTGTAGGTCTGGGCTGCCTGCCACCAATTCGAGGAACTCCTCGAAGCTCTTTGGACGCCAGATGGCGGTGCCTTGCGCTTCTTTGAGCAGACGTTTGAGCGAGGCGAGCTGGTTCTGGCTGGCGAGCAAGGCCACCCGGATGGCGGTGGCGCGAGCTGCCGCGACGTAGCGTTTGGCGCTTGGGGCCTGCTCGCCGTGCTCGATGAGCACCTCCTCGACGAGGCTCTCGAGCTTGGCTTGGCGTTCAATGGATTGTTGGTTGCGAAGCCGCGAGAGGAAGCTGCGGACGCGGTCCTGTGCTCTTCTCTCGATGAGCGAGGGTTTCGCCGAGGGCGTGCGCCGCTTCGAGACCTCTCCCAACAGGGTACGCAGCACCGTGAGGAGCTCGAAAGGCGAGAGCGCCGACGCGAGGAGAAAGCGCGGCCGGGTTAGTTCGAGTGCTCGGGCGAGGTAGAAGCGTAGCTCGTGCCCGATGAGCGATGACAGCGTGTCTGCGTTGAGCACCAGCGTGATCGGGTTGCCAGGCAGGATCTTGATGCTGCTGCTGGGAAGTCTTTGCACCCCAATACGACGAGGTGACAGGCCCATCGCGCGGCTCAGCTCATTGAAGAGGGCGACCGCTGGGAGCCGGGTTTGTTGACTGATGTCTTCGAATTCCGTGCTGGCATCGGCTTCCCAGGCTTGCGCCAAATCGAGCTCGTAGAGCGCTTCGAAGAGTCGCCCCGTGGCTCCGCGAACGTAGGGGTGGAGCACGAACTGCTGGTAAACCTCCCCATCGAGGCTCATGGGGCCGAGGCGCGAGCTTGTTGGTAGGGGTGTATCGATGCCGCGAACGAAGTTGAGGACCGAGGCTACGGTGTCTTGCCCGAGCTCGTTGCCCAGGCTCTGGTAGAGTTGGGCGATGCGTTCCAGCTGCAGATGGCCAAAGGCGCGCAGGTCAACGAGTTTCCGCAGATGTTGCAGCTCGCGCAGAGGATTCCCGAGTGCGCTCGCAAAGAGGCTGGCGAGCCTCTGGTGGACGCGAACATCATTGGGGTGAAACGAAACGACGCGTTCGAGGATGGTTTGCGCTTCGGCGGGTGCCTGACACAGCTCGGTGAGCTGATCGGCGCATCGGATGAGGACCTCGGCGCGGGTCGAGAGCTCCTGTTCGGGGACGCGGTGCAGGAAGAGCTCGTAGCTCGAGAGCATGCCTTCGATGTTGCCCTTGAGGGCGTGCATGCGCCCGAGCCGCTCGACCGCATCGACGTTCTCGGGGGCGGCTTCTGCTGCGGCTTCGTAAATGAGCTGTGCTTCTTCGAGCTGGCCGAGACCATCGCTGAGCACGTCGCCAAGCACGAGCTGGTAGGTGATGGCGAGGGCTGAGCCTGGAGGCGCCTGAGTCGCCAAGATCTCGGCGACGATCTGTGCCTTTTCCCAGTGTTTGCGCGCGATGTAGAGATGAAGCAGGCGAAGCGGCACGTCGTCGACGTCACCGCCCAGCACCGTGGCCTGCTCATAGTGCAGGATGGCCTTCTCGGGGTCTTCGAGGAAGTAGTGGAAAACCTCTGCGATGCGCTTGTGGATTGCGCCTCGCACCTCTTGGTCTTCACTGAGCTCGAGCAGCTGAAGAAAAGCGGGGACGCATTCGGTCCATCGGCGCTCTTCGATGAGCAAGGCGAGGCGATGATCAGCCGCTGCACGACAGCTTG
>JAVFAO010000323.1:0-8182 GCA_034002465.1 Myxococcota bacterium
AAGTTCTTGTTGATTGATGATTGGGCGCTTGGCCCGTTTCCCCCAGTACTGAAAGCGAGCGAAGTTCTTGTCCATTGGGCGCTTGGCCTTTTCCCCCACTTCTTGTTGATTGTTGATTGGGCGCTTGGCCCGTTTCCCCCAGTCGCGTGCGCATCCGATGCGCACGGGCAGCGCTGCGAGGGTCTCGCGAGAGCGAGCGAAATACTGAAGAGGACAGCTTTGGACACTATCCGAGAAGAACGGCAAAGCAGCAGACCGGCCAGCAAGGACAGCCCTGGCGCCCATTCATCCGCGCTTCGCAAGACCGCCGTTGCTGCCGCTCTGGCTGCTGTGGTCGGCCTCCTGGTTGGCATTGAAGTGGCCGTGAGCGCTCTCGGCTCGGGCTACTGGGTATTTGCCATCGCGGCCCCGTTGGCCGCTGCCCTCACCTTTGGAGGACTCTGGTGGGGGTTCGCCGCTCGCCGGGACGAGGTGTCGGTGTTGCGGGCGGTCTTTCTCGGAGCGAGCGCTGGCATCTTCTCCCACCCGCTCTGCTGGTACCTGCTCTTCCTGGGCGCCTGGAGCTGCTACGTCACCACCGGCAGCTGCACGAGCTCGCTGGGTTCGCCTCCGATAGGGCCTATCGACGGCCTCTGGGGCATCTGGGCCACGAGCTTCTTCAGCCTCCTCTTCTGGGGGTGGGTCACCGTGCCAGCGGGCATTATCATCGCGCTCTGGAGCCGGCGCCGCGTGGCAGCGCCGGGCCTTTCCGCCGACCACAGCAGGTGAAACGGGCCGAGCGCCCACTGGACAACAAGGCCAAGCGCCCACTGGACAAAAAGGCCAAGCGCCCACTGGACAAAAAGGCCGAGCGCCCAATGGACAAAAAGGCCGAGCGCCCAATGGACAAGAAGGCCGAGCGCCCAATGGACAAAAAGGCCAAGCGCCCAATCGACCCAATCGACAAAAACCGTTGAGATTGGGGCATGACTGCGCTAATGCTCTTGCTTTGGAGCGGTGTCGAGGCCTCCTTGCTCCCCTCCTCACTGTCGACGAGGTGACCGTGCGGCTCGCTGCAAGCATTCGTGGCACCCAGTACGCCTTCAAGAGCGTCAAAGAGGTGCTCGCCAAAGCCAATCCCCCCAAGTCGGGAGACGTGCTCGCTGGCGTCGCCGCCCGCGATCCCGTCGAGCGCGTGGCTGCCCGTGCGGTGCTCTCCGAGCTCGAGCTCAAGACCCTGCGTGAGAACCCCGTCGTCCCTTACGAAGAAGACGAGCTCACCCGCCTCGTCGAGGACTCCCTCGACGAGACCGCCTTTCGCGCCGTCGCCCACCTCAGCGTCGGCGAGCTGCGTGAGTGGCTGCTCTGCGCCAAGACCAGCGGCGCCATGATCCGCGCCGTCTCCCCCGGTCTCACACCCGAGATCGCCGCCGCCGCCGCCAAGCTCATGTCCAACATGGACCTGATGACCGTCGGCGCCAAATGCGAGGTCGTGGTCCGCGCCAACAGCACCCTCGGTCTGCCTGGTCGCCTCTCCTCGCGGCTGCAGCCCAACCACCCCTCAGACGACGTCGAGGGCATCCTCTACAGCATGCGTGAGGGGCTCTGCTACGGCTGCGGCGACGCCGTCATCGGCATCAACCCCGCCACCGACACCCCCGAGTCCACCGCCGAGATCCTGCGTGCCGTCGACGACGTCATGCGGCGCAACCGCATCCCCACTCAGCACTGCGTGCTCTCCCACGTCACCGTGCAGATGAAGGCGCTCGAGCTCGGCACCCCCATGGACCTCATGTTCCAGTCCCTCGCCGGCAGCGAGCAGGCCAACCGCGCCTTTGGCATCTCCGTCCCGCTCATGGACGAGGCCTGGGAAATCATGAAGGCCAAGGGCTCCACCCGCGGGCCCAACCGCATGTACTTCGAAACCGGCCAAGGCTCGGCCCTCTCATCGGCCGCCAACCACGACGCCGACCAGGTCACCATGGAGGCCCGCTGCTACGGCTTCGCGCGCCGCTATCAGCCCTTCCTCGTCAACACGGTGGTCGGCTTCATCGGCCCAGAATACCTCGAAGACGGCCAGCAAATCACCCGCGCTGCCCTCGAAGACCACTTCATGGGCAAGCTGCTCGGCCTGCCCATGGGCTGCGACGCCTGCTTCACCTACCACTCGCGCATGGCCCAGGACGAGCTCGAGTGCCTCGAGGTGCTGCTCGGCGCCGCCGGTTGCACCTACCTCATGTCCTTGCCCGTGGGCGACGACATCATGCTCAACTACCAGTCCACCAGCTACCACGACATCCCGTCCGTTCGCCGGCTCCTCGCCAAGCGCCCGACCCCCGAGTTCGACGCCTGGCTCGCCGAGACCGGCATCATGGATGGCCTCGCGCCAGGCCCTGGCTTCGGCGACCCAAAGGTGATCCGGTGAGCCTCACCCGCGACCTGATGTGCGAGCTGCGCGCGCGCCTCGGCGCGAGCGCCGCCATGCCGCCGCCACCCGCGCCTCGACATGTCGAGCCGCTCTCGGTGCCGCGCTTCCCCTCATTGCCCGAGGTGACGCCGTTGCGCGAAGAGCGCGCGCAAGCCGTCCCAGCAGCCGAGCTCGCCTCTCCAGACGTCGCCGTGCGCCGGGTCAGCCCGCTTCGTAGCCGCCCCAACGCCTTCGCCGCCGAGGCCGCCCGACACACCACTGCGCTGGTCGGCATCGGCCACGTCGGCACCCGCTACGCCACCGATGTGGTGCTGCAGTTTCAAGCAGAGCTCGCCGTCGCCCACCAGGCCGTCGACACGGTCTTGCCCGAAGACTGGGCGCAGTCCCAAGGGCTGCTCGGCCTCAAGTCGCGGGTCAGCGATCACCGAGAGTTCCTGCTGCGTCCCGATCTCGGTCGGCGCCTCGATGAGCCCTCCCTCGCCGTGCTGCGCGAGCGCGCCGCCAAGGACATCGACATCCAGCCCATCCTCGCCGATGGCCTCTCTGCCGTCGCCTGCATGGGCTCGGGCAAGCGCCTGCTCGACGCCTTCATCCGCGAATGCCAGAGCCGAGGCTGGAGCGTGGGCACACCGCTCTGCGCTCGCTTCGCTCGGGTCTGGCTCGAAGATGAAATTGGCCAGACCGTGCGCGCCAAGGTCGCCGCCATTCTGCTCGGCGAGCGCCCTGGACTGGGCACCGGTGACGGTCTGTCGGCGTATTTGGTCTATGACCCCAAGGTCGGCAACACCGACGGTCTGCGCAACATGATGTCCAACATCCACGAGCGCGGCACGCCCCCAGAGCAGGCCGCCAAGCGCCTGGCTCTGCTGGCTGGAGCGATGCTGCAGCAGCGACGCTCTGGTGTCAGTCTGGACCTCTCGGCCATTGCTGCCGAGCTCGGTGACGCAGGAACGACGGGCTATCGTGCCGCTCAAGAGCGCGTGCGCCTGGTGGAGACCCAGCGATGATCCTCGAGCCCATCACCCCCAAGATCCTCTCCATCAAGCGCATCCCCTACGCCCACGACGAGGTCTTGCGCGCCTATGGCGCCGATCCCGCCCGCCATCGGGCGCTGGGCCTGGTCACCTGTGATCAGGACGACCCCACCTACGTCGCCCTCGACGAGGCCACCAAGCACGCGCCAGTCGAGGTCGTCTTCGCGCGCTCCTTCTATGCCGGTTCGGCCCATGCATCGGGCAGGCTCTCTGGCGAAATCCTTGGTGTCATCGCCGCCTCCGATCCTGACGAGATTGAGGAGGGGCTGCGTGCCCTGGGTCGCTGTCTCGAGCACGACGCCTGCTTCTACGCCGCTGATGACGCGGGCAGCATCGCCGTGTTTCCGCACGTCATCGCCTCGCTGGGGCATTATCTGAGCGCCCAGGCAGGTTTGGCTGTGGGCAGCAGCATGGCCTACCTGGTGGCGCCGCCGATGGAGGCCACCCTCGGCTTGGATGCGGCGCTCAAGGCCGCCGACGTGCGCGCGGTGAAGATTTTTCCGCCGCCTACCGAGACCAACTTTGCCGCAGCGTGGCTCTCTGGCGAGCTCGACGCCTGTCAAGCGGCGGCGGTGGCGTATGCAGAGGCAGTGGTCGAGGTCGGGCGCTGGCCTCATCGGATTCACTGAGTCTTCGCGCTTTTCGTGGGGCGCCGCCCCACACCCCGCCAAAGGGCTGTGCCCTTTGGAATCCCTTTGATTTTAGGTCGTTGCTGGTGGGGCGATGGTCGAACACCACGTTCCACTGCGCGATGCTGCCTCGAGGTGTTGATGGCGACGGCATGGTGGGGTGATTTTCGGATCCCCGAGGGGGCGACGCAGTATTGGCGGATTGGTCCGCTATCACTGTGGTTGCACCGCAGTGAGCGTGAGTATCGCCTGCACGAGCAGCGCGACAGTGATCCATTCGACCCACGGATGGAGGCCAGCCTCGAACCGCCGCCCACTCCGCCTGAGGGCAAGTGTCAGCGCTTTCTCATGGAGCGCACATTCCCCTCGGTGCGCCTCACGCCGCGTTGTGCAGATCGCCCCTTTTTGGTGAAGACGGCGACCCCGCTCTCAGTACTGGTGGGTGAGAAGGCAACGATCTATGTGAGCACCCCCGCTTGGGTGCAGCTCGAGAGCAGTGACGCGCGCATCCTCTGCACCTTGCCCACGCGGCAGCCCAACGCGGCTTGGTTTGGGGCAAACACGCGAGAAGGTGAGCTGTGTTTCGCGTCGGCGACGCGGGCGATCCTGGAGCGCGCCGAGCTCGAGCCTCGTCCGGCACGGCTGTATACCATGGTGTTCATCGAGAACCATGCTGAAGTGCCGCTGGAGGTGCTGCGCTTCAAGCTGCCGGTGAACGCGCTGGAGCTCTATCATGGCGAGCATCTGTGGACGCAATCGGTGCTGGTGGAGCGCCGCAAGGATCTGAGCATCGACGCGCGGGTGTTGACAGGGCCACCGGGGATCGTCGCGGACGAACGTTTCGTTTCGGGTGCGGTGGCAAAGAGCAGCGACAACCTCTTCCGGCGCACCCTGGGCGCGCTCTTGGGCTGAGGCATCATGGATTGGATTCCACAATCGGTGTACGAGTTTTTCGACAAGCCATTCGTCGTCTCGGCACTTCGGGCGGCGATGATCTTGGTGCTGGGTCTGATGCTGGCACGCTTCCTGGTGAGGCTGCTGCAGCGCCTGGTGAGCGAGCGCTTCAGCGCTCAGCATCAGATGATCCTGCGTCGAAGTGTATTCTATATCATCAATGGTCTGGTGCTCTTCGCGGCCCTTCGCGAGCTCGGCGTCGACCTCAGCGTCCTGCTGGGCGCGGCGGGAGTGTTGACCGTCGCCTTGGGCTTTGCGTCGCAGACCTCGGCGTCGAACCTGATCGCAGGGCTGTTTATGATGACCGAGCGGGCCTTCGAGGTGGGGAACTTCATCAAAGCGGGGACCTCCTCTGGGACGGTGCTCTCGATCGATTTGCTGTCGGTCAAGCTGCAGACGGTGGACAACCTCTTCATCCGTATTCCGAATGAAATGATGATCAAGACAGAGATCATCAACTATTCGCGCTTCCCCATCCGGCGCATGGACATTCGTCTGGGCGTGGCCTACGACAGCGCCATCCCGCGGGTGCGTGAGGTGCTGTTGGCGATGGCGCACGCCCACCCGCTGATTCTGGAGGAGCCTGAGCCGGTGGTGGGGGTGGTGGATTTTGGTCCGTCTGAGCTGCTCTTCGAGCTGAGGGTGTGGTTCGCGCGGGAGAATGTGGTGGAGCTCAGCATGG
Organism: Myxococcota bacterium; assembly: GCA_034002465.1. Lineage (GTDB taxonomy): Bacteria > Myxococcota_A > Bradymonadia > UBA4248 > JAVFAO01 > JAVFAO01. The sequence continues at coordinate 5,707 of JAVFAO010000323.1, forward strand.
GCTTGCGCGAGGCCATCAAGAACGCCCTCGACCAGAACGAGATCAGCATCCCCTTCCCGCATCGGGTCATCATCAACACCGACAAGTGAATGCCCCATCGACAACAAGTAGGGGCGAGCGGCTGCTCGCCCTTTTCAGGCGAGGTATCGACCGATAACAAGGGATTCCAAAGGGCACGGCCCTTTGGCCACGTGATGCTCATCACATCTAAGCTCTTGAAAGTCATGTGCAATATTGACTTGTAGGGGCGGACCTGCGTGTCCGCCCTCCCCGGATTCTGCATACATCGAGGGACGACGCCTACGCTGTATTCGCACACCATCCTCAGACCTCACCCCCCAACCCCCTCTCCATCGATGGAGAGGGGGAACCGCGGAGCTTTCTGTATTCCCCCCAGAAACGTGTTCACTTCCACGACCATCACCCTCCACTTTGGACTCACCGCGTGAAACGACCTCAAAGCCAGAACATTTCGCTGATTGCCTTCGATCTCGACGGTACCCTCATCGAGGGCATGGTCTATGTCTGGCAGCGGCTGCACGAGGGCATGGGCAGCGACGTCGCCCGGCGTCGGCAGGCGGCGCAGGACTTCTTTGCGGGGCGCATCGACTACCGCGACTGGTTCCAGACTGACCTCACGCTCTTGCAGGAGCGGGGCGCCACGCGGGCGCGTTTGCTCGAGTGTTTCTCGTCACTGCGGCTCGGGGCGGGGGTGGTCGAGACCCTCGAGGCCTTGCGGGCGCGCGGCATTCGGACGGGCATCATCTCGGGCAGCGTCGATTTGTTGCTCGAGGCCTTTTTGCCACCGCAGCTCTTCGACCACATCTTCATCAACCGTTTCACCTTCGACGAGGCGGGCTTGCTCAACGGTGGGGAGCCCACGCCCTATGACCTGAACGGCAAGGCGGAAGGCCTGCGGGAGATGGCGCGGCGCGAGGGCTTGAGTGTGGAGCACTGCGCCTTCGTTGGCGATAACGTCAACGACCTCGAGGTGCTGTCGGTCGCTGGCCTGGCGCTGGCGATCAATCCCAAGCACGACGACGTGGTGGCTGCAGCGCACCGGGTGCTCGGGAGCATCCCTGAGCTTCTGGCGCTGGTTTAGCTTCTGGCCCCTCAGTCTCCAAGCCCTCGCTCGCCGAGCGCGCGCCGAGCGGCGTTGTGTTCCTCGACGAAATCGATGGCCTCGAACTGCGTGTGGTATTCCTCATAATGCATCGTGAGCAGCTCGATAGGCTGCTTGCGCAGCACGCACTGAAGCAGGCGAGTGGCCATTGGCGAGGGGTCGTGTCGCAGCAGCTCGATGGCCTGCAGCGCTGGCCCATGACCGTAGCTGTATTCTTCACATGCTCCCTGGCGAGAGTAGAACTGGTCCAGCCCGAGCGCTGCACCGACGAGCAGCGAAGCGTAGGCTCCAAACAATCGCTCCGCACGCTTCGCCCACTGGGTGCGCGGCTCTGGCGTATGCAGCACCAGAGGGGGCTCGAAGAGCCAGTCGAGCAGGGCCTCCACTGCCGCCTCTGAGCCATGTTCGAGCAAGCTCAGACCCATCGCCATGCGCTCTTTCTCCGCCAGGGTGTTGCGTCCGAGGCTAGGACCTGGTGCGAACGAAGGCGAGAAGACTGCGAGCCAATCTGTCTCGGCCACCGTTCCCCAGCACTCGCCGACGCGTTCCAAGGCCAAGGCGATGCGCAAGCGCTCGACACCATCTCTGGGCGGGTAGGAGAGGCCCTCCAAGGCTTGGGCGGCGGCGCGGCGAAGCTTGGAGGAAGGCCGCTCGAGCAAAGCCATCAGGGGGGCTATCACGGCAGGCGCGCCAACGCTCTGCAAGGCTTTGCAGGCCGAGAGCAGGGTTGGCTCGTTCGTCTCTTCGTCTGCGAGGACCTTGCTGGTGCCTGTGAGGACGAGCTCGAGCTGAGTTGGCGTACGCTGGACCAGGCTGCCGAGCAGCTCGAGGGCCTTGCCCAGGCGGCTGTCGCTGGGTGAAGTGGGTTTGAACTGGTCGAGGCGCTGCAGCAGCGCTGGGATGCTTTCGCTGCTGCCGAGCTGCTGTAGGGCGAGGATGGTGTGGTACTGCACCCAGGGTTCGGGGTCGTCGAGCAGCGCGTGTAGACGAGCTCTGGCCTCTTGGGTTTGTGCATCCCACTTGGCGAGTGGCTGTGAGTCTGGAGGAGCAGACAAGAGATGGCGCAGCCCTGCAATGGCGCGCACGCGTTGCTCTTTGACGTTGCTGTGGCTGAGCGCGAGCAGGACGTCGAGGCCGTGTTCGGCGGAGACCTTGGGGGCGGCGATGCCCTTGGCTTGCAGGCAGGCTCGGTGGTCTTGGTCGAGGGGCTCGACGGGGTCGAATCCCAAGGCGAGCAGGGCGTCGAGCAGGGCGAGTCGCTCGTCGATGCCGGCGCGGGGGGGGCGGGGGGTGACGGTGGTGGTGAAGAAGCGGGGGGTTGGCGGCGGGATTTTTGCTGTGGGCGTGGGCGTA
>JAVFAO010000324.1:0-8166 GCA_034002465.1 Myxococcota bacterium
GAAGGCCTTCTCGTCGGCTTGAATCACCGTCCCTAGAAGCTCGCCCGTCGCCGGGTTGTAGGAATGCAGCTTCTCACCGCCGCTGTCGATCCAACCGTCTGCGCCCCAACACGCCCCCAGGTTGACCTCTTGGATCCCAAGCTTCTCGAGGATGGACTTCGTCTTGCTCATGAAAACTCTCCCATTTTCGCGCCAATCCACGACCGCGAAGGTCGTCCCACCATCACGGGTTCTGGCCGACTGTCCGGCCCCTCTGCCGCAAGGTGCGAGCCTAGCATGCGTCAGCTCAGAAAGTCATCCGCAAAAGCTCTCCCTACGCATCATTCCCGCAAGAAGGCGTAAGGCTGGGACCGCCAAGTCTCTGTTGGAGAAGGCGGGCATCAAACGTGCGCCGCTCACTCAGGTCGATGACTGCTGGAAACGCGCAATGGCCGTAGAGACACTGGGGCTGCCCGAGTCGTTCTACCGCTCCGAACGCGAACACGTGCTCGTCGCGCACGGCGCCTGGACGCGTCCGCAATACCTGCAGGTGCGACGCACCGGACGCAGCCAGAAGCTGAGCAATCGCGCTCAACGCTTGGCGTTCATGGACGTATTCGAAGAATTCGAACGCGCAATGCTGGAGCAGAACGGTGGCGACGACGCTGCGCTGGCTCGGGAGGCGACCCTCCTCCTGTGCAGTGGAAAGCTCGGATCACCTTATGTCGCCATCATCTGCGACGAGCTCCAGGACGCTCACCCATAAGCGATTGAAAGTCATGCGCAATGTCAACTTGCAGGGGCGGACCTGCGTGTCCACCCTTCACAGATGGAGAATACACTCGAACAGTCTTGCATCCACCCGCGACAACATCAATCCGCAGGTGCTTGCGCGTTCGGACCCTAGGCTGACTCGCGCTGGCCGCGCGCGTCAGACCTCTCCCCGCTTGGCGGGGCAAGAGTTCTGCATCCCTGAGAATACCCGACTGCGGCCGGATTAGCCCAAGCGGGTTCCCCCGCAATGCGGGGAGAAGCTGGAGTGAGCGCGAGCGACAGCTAGGGGTCAACCCGCTGGCGGCGTCAACTCAAGCACCTCGAATTTGCTCGCGCTCTGCGAGCGGCTCAGAATTCCTCGTTCCTCGCTCGTGGGGCTCTGCCCCACACCCCGCCAACGGGCTAGCCCTTTGGAATCCCTTCTCTTTTTGCTATCGATTGGCGAGCACTCTCGACGGCTTCGCTCAGTTCTCCCCTCGGAAGGATGCTCTGGCCAGCTCGCGCATCCTGGGCTAGTCTATCGCGCGCTCGGCGGGCTGGGCCTTCGCACCCGTCATCCTTCATTCGCCAAGGGAGCCTCCATGACCCCGCTCGTCGAAGTCCTTCCCAACCAGTGCACCATGGTGCTTCTCGAGAACCACGCCGCGCCGGTCGTCGCCTTGGAAATCTGGGTTGGTGTGGGCAGCGCCGACGAGCTGCCTCCTCAGGCGGGGCTCGCGCACGTGCATGAGCACATGATCTTCAAGGGCACCGAGCGCCGCGGCGTCGGGCAGATCGCCCAGCAAATCGAGGCCTGCGGCGGCGAGATCAATGCCCGCACCAGCTTCGATTACACCGTCTATCATGTCGAAATGGCGAGCAGCGAGCTGGAGCTGGGCTTGGACACCCTGGCTGACGCCGTGCAGCACGCCTGCTTCGACGCCGAAGAGCTTGAGCGCGAGCTCGAGGTCATCCGCGAAGAGCTCAAACGCACGCTGGATACTCCGTCGCATCGCGCCTCTCAGCTACTCTTCAGCAGCGCTTTCCAAGAACACGGCTACGGTCGTCCCATCTTGGGCAGCCTGGACACCCTGAACGCCTTCTCCCGCGCTGATGTCGTGGATTTCTTCGAGAATTGGTATACTCCCTCGAACATGACCTTCGTCGCCGTCGGGGACTTCCAGGTCGACACGATGCGGTCCCTCGCCCACCGCTTCTTCGACCTCCCGGCTCGCCCCAAGGCACGGCGCCAACGTCGCGCAGAGCCCCCCCAGACCGCCATGCGGCTGCAGGTGCAGAGCGCCGACGTGCGCGAGACCCAGCTCCAGTTGGCCTTCCCCATTCCCGCCTATGCACACCCCGACGTGCCCGCGCTCGATGCCCTCTCCCTGCTGCTCGGTGGCGCGGCGAGCGCCCGGCTAGACAGCAGAATTCGACGCGACCGGAGTCTGGTCAACGCCATCGGAAGCTACTCCTACACGCCCCTCGAAGCTGGCCTGTTCACCATCGCCGCGACCTTCCAGGAGGGAGAGCAGAGCAGTACGCGAGAGGTGATCCTGCATACGCTGAGGGAGCTCTTCCAGAGCGCCCGCGAGCCGTTCTCCAGTGCAGATCTGGTGCGGGCCAAGACCTTGATCCGCAGCCAGAGCGTCTACCAGCAGCAAACCATGCGCGGCCTCGCCCAAAAGCTCGGGTTCTACCAGGCGGTGACCCAAGATCTGGGCGCGGAAGCACGATACCTGGAGGCCGTCGAGGCCCTCAGCGTCAACGACCTGCTCGCCGTCGCCGAGCGCTACCTTCGCCCAGAACGGCTCAACCTGGTGCTCTTTGGACCCGAGTCATCGATGGTGCGCAGCGACGAAGTCGCCGCGTGGGTGCACCAAGCCGCCGACGAGGCCAGCCGCTTTCGGGTCAAGACTCGCCTGCACAGCGACGCCGAAGGCATCGTCAAGACCGAGCTCGAGGACGGCAGCACCGTCATCGTGCAAACCGACCGCAGCGTCCCCTTGCTCTCGGTCTGGGCGGCGTTGCCAGGTGGCCTTCGCGACGAGGGCGAGAGCGACAACGGCATCAGCTCCCTCTCGGCCGAGCTGCTGACCTTGGGAACACCCTCCAGAAGCGCCGAGGAGCTCTCCCAGCGAAGCGATGAGATGGGCGGCAGCCTGAGCGGCTACTCGGGCCACAACACCTTCGGCCTGTCCTCGACGTTTCTCTCTCCCCATCTGGGGGAGGCCCTCGATCTGATGAGTGATTGCCTGCTGCGCTCGAGTTTTCCCGAACAAGAGCTCGAAAGAGAGAGGCAACACGCCCTCGATGAGCTGCAGAGCCAAAACGATCATCTCGCTTCCTCCGCTTTTCGGATGATGTCCAAGGCGCTCTATGGCGCGCACCCCTACGGCATGGATCTGCTCGGAACGCAGCGCTCCGTCCAAGCCCTGAGCTCTGATGCGTTGCGCAAGCGACACCAACAGGTGCTGCGGGCGAAGCGCCGCGTGATTGCTTTCGTTGGAGACGTCGACCCCGAACGCGCAGTGGCTGGCGTCGAGCGCTACTTCGCCTTCCCCGAAGGTGAGCACGCGCTCAGCCCGCTGCCCGAGCCCGAGCGCCCTGAGCGACCCTTGCTCCAAACCCGCACCGAAAACCGCCAGCAGGCCCACCTCGCCCTCGGCTTTTTGGGCGCGCGCTTCGACGAGCCCCACCGCTACGCTCTCGACCTGATCGGCGCCCTGCTCTCGGGCCAAGGCGGTCGCCTCTTCCTGGAGCTTCGGGACCGCCGCAGCCTCGCCTATTCGCTTGCCGCCTTCAACCGCCCCAACTATGACCGCGGCGCCTTCTCCGTCTATATCGCCAGCAGCCCAGAGAAGCTCGACACGGCGCTCGCGCAAATCGCCATCGAGCTGCGGCGTCTCGGCCAAGAGCTCTGCACTGAGGACGAGCTCGAGCGCGCCAAACGCTATCTGCTTGGGTCTCACGATATCGGCCTACAGCGAGGCTCCACTCGGGCAAGTGTCTTTGCGCTCAATGAGCTCTACGGCTTGGGTTACGACTTCCCGCGCCGTTATCGGCAGCGCATCAGCTCGCTGAGCGCCGCCCAGGTGAGGGAGGCCGCCCTGGAAATTCTCGAGCCAGCGCATTCGGTGGTGGCTGCAGTGCTGCCCGAGGGAGCCAGCATCGCGCTGGAGGCTCTGCAGGGCGAGTGAGCGGGCTGTAGCAGCCAATCAACGAAAAAGAGAAGGGATTCCAAAGGGCTAGCCCTTTGGCGGGGTGTGGGGCAGCGCCCCACGAAAACACAAGAAAGAACAGGCCAAGTGCCCAATCGACAAAAAGCGCAGCAATCGGCCTTGCTGGCCGCGTGAGAGGAGGGAGCATGGCCAAGCTCTATTTTCGACATGGCACCGTGGGTAGCGCGAAGACCCTGAATCTGCTTGCGGTTGCGCACAATTACGAACAACAAGGCAAGCGGGTGGCGCTGATCAAGCCGCAGCTCGACGTTCGCTTCAGCCTCGAGTCGGTGCGCTCTCGTGCGGGTCTCGAGCGTGCGGCCGAGCTGGTGGTCGATGCCGAGTCGGTCATCGATCGCAAGCAGCTCGAGGGGCTCTCCTGTATTCTGGTCGATGAGGCGCAGTTCCTCAGCGCCTTTGTCATCGAGCAGCTTCGGCAGATCAGCATCGAGCTCGACATCCCGGTCATCTGTTATGGTCTGCGCACCACCTTCAAGGCAGAGCTCTTCGAGGGCGCCAAGCGCCTCTTCGAGCTCGCCGATGCCATCGAGGAGGTCAAGACCACCTGCATGTACTGCAACCGCAAGGGTGTCTTCAACCTCAAGCTGTGCGAGGGAGAGCCCACCGTCGACGGGGAGACGGTCGACCTGGGCACCGAGGAGAAATACGTGCCCACCTGCTGCCGCTGCTATGTCGAGAAGCTGGGTGAGAAAGCACCGATGCGGCGCACACCGTTGTAGACTGCGGTCCGAGCGCGCAGGAGCTGCTCAAGGCTCAGTCTGCGCGCACACCGCCTCGAGCCAGTCCAAATAGCCAGGTGGGATGGTCATGTCGAAGGTCAACGCCTGCAGCTCCTCCTCGTTCCATTCGAGGTCCAGCAAGCCCGCCTTCGCGCAGGCAATGCGCACTGCTCGATGTGCAGGCGCGGTTCGCGCATCTGGCCATCGATACAGCTTGGGAGCATACACTTTGTAGCGAAGAGTCCCAGACGACCAATCCAGTCCGCTGTGGAGATAATCCTCGCAAGTAAAGGCGGGCAGGGGTTGGGAAAATTCGTGCGTTTGTGCAGCGTCCAGATGAATATCGAGCTCGTAGCGGCGATGCTCGAGCGACTCGGTATCGTCACACTGCCACGGATTGACCTTCCATAGCTCTCGACCACTCACATCGCCCAAGGTCAGCGGAACCTGAAAGGCATCGACCATTCGAATACGCACCGGCTGCTCACAGCGATTGCGGATCCAGAGATCAAAGGTCAAACCCATCAAGCCGCCGCCGACCAGCGAAATCTGATACTCGGCGCAGTCGTCCTCGATGTATTCCGAGCGGTATGAAAAGAAATACACCAAATGACGAGGGCTCGACTCCCACGACAGCGACGGCGGCCCCATCATCGAGGCAGGCGGCGGCCGCACCGACGTCAGACGGCAGGCCGAAGCGAAGAAGTCGGCCAAGGCCTCGGGAAACTCTGTTTCGAACTCCAGAAACTGCAGCTCATCGACAGTCGGCTCTCGCCCAAGTAGGCTCGCCCACTCGCTCTCTTCCCGACTCCCCACTGCTGCCTGGGCGTCCGCAAGCTGTAGCCTGCCTTGCTCCCCCGTCAACAGGCGAGGAACGTGAAGACGAAGCCGGATGGGCCCATAGGGAAAGGAACGTTGCAGCGTCTGGTAGTAGCAGAAGCTGAGGGAGACCGGCGACAGGACCTGCTCGACATCTGGGTATAGCGTTCCACCTCGCCCCGGTGCAACCCACTCATCAATGGGACGAGGCGTGAGCAGCATCTGTGGACACTGGTGGGCTCCGCAACTCAGATCGGAGACCTGCGTCGGATTCCAGTTCGACTCTGCATCGACCCACGAGAACCCAAAGGCGTTCAATGCGATACGGAGTCTGGCAGGAGACGTACAGGTGTTGCACAGGTGCAGCACTTGGTGATAGCGGAGCAGCTCACCTTCCAAAGCAAGCTGCAGCTCGACCTGATAGCGACCGCAGGCCTGGTCGACGACAGGCGTGATGAGGCGCCAAGTACTCGGCCCCGTTTGCTCGAAACCCTTGCTTGCTTGCTGCCAAGACGGACAAGGCCCCGCGACGAAGCCGAGGGGCTGCGGAGGCGAGGGACTCGGAGAGGACTCACACGCCGGAGCTACACTGAGCAGCAGGCACGAGATGAGCCGCAGCGCGCTGCACAACCACAACGAATGGCTCGAGCCAGACGCGTGCTGAAGCGTCGCGGTGCTCCCAAGCCCGAAGGAGGCCCTCCATGAACGCCTCAAACTGGCGCTGCGACGTCTGAGTCGCCTCGGTGGAGACCGAAGAAAGGAGAAGGCAGTGGCGCCGCCCCTCAGGAGCCAGAGCGGAGCGGGAGTCATGCTTCGAGGGCAGCGCTCAATCCACATTGCACTTACTCCGAATGCGCTGAACGACGGCCGAGCTTGGCGGGAGCTCGAGCGTATAGAAGCGTAGCTCCTCTTGCTGGTAGTCGAGGTCTTGCCCATTGGCGAGGGCACAACCGATCGCGCGCTGTCGATCGGGTGGGGTACGGGCTGCTCGAGGCCAAGGAAGCATGGGGGCATAGTGGAAGCGAAGCTTCACCCCATCACCCCAGTTCAGCCCACGCTCACGCACCTGCGCACAGGAGAGCGAGACGAGTTCTTCCGCATTGCCTGTGGAGTGTGCAGGAAACAAGCGCTCTCGATCGAATCTTTGCTTCGTCGAGCAAAACCACAGCTCGCGACCCTCGTGGTCTTGGAATGAGAGGCTCGGACAGGGCTCAGAACACTGAGCAGTTTCGGGGCATCGGTTGCTGACGCAATGTGTCCCCCACAGCTTGAAGCCATCCACCGTCTCGCCGACCTCAATGAGCTGAAAGGAATAGAGACCACAACCGTCGAGGTGGGGCGGCGTGACGATGATGATTCCCCCTTTCGACGTTTCCCAGCCGAAGGCAGAGTGAAGATAGGAGCCCTGGAACCAGGGCGAAAGCCCGCAAGGTCGCGTCATGGCACGCGCCAGAGTAAGCGGGAGCACAGTGCTCAGCTCGCCCCAGTACAACTCATCCTCCTCGAGCGCACGTCCGAGCTTCTCTTCCCAGGCCGTGGGGGCAGCGCTGCCCACAGCCCACTGGGCGTCGTAGCGCGCGGTCGCCAGCTCACTCTCCTTCCACAGTCTTGGAAGGTGGATGAGCATTCGGATGGGGGCGCTCAGCGATGGGATGAGCTCGCAATCCCGGACATAGGACCAGCCACTTTCCGACGAGAAGTCGAAGGCGGGACGAAGGATCCCGCCCTGGCCAGGCTCGATGCTCGCGTCGAGTCGTTCGAGCGTAGGCAGACACTCTTGCCATCCACAGGCATCCTCTTGCTCTGGATCACATTGGTATTGGCCGCAATCCGCATCCAGTGCTTGAGCGGCAACCCACCTCCCGGTGGCGTCCACCCAGGAGAAGCCCAAGCTGTTGCTCCCCAGCTTCAGGCTGACCCGCTCGTCGCAGAGATTGCAGATTCGAAGCTGTTGGCGGTACGTTCGGCTGTCATCGTCGGCAAAGAGCTCGACAATGGCTTGGTAGCGCCCACATCCCTTCTCGAACACGGGTGACACCAGCCGCCAGAGAAAGGGCGCCGTCTGAATAAAAACCCCCGTTGCTTCGAGCGCTTCCGGACAAGCCCCGGCCTCGAAGCCGACGGGCTCCCAATAGACTGGCTCCTGCGTCTCGGCTTCGGATGGCTCAGGGGCAGGAGAAGGTTCGCAGCCCAGCGCCAAGCAGGAGGCAAGGAGCATCAGCCAGTTTCGAAGCTGCGGGCGGTCTGTCATGGCGCATTCCAGGGCGATGGGATCCGCTCTCTGGTCAAAGGGCAAAAACGACGACAACATCGAGCGTAGTGGTTGGGGACTGAGGTGGTCAAGAAAATTCGCCTCGGATGCTAGACTTTCGCCTCGGATGCGGGATTTTGTGTTCTGTCTAACGGACGCGGGTTGACCCCTAGCTGTCGCTCGCTGGCGCTCACTCCAGCTCTTCCCCGCATGGCGGGGGAACCCGCGATGCGCTGACCAGTCGATGCGCTGCATTCCCAGGATTACGGATGGGTTGCCCGTTTCCTCGCAGCAATGGTGCTGCGGAGTCGACGGCGGTGAGCGCAGGATGAGAGGTGGGGCCGGCTTCCAGCCGGCCGACCGGGTTGCAGGAGTGGCTGGCGGTCTCAGGGTGGCCTTGCCC
>JAVFAO010000325.1:0-8115 GCA_034002465.1 Myxococcota bacterium
AGGCCAAGCGCCCAACCGACAAGAAGTAGGGGCGGACCTGCGTGTCCGCCCTTCTTGGATACGCGCAACACCTTGGGGAAGCAGGCCAAGCGCCCAACCGACAAGAAGTAGGGGCGGACCTGCGTGTCCGCTCTTCTTGGATACGCGCAACACCTTGGGGAAGCAGGCCAAGCGCCCAACCGACAAGAAGTAGCAGATCCGTTTGACCCAACGCCCACTTGGACGATACCCTGGGGCGCCGAGCAGCGCTCCGCAGCCCGTTCGACTCGCGAACAGCCATTCGACCTCCACCCCGCCGCATCGCCCAAGGACCCCCACGCATGAGCAGCTCGAACGACGTGCGCGCCCACCTCATCGACGCCTTGCGCCTCGATCTCATCGGCCCGCGCCCAGCCCATCCGCCACACGCCGCCTACGCCGAAGAGACGCTGCCCATCGCGCCTTCCAAGTACTACCTCAGCGGCTTTCTGGTCCCCAGCAACGCACCCCTCGCCCAACGCCGAGAAAACGACGGCGAAGACGGTGACGAAGACTTCGCCGAGCTCGAACGCCTCGTCGGCGCCGACGACGAACAGAGCCCCGAGCGCGGCCCTGCACGCAAGAGCTACTTTCCATCGTCCATCGGCCTCTCCGTGCTGGTTCCCGCCGAGACCGCCCAGCTCCGCGCTCGTGTGGCCTGGGCCGACTACGTCCCCTTGGCGCGCTCAGAGCCCAGCGAAGCAGACGCGGCCGATGCCGAGCCGCACACGGATTCCCCAGGGCCTGCCGAACAGCGCGCCGGTGGCGGTCGATGGCGCCGTGTGCCACGCGAAGCCGAACGCCTCGTCAACCTGCGCGAAGGGCCGCCGCGACCATACCCCTTGCCCCAACACCCCGACCTGCTGCTGCTCGTCTCGGTGCGCCGCATCCAAGCGCCTGGTCTTCCAGAAGGCACCCGCTCGGTTTCGGTCTTCCTGCTCAATCAGCGCCCGCCTGCGCCCGACGTGCAACGAGACGCCGCCTACGTCTTCCAGCCCGAGCTCGGCCTGCACAGCCTACAACCCTTCGTGCCGCGCCCCGACCTCCACAGCCAGCACAGCGACGACTGGGACGAGCAGGTGGCCGACCTGCAGTTCGCCGATGCCGTCGAATTCGGCGTGGGCCACAACATCTCCGCCCTCGCCGTGCGCGAGGAGAACGGCTCCTGCCGTGAGCTGCGCTCCGCCTGGATGCCTGTCGCAGACGTCGAGAAGGTCGAGCCGCGGCGCATGGACGAGGTGCAGCTCGGCATGGAAGCCCTCGCCCAGGCCCCAAGCCCCGAGGCCGTACGCAGCCAGCTCGCCCCCATGCTCGACGCCTACGCTGCCTGGATCGCCAAACAGCGCAAGCGCCTCCCCCTCGACCCAGGTCGCAAGCAGACCGCCACGGCCCTGCTCGCCAACGCCGAGCGCGCCCGCCAGCGCATCCAAGCCGGACTCGATGCCCTCGATGAGCAGCCTGTCTTCGAGGCCTTCAGACTCGCCAACCAGGCCATCGCCACCGCCATCCGACAGCGCGCCTGCCACAACGAGCCCGAGCGCAACCCCCTCGAGCTGCCACCACCGCGCTGGCGACCCTTCCAGCTCGCCTTTCTGCTCATGAACCTCGTCGGCACCGCCAACCCCCAGCACGACGACCGCGGCGTGGTCGACCTGCTCTTCTTCCCCACAGGCGGCGGAAAGACCGAGGCCTATCTGGGCCTCGCTGCCTTCGCCATGTTCCTGCGCCGTTTGCAAGACCCTTCCATTCAGTCGGCGGGTCTCACGGTGCTCATGCGCTACACCCTGCGCCTGCTCACGCTGGACCAGCTCGGCCGCGCTGCTACCCTGGTCTGTGCCATGGAGCTGATGCGTCAGAAGGACATTGACAAGCTGGGACGCTGGCCCTTCGAAATCGGCCTCTGGGTGGGGCAGGGCGCCACGCCCAACCGAATGGGCAAGAAGGGCGACAACGACGCTTTCTCGGCCTACGCCCGCACCAACGCTTTCCAGCGAGATTCTGCCACCAACCCCTCGCCCATCCCTCTCGAGAGCTGCCCCTGGTGCGGCTGGAAGTTCAGTCGCGACAGCTTCAAGTTGCTCAAAGATCCCAACGAGCCCACGGATTTGCGCGTCAACTGCGTACACCGCAAGTGCGCCTTCAGCGGCCGAGAGCAGCCCCGCGGCCTGCCCGTGCTCTCGGTCGACGAGCCCATCTATCGGCGACTCCCTGCCTTCCTCATCGCCACGGTGGACAAGTTCGCGAGCCTGCCCTGGGTAGGCGAGTCTGCTGGCCTCTTCGGGCGAGTCCAACGCTACGACGACAACGGCTTCTATGGACCTTGCACCCCCAGCACCGGAAGGGCGCTGCACGCTCCCCTGCCGCCACCGTCGCTGATCATCCAGGACGAGCTGCACCTCATCTCGGGTCCACTGGGCACCATGGTGGGGCTCTACGAGACGGTCATCGATGCCCTCGCCCGCTCGTCTTTGGATGGTGGTGCCCCGGGCCCCAAGCTCGTCGCCTCCACCGCCACGGTGCGCCGCGCCGAGCGTCAAATCCGCGCCGTCTTTGGCCGCAGCGCCGTGGAGGTCTTTCCGCCGCCTGGGCCCGACCGCCGTGACGCCTTCTTTGCCATCACCGTCGGCGCCAATCAGTCGCACCCACGCCGCTACGTGGGCGTTGCTGCGCAGGGCCGTAACCTCAAAGTCGTCTTCCTGCGCAGCGTGCTCGCCCTGATGGCCGCCGCCCAGCGCGCCTGGCTCGCGCACGGTGGGGCGAAGACCCTGCCAAACCCCGCCGACCCTTACATGACGCTGCTCGGCTACTTCAACGCCCTGCGCGAACTGGGCGGCAGCCGACGCATCGTCGAAGACGAGGTGCGCACTCAGCTCGCCGACTACGCCGAGCGCCGGCAGCGGCTGGACGTGGACAACACGCTCTTTGCCAAGCGCCCCCGCATCTCTACGCCCGACGAGCTGACCAGCCGCGTGAGCACCAAACAGGTGGCCGAGACCAAGCGCCGCTTGGAGCTTCCGTTCCAGGAGAAGGAGCATGTCGACGTGGCGCTGGCCACCAACATGATCTCCGTAGGATTGGACATTACGCGCCTGGGGCTGATGGTGGTGCTTGGCCAGCCCAAGACGGCCTCGGAGTACATCCAGGCCACCAGCCGTGTCGGTCGCGACGAGCAGCGTCCCGGTCTGGTCGTCACCTTGCTCAACCTCCACCGCCCTCGCGACCGCAGTCACTACGAACGCTTTGCCGCCTGGCACCAGAGCTTCTACCGTGCCGTCGAGGCGACCAGCGTGACGCCGTTCTCGCCGCGTGCCCTCGATCGCGGCATTGCGGCAGTCACCGTGGCCCTGGCCCGACTGGGTCATCCGGCCATGACCGCGCCGCGAGGCGCCCTCGCCATCAACGCGAATAGGCAGGCGCTGGACTTCGTGCCCGAGCTGATCTCGCGCCGCGCCGAAGGTCACGACGCAGAGCTCGACCAAGACGAGCAGGAAGCGCTGCGCACCCAGGTCAAGCAGCGGGTCAGCAGCCTGCTCGATGCCTGGGCGAACATTGCAGCCAAGAAGGGCGACCTGCAGTACCAGCGCGAGGTGGGGGTGGCGCCGCCCTTACTCTTCGAGCCCCTCTCGCCCGAGCTGGCCAAGCAGAGTCGCGAGGCGCAGCAATTCAAGGCGGGGCGCAGCCTGCGCGACGTGGAGCCCACCGTGAAGCTGTGGCTGCGTTCGTTCGAGGGCGTCGAGTCCGAGGAGGAAGGTGCATGAGCAAGCGACGTGTTCCGCCCACGGGCGAGCTCCGCCAGAGCCAGGTGGTGAGCACCTTTGGGCCTGGCGCCATGGTCGACCTGCCGAAGCACTCGGTGCTCATCGGTGGACTGGAGAGCTGGCGAGGCGAGCGCCAGCGGATCTTCGAAGACCGTCTCGAAGGCTGGTTGCGCGAGAAGCTGAAGCGACCGGAGCTGGAGCTCTACGCGCCACCCGTGGATTCGGGCGAGGCGCATGCGTCGCGCACGGGCATCGCGGTGTACCCGTTTCCGACGTGGTTCTTGGCGCAGGTGGACCAGACCTGGACCGCCCCCGACGGCCGCAGCTATCGCAGTCGACCGCTGCTCCGTTACGACCGCCTGGTGAAGGGCGGCTACTCGATGGAGAGCCGAAAGATCGCCCCCGTCGTGCCGGTGCGCTTCGTGCAGGCCTGTGTCTGCGGGCACCTCAGCGACATCGACTGGTACGCCTTCGTGCGCGACGATCCGCACGATCGCAGTGGCGAGCTCTACTTCGACGAAGGCGGTGCGGGCAACGATTTTGCGGAGATCTTCGTGCGTGACAAGAAGACCGGGCGTCGTCGTCCGCTCTCGGACGCGTCGGTGCCTGACGGCAAGGTCTTGGGACGCTGCCGGGGGCACATGCCGTGGTTGGGGCCATCGGTGCGGGAGCCTTGCGACAAGCCCAATCGGCTGCTGACACGCTCGGCGTCGAACGCCTACTTTGCGCAGACCATGGGCGTGATCGCCATTCCCGATGGGGACGAGGCGTTACGTGAAGCGGTGGACCGGGTTTGGGACCGCTACCTGAAGTACTGCGAAGATGCTGGCGACGTGCGCCGTGAACGGCGCAAGGAGGAGGTCGATGCGGCGTTGGAGGGTCTGGACAACGCCACGGTGTGGGCCGAGGTGAAGCGTCGCCTCGACGGCATTCCCGTGCCGCAGAAGGGCATCAAGGAGGCGGAACTCGAGACCTTGCTGGCGCAGAAGGCGACGCTGGGCGAGGACAAGCCTGAAGGGGATTTCTACGCCCGGAGTCATCCTCTGGGTCGTTTACCGGTGGCGGCAGAGGGCAAGCTCGAGCGTTTGGTGTTGCTGCATCGGCTGCGTGAGGTGGTGGCGCAGATTGGCTTTACGCGCTTCGAGGCGAGTTTTCCCGACATCAACGGCGAGCTGGACCTGGAGGTCGAGCTGGCGCCGTTGGCGCAGGAAGCGACTTGGTTGCCAGCCTATCAGAACCGCGGCGAGGGCATCTTCTTGTCGTTTTCGCGCGAGGCCATCGCCGCTTGGCTGGCGCGGCCCGCGGTGAAGGCGCGGGCTGCGAAGCTGGCGCAGGGACACGCGGTGTGGAGCGCGCAGCACGCGCGTGCCAAGGATTTTCCCGGCCTTCCGTACATGATGCTGCACTCGTTGTCGCACCTGCTGATCACGTCCTTGTCGTTGGATTGCGGCTATGCGGCGAGCTCGCTCCGCGAGCGGGTCTATGCCTGCCCGTCGGGCTACGGTATCTTGTTGTACACCGGGACGCCGGGCTCCGAGGGGACCTTGGGGGGGCTGGTCGATATCGGCAAGAATGTGGGGCGGCATCTGGAGCGGGCGTTGGAGCTGGGGCGCTTGTGTTCGAACGATCCGGTCTGCGCGCAGCACGACCCGGCCGAGTCTCTCGAGCAGCGGTACCTGCACGGGTCGGCGTGCCATGGCTGCCTGTTGATCGCCGAGACGAGCTGCGAGCGCGGGAATACGTATCTGGACCGGTCGTTGGTGGTGCCGACGGTGGTGGAGGCCGAGGCGGCGTTTTTTGCGGAGGCCACATGAGCTCGGCTTTTCGGGCGCTGGGGCGCGCGTCGCTGCTGGGCCTGGCCCAGGCGCTGCGGGCGGGCAGGGTAGCGGCGCCCTTTGCGCGCTCGGCGCTGGCCGTACACGCGCCCGAAGAGCAGCTCGGCGAGCTACAGCAGGCGTTGCAGGACCTCTCGGCGCAGGGAATGAGCGCGCTGCACCTGGCGACGATGCTGGACTTGCTGGCCGAGGAGCGGCGCGAGCAGCAGGCGAGGTCGGATCGTGTGGAGCTGGTGCTGTCGCCGCCAGAGTTCGATGGGGTGGATGCGCGGGACACCTCGGTGGTGGTGGCCGAGCTCTTTCGGCAGGCCAGGGTGTCGGTGCTGATCGTGAGCTTTGCGCTGGACAAGGGGGAGAAGGCGGCGGCGATCTTCGGGGAGCTGGCGGGGCGCATGGATGCTGAGCCGGACCTGCAGGTGCGCCTGTGCGCGAACATCCATCGCAAGCAGGACGACCATCGTCCGGCCGCGAGCCTGGTCGAGGACTTTGGGCGGGACTTCCCGAAGAAGCTGTGGCCTGGGCAGCGGCTGCCCGAGCTCTACTTCGATCGGCGCTCGGTCGAGCTCGAGACGCAGCGCCGTGCGGTCTTGCACGCGAAGTGCGTGGTGGTCGATGGGCGCTGGTCGTTGTTGAGCTCGGCGAACTTCACCGAAGCGGCGCAGGAGCGCAACATCGAGGCAGGTGTCCTGGTGGACGACGAGCGCATGGCGCAGCGCTTGTTACGTCAGTTCGAGGCGCTGATTCAGAGCGGGGTGTTGCAGCGGCTGCGGCTTCCCGGCTGAGCCGGGGTAAGAATGGCTTGCTTCGCAGCCACTCTCCGCCTCCTGGCTCCGAGTTCCCCAAGAGCATTGGAACTCCAGCGACGAAGCGAGCCTGGCGCACACAACGATGAACGATGTCGGAATGGCGAGGGCTTGCCCCGCCTCGCTGGGTGCTTGGTACCTTGTACCTTGCACAAAACTAAAGCATGGCTTAAGGTTCCTGCATGAACGGGCCGACCACCAGCTCGCCCGACTGGGACCACCTCTTCGAGATCGCGGTGGCCCAGGACGGGCTCTTTACGACGCGGCAGGCGGCCGAGGCCGGCTACTCGCCGCAGCTCATCGCGCACCATCTGCGGGCCGGGCGCATGCTCCGCGTGCGACGCGGCGTGTACCGGCTCGTGCACTTCCCCGCGGGAGACCAAGAGGATCTCACGGTGGTATGGCTCTGGTCGGAGCAGGAGGGCGTCTTCTCTCACCAGACGGCGCTCGCTCTGCATGACCTCTCTGACATCCTCCCCGCGCAGGTCCACCTCACACTTCCCGAAAAGTGGCGCACGCGGCGGCTCCGCGTACCAGACGGCGTCCTCCTCCACTACGGGAACGTTGCCGAGAAAGAGCGGCGCTGGTTCGGACCCGTGCCAGCGACGGCACCCCTGCGCACGCTCGAGGACTGCGCTGCGGAGCAACTGCCGCCCGAGCTGCTGCGTGGGGCCGTGCTCGAGGCGCTCGCCCGCGGTCTGGTCGCGCATCGCGAGCTCGCCGGCGTCGAGGCCGCGCTCACGTGCTTCGGAGGTCTCGAGTGACGACCCAGGCGTACCGAACCGCCGCCGCGTTCAAGCAGGCGCTCGAGCAGCGACTCCGCACTGCATCGACCTCGGGCTTCGACTTCGCTCGACGCCGCCAGCTCGTGGTGTTCGATCGATTCCTCGCGCGCGTCGTCCTGGAGCTCGGCGACGCCGTCACGCTGAAGGGAGGCCTGGCCGTCGAGCTACGAATCAAGCGGGCACGCACTACGAAGGACGTCGACCTGCGTGTCATGGGCTCGCCCGAGGACATCCTCGACCGGCTCCGCCACGCCGCTGGACACGACCTGGGCGACTTCATGGTGTTCACCATACGCCCCGACGACCGGCACCCCGACATCCAGAACGACGGGATGCAGTACGAAGGGCTGCGCTTTCGGGCCGAGTGCACCGTTTCCGGCAAGGTTTACAGCCGACCGTTCGGCGTCGATGTGACGTTCGGCGACCCGATTCTCGGCGAGCCCGAGCTCATGGTCGCCGAGGACGCGCTCGCGTTCGCCGGCATCGCGCCACCGGCGCTACGGGTGTACCCCGTCGAGACCCACCTCGCGGAGAAGCTCCACGCCTACACGATGCCTCGTGCGCGCCCGAACTCGAGAGTCAAGGACCTCCCCGACATCGCGCTCATCGCGACTGCAGGTCGGGTCGAGGCTGCTCGAGTTCGCGCGGCGATCGAGCAAACCTTCGCGTTCCGCGGCACCCACGACGTACCTGAGCGTCTCCCTTCGCCGCCCGAGACCTGGGCGGCCCCTTACGCCAACATCGCGCGCGAAGACCATCTGCGCTGGGTCACGCTGGTCGATGCCTTCGAGGCGGCGCGCGCGTTCTTGGAACCGGTTCTCACCGGCTCCAGCGGTGCCGCTTGGGATCCCACCGCCTGTCGCTGGACGGTGCCGGCGAGCCCGCCCAACCCTGAGCAGGACTGAATCGACCGATG
>JAVFAO010000326.1:0-8107 GCA_034002465.1 Myxococcota bacterium
GCTCGCGCGCTACGCGCGCTCGCCTCGTTCCTCGAATGTGGGGCGCTGCCCCACACCCCGCCAAAGGGCCAGCCCTTTGGAATCCCTTCTATTTTTGTCTCGACAGGCTGTCGAGCTCTGCTTCCTCTTCTGTGGTCTCGAGGATGTCGCGCTTGACGTTGGTCGACTCGAATTCGGGGAAGCGATAGAAGAGCACGCCTGCTTCACCGACGAGACGTTCGCAGTAGGCTCGCTCGCAGAATTCGACGAGCTGCTTCTCGACGAGCTCAAGGGGCAATCCAGTGTCTGCGCTCAGCTCGAGGGCAGTGACGCGTCCTCGTTGTTGACGAGCTGATTGCAGCAGTCGGGCGCTGGCGTCGGGGGCGTTCAGGGCAGCCTGTTTCGCTTTCTTTTTGCTGGCAATGAGTAGGACCCCACTGGTGATGAAGAAGAAGGCGAGGACGAAGCCAAGGACAGAGTTTTCGGAGACGCCCTTGGCGAGATTGTCGATTTCGATAGCGGCGCCAGCGAGGCCGAAGAACAGCAGCAGGGCACCAAAGAACTTCCTCATCTCTGACCTCGATGGCTTGGGGCGGGGCCCTTCGAGCGCTCAGCGGTACATCTTGGCGTTGGCTCGGCAGCGTTGCCCGAGCTCGGACTTGGGGCTGAGCTCGGCGCAGCGGCGGAAAGAGTCCTTGGCCTGTCGCTGCTGCCCGTTTGCGGCATAGAGCTGGCCGAGGTGGAGCAGCGGCTCGGCGTAGTTGGGGCATTGTTCGCGGGCTTCCTCGAAGTGGCTGAGGGCCTCTTCGAGTTGTCCGTCCTCAGTGAGCATGATGCCCAGGTTGTTGGAGGCGAGGCACATCTCTGGGTTGAGGAAGAGTGCCATTCGGGTCTGCTCGATGCCCTCGTCGATGCGGCCGAGCTGGTAGTAGGCCCAGCCGAGGTTGGCATAGGCGAGCCATGGGCTTGTATACAGGGTGGCGTGTCGAAGTTTCTCGTAGACCTCAATGGCATCGGCCCATCGTTCCATATACAGGTAGGCGACGCCCAGGTTGTTCAGGCAGGTATAGTATTCTGGATCTGCCTCGAGGGCCAGTTGGAAGTGGAGCACTGCCTCGGGGTATTGCTTTCGACCCATGTAGAGGAAGCCCATCAGGTGTTGGGCTTCGGCGTGGTCTGGGCGTTGCTCGAGTGAGAGCGTCAGCTCGCGGATGGCCTGGGTGGTTTCACCCGCTGCAAAGTGGTTGGCGGCGAGCTGGTAGTGGTAGTCCGCTTGTTTGATGGCATCTCGCTCAGCCACGCTCGCGCCGCATGCGCCGAATAGCCATGCCGCGCAGGCCATGGCAAGAGTGAGCGAGCGCCAGGGACTGAGGCGAGGGACGGACAGAGCTAGCATGAGGAGCCTCCTTGGCCTGAGAGCGCCGATCCTTGGCGCTCGAGCGTCACGAGGGCGACGCGGTGCGGAATGGAGCGCGTGTTCGCGCGCCCCGAGCAAGCGAAATCAACCGGAAATCAGGAAATCACGTAGCAATCGGACATTCTTGGGTGGGTTCTCGCCGAACAGGGGCAAGACGCCTGCGACGTTGCTCGCCTCTTCTGGCTCGGCAGCTTGTGTGCCCTGGGATGGGTCACCGGGATCGTGGTGTGCGAAGGGCAGGAACGAGAGTACCGCTTTGCGTTCAGCCCAGGGCAATCCGCCAAGCTCGACGGCCTTCATGACGAAACCGCAGCTCGAGAGCCATTCCATCGCCTGTTGTTGGAGCAGGGCATACTGTCCGATGGCGGACTCCGCTCGCTTTCCTCCCATCAGCGTCCCATTTCCACCCTGCTTGGGTTCGAGGTGGATGTAGAGCGCGTAGCTTCCACGAAGTGTGAAAACGAGGATGAGTGACGCGCGATAGGGCAGGACTGGCCCCGCCACCGAGACCGACTCGTAGGTCGTGGAGCGCATCAGCTGGACCACACGACTCGACGAGCAAAGCAGCTTGGAATCCGAAGGCAGTACATCGAAGAGTGGCGTCATGGTGGCAAAGCGTCCCATCGTCGCGTGTGCCGCAGCACCGTTGGGTGCTGCTCGCAGCTCAATCCACTGCGTTTTCTAGCAGCAAGGGAGACGCAGCGTCAAACTCATGGGGTTGGGGATTTGGAGAGTCGTGGACCTTGGAAATGTCTGCTTTCAGCGTTCGGTTCTCGCTGGCAACAGTTTCCACAGAAGGCTACTGGGCGCTGCCCTGTTGCCTGGCGCGGGGCATCGTCTGCCGAGCCTGCACATTGACATCCACCATGCCTCCATGACAGAGACTCTCGATGGACTCGAGGCTTGGTCCAGGTATCGCAAGCCGCCGTTCTCGCCAACAAGCTCCTCAGGAGCGCTGCTTATGTGTTGGAAATCAATGGCTAAGTATTCTTCACCTGCTGCGCTGCTCTGTCTCTCGCTGTGGACTCTCGTTGGCTGTGGGCCTTCGCTCTACGAGCTGCCTGCACCGCCACCGGCCGACACCTGGCGAGCCTTCGATCGTCAGCTCGAGGAGACCGAGGAAGAGCGCGTGCGCCGTTTTCTGGCCGCCAAGAGCGCTGCCATTCAGGCCTTTGCTGCCTTGCAGGGCGGAGAATTCGAAGAGGCACTTGGGCTGATGAGCCAGGAGACCCGGAATTTCTTCGAGGACTCTTCTGGTGGAAGAGGGGCCCTCGTCGTGTTGCAAACGGGGCTTATCATGGTCGCTGGAGAGGAGAGTCGCTTCGATCCGGTTGCGGACATCTTTATTGAAGACCTACAGGACATTCGAGACGATTTTGGCCAGAGCGAGGCCGAGACTCCGCGGCGCAAGGAGCTCTATGCCATCAGTCGAAGCGGAAAAGCGCGAAAGATCGTGATGATTTTCGAGGCTGATGGTTGGCGGCTGCACAGCCCATTCCTCAAAACGCCGCTGCTCGGACCCTGAATCCGCTCGGGACGGGCCTCATAGGGAAGCTGAGATGGTCGAAGAACCGCGTATCAGTCATGAGCCCGACGGCGGATACATCGTCTGGGATATCAGTTTGCGTCGTCCTCGCCTCGACACCAGGTTTTTGGGCTGGTTGCTGCTTGGGGCGACGGCGGGCATCGTGTTGTACGACATTCGTGCCTGGAAGGTGGCGAGCACCTGGGAGTATCTCTTGCCGTTGTCGTCGGCGTTGGTGGGCGTGCTCTTGGTGCGCTTTGCGGCGCGACCTCAGCGTTTCGAGCGGGCGCTGTTGCGGCTTGGACCGCTCAGGACCATCGAGCTTGGCGAGGGTGAGCTTCGCCGGAATGTGATGCGTCCTTCGTCGCTCGAGCTCTGCTCGGCTCAAGGTCCGCGCGCGGTTCCGATCGAGGAGCTGACCCATGTGGTCTTCGGGCTCATCGATGTGCCCTGGCCGGGGCGAGAGGGTGTGCAAGTCGAAGCGTTCGCGCTCTATTTCGCTTTGCGCGATGGCACGCCGCTGCCCATCATTGATGGCACCACGCAGCGAATCGAGGCCTTTCGCATTGGCGAGCAGCTTTCGGGATTGCTTGGTATCCCTTTGATTACTTTGGGGAAAGGGGCGTAGGGCGCGGTGTCTGTCGGACGCCGAGGAGCCCAAGCGACCATCGTCAGCGGGTTGCGCCTGGCGGCGTTACTGCTGCTTCAGTTGTTCTTCCATGATCCGCGCGGCCTCCCGCTCGAGCTCTCGCATCTTTTCGTATTCTTTTCGAGTCTGTTCTGCCATGATCGTCAGGAAGTCGATACTCAGCTCATCGCTCTCGAGGACGTCGCAGGCCACCACGCCGAGCCAGATTACTGCGTCTGCGGTCTTGTCGGGCATCACCTCGCTTGGGTAAAGCACCTCCTCCGTGTCCAGGGGTTGCAGGCGAGAATCGGGAAACACCTTGCCGAGCAGGCGAAGTTTTCCTCCCGAGTCGCCATCGTAGTAGGTGCTCATGTCGGCGATGGCCAAGCAGCTCGAGGATGGCTCGGCGATGTGGTAGAGGTAGTTCTGATGGCTGGCAGAGAACTCCCGGCGTTCGAGGAAGCGACGTTGCTCGGTTTTGTAGGCTTGTCGGGTCTCTTCGTCGCGCTCGACGAGTTGGAGCTCGGTTTCGATGGACAGCTCTCCGCCTACGCAGGAGACGGTCTTTCCTTCGAAGGGCTTGATCTGGTGTTGCATGCCATCGAGGTTGATGTGGGCGAAGTGAGGAGTCCCATTGTAGACGAAGACCTTGATCGTGCCGTGTTGGGCGAGGCGAATGCCAAACGGTCCGATGCCGACCAGGGTGGTGACCACGCCGACTGCTGTCACCACCAACAATAGCGTCAAGACCACACCCAAGAGTCGACGACGACGGATGCGTCTCAGCTCTTGTTCGAGTTGTTCATCTTCTTGTCGATGGGGCGCTTCTTGTCCATTGGGCACTTGGCCTGTTCCCTCAAGTTCTCGCTCAACGTTTGTTGGCTGGGTCATCACCTCACCTCCCATGCTCTCGCTTCGCCTCCCCAGCTTGGGCAGCCAAGCAGCGCAATTGTTCCCAACGTGTCTTCGATTGCTGGCGTTGCGTTTGCTCATTGTCGATGGGCTGAGTCTGCAGGCGCTCGAGCCGTAGCGCACAAGTTTGCTCAGCGTCGCGCCATTGTCCACCTGCGAGCAAGACGCCGTCACAGGAGGCGGGACGGCGCGCGCGAAGTCGAAATCCAAAGCCATTCCAGGAATACGCGTTCAGCGTGCATGCCGAAGCGCTGCGCTCGAGACTCAGAAGCTCATCTGCGGGCTCGTCATCGACGTTGGCGAGTGCAAATGCGTGCAGCGGTCTGGACAATGCCGAGCCTCTCCATCGCTCGGTGAGGCCAGGGTGTCGCCAGGATAGCACCCAGACTGTACGGTGGGGTTCGGGTTCGTTATGTCGACGCTTTGTCGACCACACTCCGAGCACCACGTCGGAGCAACCATCGGCGTCAATGTCGGCACATGAAAGATCATAGCTAGTATACATTCCGGTGGACCACCTGCGGCCTTCCTCCTCGATCTCCATGAAGGCTTGTTGTGATTCTTTGTTCCGATGGTAGCTCAGCACGCCTTCTCGTTGTCCACAGCGCAGAAGGCAGCGCTTGCTTACTGGGAAGGCCGCGCTCAGCGCGGGATTGCGGGCGCTGGGCGGCCTGCGCTTGGAGCCGTGCGCTAGGCTGGCCATCGCTGCGGCGCACAACGTTGCCTGCAGGCAGGCCAGCGTTTCTGCTCGCAGGGCAGGGGCTGGGGTCTCGAGGGGGGCTTGGGGGGCGCGCTCGCAGGCGAGTTGCTGTGTGCAGAGCAAGAACAGCATGAGCATGCTCGAGGAGAGCTGCATGGTGGGAGGGAATGGGAGTCCATCGTGGGGCTCTGCCCCACACCCCGCCAAAGGGCGTTGCCCTTTGGAATCCTCTTGATTTCGAGTTGTTGCTGGCGTGGCTCAGCTCCTTACCCTCGACGCTTCCGAGTGCTTGTTCATCGACTGTCGCAGAAAGCGCCAGCGCCTCTCCGAGCGGCTCGCTTTGGTGTCGCTTGCGCTCTCCGAGCGGCTCGCTTTGGTGTCGCTTGCGCTCTTCGAGCGGCTCGCTTTGGTGTCGCTTGCGCTCTTCGAGCGGCTCGCTTTGGTGTCGCTTGCGCTCTTCGAGCGGCTCGCTTTGGTGTCGCTTGCGCTCTTCGAGCGGCTCGCTTTGATTGTGGGGCTCTGCCCCACGCCCCGCCAAAGGGCTCGCCCTTTGGAATCCCTTTCATTGGGGAATGGATTCCCTCTCTCCGTCGACCGCGCGAAGGCGCAAGCTCGCCACCGCCTCCACATGCCCCGTCTGTGGAAACATGTCCACCCCCCGAACCTTCTCGAGCTCATACCGCTCCTGCAGCACCGATAACTCCTTCGCCATGCTGAACGGGTTGCACGACACATAGATCAACCGCGGTGCGCCCAACGCAATGACCTGCTCCAACGCCACCCGCCCAAGCCCCGAGCGCGGAGGATCCACCACCACGACGTCTCCAACTCCACTCGCACGCTCTCCTTGCTCCCGTAGCACCCGCCCCACATCACCACACAAAAACGTCACGTTCTCGATGCCGTTGTATTCCGCATTCGCTTGCGCACTGCGCACTGCTTCCCGATCCAGCTCAATGCCAATCACCCGCTCGGCATGCCGGGCCAGACACAGCCCGATACTGCCCGTTCCACAGTACAGATCGAAGACCCGACCGACGCGCGCTTGCCCTTGGGTCACACACTGAATCACAGTGGAATACAATACCTGGGCATGCAACGTGTTGGTCTGAAAAAAACTCGCAGGACCAACCTCGAAACGCAGCGCACTCCCATCCGAAAGCTCGAGACGCTCGTGAAGCACCGGGCTGCCCCACAAACAACAAGTCTCGAAACGCGTCGCCACCCCCGTCTGCAAAATCTGCTGCCGCCAGCAAATGCCATCGACACGCTCGCCCAGCTCCGTCGCCAACGACAACACGCGCTGCGTAAACGACTCCGCCACCCGCTGCGCTTCCCACATGCCCTCGCTCGTCTGAACCATAGGCTGCGAAGCGCTCGTCAACAGGACCAGCCGCTCGCCTGTCTGCTTGCCCTCACGCACCGTCAAGGTGCGACCGAATCCAGTATTCCGCCTGTGGTGATAGGGCTCGATGGCCAAGGCCCGCATCCAGTCCCGAATCGCAACCACCAGTGCCGCCGAAAATGCCGACTGTAAGTAACACTCCTCCAACTCAATGACACGATTTCTCGAGCCAACTGGGTGCAGCCCCAATCCGGGACGACCGTCGAGAGTGTGACCAAAGCTGTATTCCATCTTATTGCGATAGTTCCACTCATGACGCGCGCTGAGCAGCGCCTCGAGCGGGATCTCCAGCCCACGAGACGCCAGCGCCTGACGCAAGGTCTCACGCTTCAGGCCAAGCTGGTCCTCGTATAGCACCGACTGCAGTGAGCAACCCCCGCAACCGCGACCTTCGGCAGGCTCGAAATGCTTGCATCGCGGCGAGCGCCGCAGCGCCGAACGACGCTCGAAGTCGAGCACCCGTGCCTCGGCACGATGCTTCTCCACATGCATCACCTCGATCCGTACACGCTCTCCCGGCAAGGCCAGGCGAACCTCGAGCTCCATCTCCCGTCGCGCGAAGACCCGCAGCCCCTGCGGCTGTGGCTGCCAGGTGACGCGACGTAGACCGAGCCCGCGAAGCGACAGCGCGTCGAGCTCCACGGTCATCACGTCGCCACGCCGCGGCTTGCGCGTCAACTCCAATGCGCCCAATACAGTTTCTTGTTGATTGGGCACTTGGCCTGTTCCCCCAAGTTCTTGTTGATTGGGCACTTGGCCTGTTCCCCCAAGTTCTTGTTGATTGGGCGCTTGGCCTGTTCCCCCAAGTTCTTGTTGATTGGGCGCTTGGCCTGTTCCCCCAAGTTCTTGTTGATTGGGCGCTTGGCCTGTTCCCCCAAGTTCTTGTTGATTGGGCGCTTGGCCTGTTCCCCCAGAACTCGCCGGGATGGAGTACCCCTCACTCACCTTCGATTCCATTCGTTCCCTCGCTCAGAGCACCACGGCGGCGCCGCAAAACCATGCCCTTGTCTCACAATCAGCCACAAAAGGCGACGTCATCGCCGCAGCGAGCGCGTTCAACTGCCATCCTCCTGCGACCGCGGCCATCGCAGACGAATCTCTGAGGCCTCTTGCCTGCCTCGGCCTTTCATGGTGCCGAGCTGGCCCTTGCGCTGTTCGAAGAGAAGCGGCACCATACCATCGCGCTGGCTCGGCGCTGCTTTCGCTTTGCATCGTGCTTCGCGTTTCTCAGCTCCGCTGACTCGTCTGCGTTTTGGCTCCGACTTCGCAACAGCCTGATCTCTTTCATGATGTTGTTGGGTTGTGGGTCTGCTTGTGTTCGAGTTTCCTGGCTCTGTTGGAAGCAGCGCATCAACGTGCGGAAAGCAGTATTCTAGCCAACAGGTCGTTCGCGCGGACGCCGTCGGGAGCAGCGCATCAACGCGCGCGAAGTTTGCGTTGATGCTTTCAGAAACGCTGGAAAGCAGTAGCTCAGCCAACAGGAAATCCAGGAGAACAATATGGCGCTTGCGGTTGTCGTTCCGAGTATGGGTGAATCCATC